>NZ_JABMCX010000007.1 GCF_013179505.1 Paenarthrobacter sp. CM16 | reverse complement strand
TGATGAATGCCATCGCCCTGGTCTCTGCTCCGCTGACGGTGGTGCAACCCATCGGCGCCATTGCCTTGGTGATCACCACGGTGGTCAATGCCAAGGACCAGGGACTGAGCATCAACCGTGCAACCGTGGTGGCCATCAGCGCCTGCGTCACGGGGTCTGCCTTGTTCGTGTTGCTGGCAGTATTCGTCACCCAGGAGAACCACCACGTCAACGCCGAGGACGAGTTGACCATCGTCCTGCTGCTGGCGTTGGCCGTAGGGATCTTCGGAACGCTGGCCGTCCTGTTCAAACACCGCATGAGTGCTTTCGTCTACATCCTCGGGGCTGGTGTGCTGTTCGGTTTTGTTGCCGTACTGACCCGGATCATCGGCAAGCACCTGCTCGATCCCAACGGCCTGTTCCTGCTCAACGTCCAGTGGTACACCCTCATCGCCATCGTTGCTGCCGGGGGACTGGGCTCCTGGTTCGTGCAGAGCGCCTACTCAGGTGGCCCACCGGATCTGGTCATCGCCGGACTGACCGTTATTGACCCCATGGTGGGCATTGCCATCGGCATTGTGATCCTTGGTGAGCTTCGTCCCGATGTCCACGCCGTCATGGCCATCGCCATGGCTGTGGCCGCTACGCTTGCTATCGTGGGGGTTATTGCCCTGAGCCGGCATCATCCGGAAGTCACCAAACGCAAGAAGGACGCGAAGGCGGCTTCCAGCAAGAAGGCCTAGGGCAGAGCTTTACCTTGCGCCGCCGCTGTAAGCGGACCGGCAACCCGGCGACACCGCAGTAGTGCCACAAGCAGTACTGTCCGCACCGTGACCATCAGGAGTTCTCCACGTGACCATTCCCGACACCACCAAGCCCCTTACCCTTCTGATAGCCGCGGATACCTATCCGCCGCATGTCAACGGTGCCGCACAGTTCGGCTATCGCCTGGCCAAGGGGATGACGGCACGCGGGCACAACGTCCATGTGTTGGCCTGCCGGCCGGACACGGGCAAGAGCTACACGGAGTTCCGCGACGAAGCCACAGTCCACCGGCTGCGTTCCCACGGTGTTTTTACCCATGAGTACTTCCGTATTTGCTTCCCTTGGGAAATCAAGAAGGAAATCAGCCTGCTGTTCGACAAAGTCCAGCCGGACGTTGTCCACATCCAGAGCCACTACATGATTGGCGAACACGTCCTGTACGAGGCCGTGAAGCGCGGCATCCGGGTGGTTGCTACCAACCACTTCATGCCGGAAAACCTGAACCCGTTCCTGCCGTTCCCGCAATGGTTCAAGGATATTGTTGGCCGCATTTCCTGGAAGGACATGGGCAAGGTCATGGGCCAGGCGGACGTAGTCACCACGCCCACGCCACTTGCTGCCAAAGCCATGCATCAGCATGCGTTCCTGCGCAAGGTCCTGCCGCTCTCCAACGGCATTGACTCCTCCGCCTACGAGCTCCAGCCCGGTGAGACCATTGAGCCCCACGCCAACCCTACGGTGCTCTTTGCCGGACGTTTGGCGGAAGAAAAGCACGTCAACGTCCTCATTGACGCCGTGGCCAAGACGCCACGCGAATTGAACGTGCACCTGGAAATTGTGGGCGGTGGCGAAGTCCGTCCTGCCCTTGAAGCGCAGGTGGCGAAGCTGGGCCTGGGGGACCGGGTGAGGTTCCTCGGGCTGGCGAGCGACGACGATTTGCGCGAGGCCTACATCAAGGCGGATATCTTCTGCATGCCCGGCACCGCGGAGCTCCAGTCCCTGGTGACCCTGGAAGCCATGTCTGCCTCCACTCCCGTGCTGTTGGCCAACGCCATGGCACTGCCGCACCTGGTCCGCGACGGGGAGAACGGCTACCTCTTCACACCGAACAACAGTGATGAACTGGCAGCCAAGATCACCAAGCTGCTGGAACTTCCCAAGCATGAGCTGGAAGCCATGGGCAAGCTGAGCCGGGAGATGGTGGAGCCGCACAGCATCAACGGCACCCTCCAGACGTTCGAGGACCTCTACCGCGGGGCCTCCTACGAGGACAAGGTGGTGTGACAAAAGCACTCCCCGGCAGCTATTAGAATTGCTGGAGTGCTTTGCCCGGTTCTGCTGTTTCCACAGCGGCCGGACCGGGTATCACGGGGCTATAGCTCAGCTGGTTAGAGCGCGGGACTCATAATCCTAAGGTCCTCGGTTCAAGTCCGAGTAGCCCTACATCTCACGCAAGAGCCGCAGCCGGCAATCAATGATTGCCGGCTGCGGCTCTTTTGCGTTCCCCCTTATATGCGGTAAGTTACTCATCAGTAACTTAGTCTTGGTCGCAGGTGACCACCGTGAAGGAGCGAAAATGTCCAACGCTGCATTCGACGCCGCCAATCTTCCGTACGCCGACGGCGACTTCTACGCCTTCGAGCAGATGCTGACGGAAAAAGAGCAGGACCGGCTGGCCGAGGTCCGGGAGTTTCTTGCCCGTGAGGTCAAGCCCATCGCTGTGGACTGCTGGAACCGCGGTGAGTTTCCCATGGACCTCATCCCCAAGCTGGGTGAACTGGACCTCGTCAGTCCTGTCCGCCGCCAGGGGTACTCCAATCTGTTCGCCGGCATGCTCCATGCTGAGGTGACCCGCGCGGACGCATCCATTGCCACCTTCATGGGCGTCCACGACGGTCTCTTCACTGGCTCCATCGAGGCCCTCGCTTCCCAGGAGCAGAAGGATGCCTGGCTCCCGGACATCTACTCGCTGAAGAAGATCGGCGCCTTCGGCCTGACCGAGCCGCTGGGTGGCTCCGACGTTGCCGGCGGCACCCGCACCACGGCAAAGCGCGATGGCGGTAACTGGATCCTCAACGGCGCCAAGCGCTGGATCGGCAACGCTACCTTCTCCGACTGGGTGGTCATTTATGCCAAGGATGTGGACGACAACCAGGTCAAGGCATTCCTGGTGGACACCACCTTGCCCGGCTTCTCTGCTACCAAGATCGAGAACAAGATCTCCCTGCGCACGGTGCAGAACGCGGACATCATCTTGGACAATGTGGTGGTTCCGGACTTCTTCAAACTGGCCAACGGCAACAGCTTCCGTGACACGAACAAGGTCCTCAAGGTCACCCGCCTGGCCGTCGCGTGGCAGGCTGTTGGACTTCAGATGGCAGCTTTTGACGTCGCCCGCAGCTACGCCGTGGAACGTCAGCAATTCGGCCGCCCGCTGGCCGCCTTCCAGCTGGTGCAAAACCAACTGGTCCAGATTCTCGGAAACACCGTTGCCTCAATGGGCATGATGGTTCGCCTGGCCCAGCTCGAAGACGCCGGAGTTGCCAAGGACGAGCAGTCGGCCCTGGCCAAGGCGTTCACGACCGCCCGCATGCGCGAAAGTGTTGCCCTGGGCCGCAGCATCCTTGGCGGCAATGGGATTGTCACGGACTACGGTATGGCCAAGATCTTCTCAGATGCCGAGGCCATCTATTCCTACGAAGGCACGCACGAAATCAACACCCTGGTCACAGGTCGGGCGATTACGGGTGTGTCGGCCATCGTCTAAAGGGCTAGCGAACACTGCAGGTCCAGGCTGGGCAGGTCCAGGCTGGGCAGGTCCATGCCGGGCAGGGCATCAATAGAGCGGCAGCAGGATTGACGGGCGCAAGTCCACCACGAACCCCAGCGGGTTGAGATAATCCTCGCCGCGGCGAACACCCCAGTGCAGGCATGCCGTGCCGCGGCAATGTCCAGGTTCCAAGGTGCCAATGACCTGGCCCTTGCGGACGGCGTCTCCGGGTTTGAGGTCGCTGGCCACGGGTTCGAAGCTGCTCCTGAGGCCCTCGCCATGATCGATGGTCAGGACCGGCCGATCAACCACGACGCCGGCAAAGGTCACCACGCCATCCGAAGGCGCGGTGACCTTTCCGTCGTCGGGGGCCGGCCCCAAATCCACGCCTCGATGCCCGCTCAGCCAAGGCTTGTCCGGTGGATCGAAGAAACGCAGCACGGCAGGCCTGGGGGAGAGTGGCCAACTCCATCGGGCTGTGGCCGGATCAGGTGCGCCCGGCGCAGATGTGCTGAGCGCACCCGCCGTCATTGCCAGGGCGGCGAGCAGGGTTGTCAGGGACTTTGCAAGGGCCATGGACCCAGCCTCCCGCGGTGTCTGCCCAGGGTCGATCCCAGGGCTGCCGTATGTGGACAACCGGCCGCGGATGCGGTCAAACCAGTGGGGTCGCTGTAGTACACTTGGTGGAGCAGTTTGCTGTGCCCTCAAGCTTGTTCAGGAACATGTCTCATTCAGATATGTGAGGGCCCCAGGCTGACTACGCGTATCCAGCCCTCCACCAGCGAAGCCATGTGGCTTCAGGCTGCGGAGGATTGTGCCTCTTGCGGTCCGGCCAAGCCTTATGGTTCCACGCCGGATGAGAAGTGCAATGGATGCCAGGAGCCACGCCCATCCGGGCAAAGGCTAAACAACCGTCAACTATTGGCAGGGTAAGAGCAGCCCCCTGGGCTCTCTCATGAATGACCTGCCGGAAGGAGCGTCGGCATGCCCGTCGTAACTATGCGCCAGCTGCTTGACAGCGGCGTCCACTTTGGACACCAGACCCGTCGTTGGAACCCGAAGATGAAGCGCTTCATCTTCACGGAGCGCAACGGCATCTACATCATTGACCTCCAGCAGTCGCTGTCCTACATCGACCGCGCCTACGAGTTCGTCAAGGCTACTGTCGCCCACGGCGGCACCGTCCTGTTCGTTGGCACCAAGAAGCAGGCTCAGGAAGCAATTGCCGAGCAGGCTACCCGCGTTGGCCAGCCCTACGTGAACCAGCGTTGGTTGGGCGGTATGCTCACCAACTTCCAGACCGTCGCCAAGCGTATCCAGCGCATGAAGGAACTCGAAGAGATCAACTTCGACGACGTCGCCGGCTCCGCTTACACCAAGAAGGAGCTCCTGCTCCTCAAGCGCGAACTCACCAAGCTTGAGTCCAACCTCGGTGGTATCCGCAACCTGACCAAGGCTCCCTCGGTTCTGTGGGTTGTTGACACCAAGAAGGAACACCTTGCTGTTGACGAAGCCAAGAAGCTGAACATCCCGGTTGTTGCCATCCTGGACACCAACTGCGACCCCGATGAAGTTGACTTCCCGATCCCGGGTAACGACGACGCCATCCGCTCCGTCAACCTGCTCACCCGCGTTGTTGCCGACGCCGTAGCTGAGGGCCTCATCGCCCGCAACCAGCGCGCAACCGGCACCACCGAAGCTCCGGAAGAGCCGCTGGCTGAGTGGGAGCGCGAGCTCCTCGAAGGCAGCAAGGCCGAAGAAGCAGCAGCAACCGAAGCTCCGGCAGCAGAAGCTCCCGCAGCTGAGGCTCCCGTTGCTGAAGCTGCAGCCGGCGAAGCCGAAGCAGCCAAGTAAATCTGGACCTTCCCTGATGCCGAAAAAGCATCGGGGGCAACTGACAGGATGGCGGCTCACACGGTGGGCTGCCGTCCTGTCAGTCCGTAAACACACAAATTTCTAGACAGAGGGGTTCACATGGCGAACTACACTGCTGCTGACATCAAGGCCCTGCGCGAGCGCACCGGCGCCGGCATGATGGACGTCAAGAAGGCTCTTGACGAGGCCAACGGTGACGCCGAGAAGGCCATCGAGATCATCCGCATCAAGGGCCTCAAGGGTGCTACCAAGCGCGAAGGCCGTTCAACTGCTGAAGGCCTGGTTGCTGCCAAGGTCAACGGCGGCGTTGGCGTAATGATCGAGGTCAACTGCGAGACCGACTTCGTTGCCAAGGCTGACAAGTTCATCCAGCTGGCTGACAAGGTCCTCAACGTTGCAGTCGAGTCCGGCGCAGCCGACCTCGAGACCCTGCTGGCTACCGAGGTCGACGGCAAGCCGTTGTCCGAGGTTGTTGTCGAAGAGGGCGCTGTCCTCGGCGAAAAGGTTGTTGTCCGTCGCATCTCCCGCGTTGAGGGCACCACGGTTGACGCTTACCTGCACAAGACGTCCAAGGACCTTCCGGCCCAGGTCGGCGTCCTGTTCGCTGTTGACGGTGAAGGCGAAGCCGCTGCCACCGCCGCACACGACATCGCTGTCCACGTTGCAGCCATGGCTCCGAACTACTTGACCCGCGACGACGTTCCGGCCGAACTGGTCGAGTCCGAGCGCCGTATCGCCGAAGAGACCGCCAAGGCTGAAGGCAAGCCCGAAGCTGCTCTTTCGAAGATCGTTGAAGGCCGCGTGACGGGCTTCTACAAGGGTGAAGTTCTGGTTGACCAGGCATTCGCCAAGGATTCCAAGAAGACTGTTGCGCAGGTCCTCGAAGAAGCCGGCGTCAAGGCAACTGCAGTAACCCGTTTCCGCGTAGGAAACTAGTAATTCATGAAAAGGGGTGGTCACTTCGGTGGCCGCCCCTTTTTCATGCACCCGTCCGGGTAGTACCTGCGCGGACCCCCAGCACGATAATCTAGCCAGAGTCCACCAACGGGAGGCACCATGGAAACCGTCAACACTGCAATCCAGCCCGAGAAGACCCGCCGACGTGTACTTCTGAAACTTTCCGGTGAGGTGATCGGTGGCGGCAAGCTCGGCGTCGATCCTGAGACCGTCCGGGCCATTGCCAAGCAGATCGCGGCAGCTGTCTCCGACGTCGAAGTAGCAATCGTCGTAGGCGGCGGTAACTTCTTCCGCGGCGCAGAGCTGTCCCAGAGCGGCATGGACCGTTCCCGCGCGGACTACATGGGCATGCTCGGCACGGTCATGAACTGCCTGGCCCTGCAGGACTTCCTGGAGCAGGCTGGCGTTGAAACCCGCGTGCAGAGTGCCATCACCATGGGCCAGGTTGCCGAAGCGTACATTCCCCGCCGGGCCATCCGCCACATGGAAAAGGGCCGCGTTGTCATCTTCGGCGCGGGCGCCGGACTGCCCTACTTCTCCACTGATACCGTGGCTGCCCAGCGTGCGCTCGAAGTCCATGCCGACGTGGTCCTCATGGCCAAGAGCGGTGTGGACGGCGTATACACCGCCGATCCCAAGAAGGATCCCGAAGCTGAGAAGCTCGATGTCCTCAGCTACGACGACGCCCTGCGTCGCGACATCCGCGTCATGGACCAGACGGCCATGACCATGTGCAAGGACAACAATCTTTCCATGGTGGTCTTCGGCATGGAAGGCGAGGGCAACGTAACCCGTGCCATCCTCGGCGAAACGCTGGGAACCCTGGTTACTCCCTAGCAAGGGCTAGGATATTTCTAGGACCGTCCGCCTCTCACGGCGGATCTTTACTGTGTACTGCGGCCTGCTTTTGGGCAGCAACTATTTTCTGAGGAGAAACCCGTGATCGAAGAGACCTTGCTCGAAGCCGGCGAGAAGATGGACAAGGCGGTTGAGGTAGCCAAGGACGATTTCGCCACGATCCGTACGGGTCGGGCGAACCCCGGTCTCTACAACAAGGTGATTGTTGAGTACTATGGCACGCCCACGCCGCTCCAGCAGCTGGCCTCCTTTGGCGTGCCGGACGCCCGGACCATCCTCATTACGCCGTACGACAAGACCGCGCTGCGCGACATCGAGAAAGCGTTGAGCGATTCCGAGGTTGGTGCCAACCCCTCGAACGACGGCAACGTCATCCGCGTCACCATTCCGGAGCTCACCAAGGAGCGCCGCAAAGAGTACGTCAAAATCGTCAAGGGCAAGGGTGAGGACGCAAAGGTCTCCATCCGCAGCATCCGCCGCAAGGCAAAGGACACCCTGGACAAGCTCGTCAAGGACGGCGAAGCCGGCGAAGACGAGGGTGCCCGCGCTGAGAAGGAGCTCGACGCCCTGACCAAGCAGCACGTTGACAGCATCGACGAACTGCTCAAGCGCAAGGAAGCCGAGCTGCTCGAGGTCTGATGAACCAGGCTGAGCCGGCACCCGCTGGGCGGGTCCCGACACGCGATAGTCCACAGCGCTCCAGACGCGTACGGACGAACCCCACGCCAAAGGCAGGCCGGAATCTTCCGGCCGCCATCGGCGTCGGGCTCGCCATGCTCCTGGCGGTTCTGGGCGGGCTTCTTTTTCTCCCGTTGGGGTTCGTTCTGCTCACCACGGCTTTTGCTGTGTTGGGTGTGTGGGAAGTATTCCGGGCTCTCGAAGCCCAGGGCACCAGGATGCCGATCATCCCCGTGATGGTTGGCAGCCTGGTGATGCCGGTTTCGGCCTACTTTGGTGGTCTTGAAGGATTGTTGTTCACTCTGACGGCGAGCTCAGTGGCCGTGCTGCTGTGGCGGTCCATCGAGAGCGCCGCCGGAGCGCCGCGGAGCGTGTTCGCCGGTGTTTTCACCCTGGCGTGGATTCCTTTCCTTATCAGCTTCGCGTCCCTGTCCTTGCACACCGCCGGCGGACCTACTCCCGTGGGTTTTTGGCCGGACGGTATCCCGGAAGGTGCATGGCAGATCGCGTCCATGCTGCTGTTGGTGGTTTCCAATGACACGTTCGGGTACATCGTTGGGGCATCATTCGGGAAACACCCCATGGCTCCCAAAATCAGCCCCAAAAAGTCCTGGGAGGGCTTTGCCGGTTCCGTGGGCGGTGCGATGCTCATTGGCGTCCTGGCCTGCATCTTCCTCCTCGACAAGCCCTGGTGGGTTGGTTTGATCCTGGCCGTTGGCATGGTGGCTGCGGCTACCGCCGGCGACCTCGCCGAGTCCATGGTCAAACGTGAACTGGGGGTTAAGGACATGAGCAGTATCCTGCCCGGCCATGGTGGCGTGATGGACCGCTTGGACTCCATTGTGTTCGCTGCCCCTGTAGCCTATGTTCTGTTCGCGCTGCTGAGCGGCGTTTGAGAATCAACGAAGGAAAATTAGTGTCCGTGGATATTCGACGCCAGATTCCCGCCACGTTCGATCGCGTGGAGCGCAGCAAGTACGGCTACAACGCCAAACAAGTTGACGAGTTCCTCCAGCGCGCCAGGACCTCGTTCGAGAACCCCGTGGGTACTGCTGACCAGGTAGCCAGCGTGGACGTCCGGGACGTGGCTTTTGATCCCGTCAAGGGTGGCTATGACGCCCACAGCGTTGATGCCGCACTGGATCGGCTGGAGGATGCGTTTGCCCGCCGTGAGCGGGATGACCTGATCAGCCAGCAGGGCGAAGAAGCCTGGTTGCGCCAGATCGGCAAACTCTCCGGGATTCTGCGGGGCCGTTTGCACCGGCCCGACGGCGAACGGTTCCGGCGGCCTTCCAGCAAGCGCGCACGCAGCTACAACACCCAGGACGTGGATGCCCTGTGTGCTGAGCTGGTGGGCTACCTGGAACACGACCAGGTCCTGAGCGTTGACACTGTTCGTCGCGCCGTTTTCCGGGCGGCCAAGGGAAACGAAGGCTACGAAGAAGCCCAGGTTGACGCATTCCTGGCCCGCGCTGTAGAGCTCATGGCGGCCATTGACTAGTCCACACCCCGCGTTGCGGGTACAGGGCTAGCCGGTAGGGGACGCCGGCGGATTGTTCTTCCATACCTCCAGGTAGCGCCGGTGGCCGCGGGTCAAGGACGTCCCGAAGAAGACCAGGGCGGCCACCACGGCCACAGGGACTGCCGCCACCGCTGGAAGTCCGGCCGTCAAGAGGGCCGATCCCAGCAGCAGGGCGATCAAGGCCGCGTTCACGAACCCCATAAAGACCATGCTGCTGCCGGCCACCTGGCTGAAGGCCTTCCGAACGCCCAGGAAGTAGTAGGTCTTTTTGGCGCCTTCCTCGTCGTCGTGAGCCCCTGCCATCAAGTACGGCCCTATGCCGGGATCCATATCGACGTAGGCCGCCCGCAGGCGGTTCATTGCCAGGACATACATCAAGTCCTCCATTCCCACGCTCATGACGCGCACGTGGGTGAGGAGGCCCACCACCAGGTCAATGCTGAGGACTGTCAACGCGAATGCCCTGAAGGCGTCTGAAAATTGGGTGGCATTCCCTACCAGCGCAACGCTCAGCAGGCTCGCTGAGGTGAATGTCAGGAACATGCTGATCCGGGTGAGGACCTCGCCTTGGGTGGTGCTGCGGGAGGCCAGCAGGCTCCAGTGTTCCGTGGCCAGTAATTGCGCGCGGACGCTCGGCGAGAGCTCCGGCCTGGGTACCGCAGACTCGGGACCGGCCACACCTGGTTCCTCGGACATGGCGTCATTGTCCACCCTGAAAGGTCAGCGGACAACGCCCTGCCGCTGCTATCTCTCGGTTACTACCGGCCTTTCCGGAACATGCAACCGGGACATCACCCGGTTCACCGACGCCGGCACGCGGCTTTTTGTTGCCAGGGAAACGATCACTGTCACGGCAAAGGCTGAGGGGACGCTCCAGGCCGCGGGCTGGGCAAGCCATGCGGGTGCATTGCCTGGCCCCATGAGCGTGCCCGCAACCATGGCACCACCGCACAGGAGGGCGCCGGTGAGCATCCCGGCAATGGCACCGGCGTCGGTCAGGCCACGCCACCAGATTCCCAGCAACAGCACCGGGCAAATGGTGGAAGCCGTAAAGGCGAAGACCAGGCCCACGCTGCCGGCAAGGGCCAGGGTGTCGGTCATGAAGGCAAAACCCAAAGGCACGACGGCGGCCAGCACCGCTGCCAGCCGAAAACCCCTGACGCTCCCGCCGAAGAGGTCCTGGCTGATAACGCCGGACAGTGACACCACCAGGCCGGACGTGGTGGAGAGGAAGGCGGCGAAGGCTCCAGCCACAACGAGGGCGGAAAGCAGGTCCCCTGCGGTGCCCCCTATCAGCTTGCCGGGGAGCAGCAGGACCAAGGCGTCTGCCTGGCCGGATTGGGCGAGCTCAGGGGCGAAAATACGTCCCACAGCGCCTGACACCGTAGGAAAGAGGTAGAAGACGGAGAGCAGTCCCAGCACAATGAGCGTTGTGCGACGGGCAGACTGGCCGTCGGGGTTGGTGTAGAACCGGACCAGGACGTGGGGCAGGCCCAAGGTTCCGAAGAGCAAGGCCACCAACAAGGAAATGTGCTGGTACACGCCAGCCGCGGCCTGGCCGCTGGGATTGACGGGCAGGGGAGCCTGGGGCGCTGTGCCGTTACCGGCCAACACCAGCAGGACGAAGACCACGGGCACCGCCAAAGCGGTCAGTTTCAACCAATACTGAAAGGCTTGGACGAAGGTGATCGAGCGCATTCCACCTGCCACCACCGTGAGGCACACAACCAGTACCACCGCCGTCGAGCCTACCCACGACGGCAGGCCTGTGGTGATCCGGATGGTGAGCGCTGCCCCATGGAGTTGGGGAACGATGTACAGCCAGCCAACGGCCACCACCACGAGGCTTGTCACCCGCCGGACCAGCTTGGAGTCCAGGCGGGCTTCGGTAAAATCCGGAATCGTGTACGCACCGGAGCGGCGCAGGGGAGCGGCGACGAAGAGGAGCAGCATCAAATAGCCGGCGGTGTAGCCCACGGGGAACCACAGCGCGTCAGTTCCTGAAAGCAGGATCAGGCCCGCGACACCCAGGAAGCTGGCGGCGGACAAATATTCGCCGCCGATTGCAGAGGCGTTCCACCACGGCGGGACGGTTCGCGAAGCGACGTAGAAATCCCCGGTTGTTCGTGAGATCCGAAGCCCGTAGAAGCCGATGACCGCCGTGGCAAGTGACACGGCGAGGAAAGCGAAGAGGCCAACGGCAGGGTTCACTTGTCCTCCACAAGGTCACGGTAGCGTGCCTCATTACGGGCAGCTGCACGGTTGTAGAGCCATGCGCTCACTCCGATCACCGGGTAAATGCCCGCGCCCAGCACCAGCCAATCCAAGGGAATGCCAAGGATCCGGGTCTCCGCCACTCCGGGGCCATAGACAAGGAACAGCGCGATCACGGCAAGAATGACCAGGAAGCCGCAGGCCACCACCAAGGCCAAACGCAATTGGGAGCGGATCAAGGATCGGATAAAGATCCTGCCGGCATCGGAATCTTCGGGTACCTCCCTCGGGTAGGGCAGCCTGCCCGGTGCCGCCGTGGCCGCCCGGCGCGGAGCCGTAACACGGACGCGGGTCATCCCTGTGGCCGGATGCGGGTGGATTGCAGTTTGTCACGGACAGAGGGCAAGTGGCGCCGGCTGATGGGCAGCTCAGCTCCGGCCACCGCCACGCTAGGTCCCGTAGCCGAGAGCTTGAGGTGCTGCACGTGATTCAAGGCGATGAGATACGAACGGTGGATTCGGATGAAACCCGCCTCCGCCCACTTCTGCTCAAGATCGCTGAGGGGGACCCGGATGAGGTAGCTGGCTTCGGCAGTGTGGAGTCGCGCGTAGTCGCCTTGGGCCTGAACGTAAGTGACATCGTCCCGGCGGATCATGCGCGTTGTACTGCCAAGATCCACCGTGATCATCTCCGGGGCGGGAGTGCCTTCCTTGATCAGGTCACTGATCCGGTCCACGGAACGGGCTAACCGTTCCGCGCGCAGGGGCTTGAGCAGGTAGTCGATGGCTGCGAGGTCGAAGGCTTCCAACGCGCAATCTTCGTCAGCGGTGACAAAAACGACGGCGGGCGGATTGCTGCTGCGCGAAATGGCGCGGGCGATGTCCAGACCGGACAGGGCAGGCATATGAATGTCGAGGAATACGGCGTCGACAGACTCCCTTTCCAAGGTCCGCAGCGCTTCGGCGCCCGACGACGCCCGGTGGATCGAACCGATTCGTTCATCCCGCCCCAAGAGGAAAGCAAGCTCCTCCACGGCGGGCAGTTCGTCATCAGCGACGAGCACGTTGATCATGATTAAAGACTAACCTTCACTTCAAGCGTCATGGCCAGGCTGGGATTTGGGCACCCGCATGGTGATCAGGGTTCCTTCTCCGGGAGCAGTGTCGATCACCAGTCCATGCTCATCCCCATAGACCTGGCGTAAACGGGCGTCCACATTGCGCAGTCCCACATGGATGCCGTCAGTGTGTCCGGCGAGCACTGACCGCAGGTGCTCCGGGTCCATGCCGACGCCGTCGTCCTCGATGGTCACTTCCGCGAACGCGCCGGAATCATTGGCGCAAATGGTGATGTGTCCCGGGCCCTCCTTGGCCTCAAGGCCGTGGCGGACGGCGTTCTCCACCAGGGGCTGCAGGCTGAGGAAGGGAATGACAGTGCTGAGGACCTCGGGGGCAATCCGCAGGCTTACCTGGACGCGCTCGCCGAAGCGTGCTCGCTCCAGCAGAAGGTAGCGGTCGATGCAGCGCAGTTCTTCCGCCACTGTGGTGAAGTCGCCATGGCGCCGGAAGGAGTAGCGGGTGAAGTCGGCGAACTCCACTACCAGTTCCCGGGCCCGGGCGGGGTCGGTGTTGATGAACGAGGCGATCGCATTGAGGGAGTTGTAAATGAAGTGCGGGCTGATTTGTGCACGCAATGCCCTGACTTCAGCTTCCATCAGCAACGTCCGCGAGGCTTCGAGCTCTGTCAGCTCCAGCTGGGCGGCAATCCAATCGGCAACCTCGCTGGTGGCCCTCACCAGCCCGGCACCTGCTGCCGGTGCCAGCGCAGCCACCGCGCCCACCACCTTGGAACCGGACCGGATTGGTGCAATCACGGCACTGTAATCGTGGCTTCCATGCTCGGCTTTGCCATTAGCCCTATGCCCGGCATGCGGCACCACCGCGGTTCGGCCGGTGGCGAGCACCTCGGCAGCAAGACGCATCAGCGAGGACCTGAGTTCCTCAGCGGCACCATCCCAGGCGAGCACGGAACCGGTGTCCGTAATGGCCAATGCGTCGCAGCCCAGCAGGACACGCAGTTGCTTGCTGGCCTTGGCCGCACCGGCAGGCTGGAGGCCGCCGCGGAGATGCTGCCCGGCGCGTGACGCTGCGTGCAGGGTGTTGTAGGTTGCCCGCTCGGCATCAGTGCCCAGGTCCCGGAAGGAACGCATCACCTTCAGGCCGACACCCACGACGACGGCGACGGCCAGCACGATCACGGCGATCGCGGCTGCGGTGAAAAGCGGGGAATCGGGCATAGAGCCAGAGTAGCCGGACCCGCTCCCGCATCCTTCCGCGCGGTCTGCTTGCGCCCTCATGGACACCGTTTGGCGCAGCGTCACGACCGCTGAGCGACGGCAGTGGACGATGCTCTGGAACAGGTGCCGCACGGCAGTCAATAGTGATTGCAGTCACATTGGCAAGGTGTGTGGAGCTGATGTGGACACATCACAATCAGGAGGAACCATGGGTAACGACGCCCAACCCCAGGACGCAACAGCGTCCGTGGACTTCCAGGAAGTCCAACAGACGGAACGGTTCAAGACGCTGCGCAAACGGCACCGCAGTTTTGTCTTCCCCATGGCAGTGGTATTTCTGCTCTGGTATTTCGCGTACGTCCTTTTGGCTGACTACGCGGTGGGCTTTATGTCCATCAAGGTGTGGGGCAACATCAACGTGGGGCTGATTCTTGGCCTGCTGCAGTTCGTCACCACTTTCGGCATCACGGCTTGGTACGTGAGCTACTCAAACAGGAAACTTGACCCGATCGCTGCTGAAATCCGCAACGAGATCGAGGGCCACGAATTCGATAAGGACGGCAATGTGATCAGCGGGGCAGCCAAATGAACACCATGGTCCCGGCGGCAGTCAACGTCGAAGCACTCAAAGACACCACCCTGCTCAACATGGGCATCTTCGCCCTCTTCGTGGCAGTCACCATGGTGATCGTCTTCCGGGCAAGCCGGAACAATAAGACGGCGGCAGACTATTACGCAGCGGGGCGGTCATTCACAGGCTCCCAAAACGGCACGGCCATCGCCGGCGACTACCTCTCAGCGGCGTCATTCCTCGGCATCACCGGCGCCATTGCCATCAACGGTTACGACGGGTTCTTGTACTCCATCGGCTTCCTTGTCGCCTGGCTGGTGGCCCTGCTGCTGGTGGCTGAACTGCTGCGCAATACCGGTAAGTTCACCATGGCCGACGTCCTGTCCTTCCGCTTGCGCCAGCGCCCTGTGCGGATTGCCGCTGCCCTGTCCACGCTGGCCGTTTGCTTCTTCTACCTCCTCGCGCAGATGGCAGGCGCAGGGAGCCTGATCTCCCTCCTGCTGGGCATCAGCGACTGGGGCGGCCAGGCCCTGGTGATCATCGTCGTTGGCGCCTTGATGATCATGTACGTACTGATTGGCGGCATGAAGGGCACCACCTGGGTGCAGATCATCAAGGCCATCCTGCTCATTGCCGGTGCCGGAGTCATGACGGCCATGGTGCTTGCGATCTATGGCTTCAACCTGTCCAGCCTGCTGGGATCTGCAGCAGAGGCCGCCAACAACCCGGCCATCCTGAACCCGGGCCTGCAGTACGGCAAGACTGAAACATCCAAGCTCGACTTCATGTCCCTTGGCCTCGCACTGGTCCTTGGCACCGCGGCCCTCCCGCACGTCCTGATGCGCTTCTACACCGTGCCCACGGCCAAGGAAGCCCGGAAGTCCGTGGTGTGGGCGATCTGGCTGATTGGCCTGTTCTACCTGTTCACCCTGGTGCTGGGTTACGGTGCAGCGGCCCTGGTGGGTGCAGAAACCATCAAGTCCGCACCTGGCGGCGTCAACTCCGCCGCACCGCTCCTGGCCTTCCACTTGGGCGGACCACTGCTCCTGGGCTTCATTTCGGCGGTGGCCTTCGCCACCATCCTGGCAGTGGTGGCAGGCCTGACCATCACAGCGGCAGCCTCCTTCGCCCACGATATTTACGCCAATGTCATTGCCAAGGGCAAAGCAGATGCAATTACCGAAGTGAAGGTGGCTCGTCGAACGGTACTGGTGATCGGTGTCCTGGCCATCCTGGGTGGCATCTTTGCCAACGGCCAGAACGTGGCATTCCTGGTGGCCCTGGCCTTCGCTGTTGCCGCCTCGGCCAACCTGCCGACGATCGTCTACTCACTGTTCTGGAAGAAGTTCACCACCCAGGGCGCGGTCTGGAGCATGTACGGCGGTTTGGCCGCAGCCATCCTGCTCATCACGTTCTCACCCGTGGTTTCAGGTGCCAAGACGTCCATGATCCCCGGTGCCAACTTCGCCCTGTTCCCGTTGAGCAACCCCGGCATCGTGTCCATCCCGTTGGCCTTCTTCCTTGGCTGGCTGGGAACCGTCCTGGACAAGCGCCGCGAGGATCCGGCCAAGCAGGCTGAAATGGAAGTGCGCTCGCTGACCGGCGTCGGTGCTGAGAAGGCCGTCGACCACTAGCTGGGGCGTGAACAAGACCCCCGGTTGCTGAATGAAGAAGGCTCCTCCTGCGAACATTGCGCAGGAGGAGCCTTCTTCTTGTGGGCTGTGATTCTTCAGGCCGGGCTACTTCTTCAGGCTGAGCCACTCCGTCAGCTGTTCCAGCGGCCACGTAGTGACGATCCTTTCCTTCGGCACGCCAAGGGCTTCGGCCCGCTCAGCCCCGTATTGAAGGAAATCAAGCTGGCCGGGAGCGTGGGCATCGCTGTCGATGCTGAACAGGCAACCGGCGTCCAGGGCCAAGGCGATGAGGTTGTCCGGTGGGTCCTGCCGTTCCGGGCGGGAATTGATTTCGACGGCGACACCCCACTCGGCGCATTCCTTGAAAACCTTGGCGGCATCGAACTCGGACTCAGGCCGGGTACCCCGTGATCCCTGGACCAGGCGGCCGGTGCAATGCCCCAGCACATTGGTATGGGGGTCACTGATACCGCCCAGCATCCTTGTTGTCATGGTCTTTTTGTCTGACCGCAGCTTGGAGTGGACGCTTGCCACTACCACGTCCAGTTGATTGAGCATGTGGGGAGTCTGGTCCAGGGTCCCGTCCTCAAGGATGTCCACTTCAATGCCTTTGAGGAGGCGGAAGCCGTCCTGGGATGCGTTGATTCCCTCCACCACGCCCAGCTGCTTTTCGAGCCGTTCCACGCTCAGCCCATTGGCGATGGTGAGATTGGGGGAGTGGTCGGTCAAAGCCAGATACTCCCGGCCGAGGGTCTTGGCCGCTGCCGCCATGGATTCAATGGGGGATCCGCCATCGGACCAATTGCTGTGGCTGTGAAGGTCCCCGCGCAGGGCAGCCCGCAAGGTCTCGCCCCCGGAAGCCAAGGGCTCCGTGCCGCGTTCGCGAAGGTCGGCCAGATAGTCAGGGACACGGTCCTCCAAAGACTGTGTAATGACTTCGGCGCTCCGGCTTCCGACGCCTTTGACGCTCTTTATCCGCCCGCTGCTGACAAGCTTCGCCAGCTCTTCGGGCGGAAGCTGCCGCACGGCGTCGGCGGCTTTGCGGAAGGCTTGGACTTTGAAGGTGGGGGCCAGGCTGCGTTCCAGCCAGAAGGCAATTTCGTCGAGGGCCTCGATGGGATCCATGGGTCCATGATCCACGAACCAGGCGCACCATCAACAGTGGGCATGGTCGATGGTGCGCCGGTCCGGTCGCCGTCACCTAGTGGTGGCGACCCGGGTCCAGGGCGGGATTGGAGCCCTGGCCGTCTTCATTGTGCGGGGCCTGGCCGTGCTCGCCATGCGGGACAGCATGCTGTCCCGCCATCGAGGCAGCCAACCCCGGTGTTGCCACTGTTGCAACAACGACGGCGGCTCCGAACGCGGCTGCCAGAAGCCGCCCGGTCCTTGGCTGGCCGTGGGCGCCGCCGTCGTTGGTCTGGTGTTGCCGCCTCAGCCAGCCCGCTCCGGCAAGTGCCATGAGCGTCAGGCCGAGGGCGGCAAAATGGCTCACGTCCAGTGAGCGGAGGGAACTGACCCCGGTAACTGTCACTGCAAGATGCGCAGCAGCAGCGACGGCGAGGACAGGAAGCGCGATTCGAGCGAAAATCAGGGCATTGCGGTGCAGCCCCCGCAGGGACCAGGCCAAAAAGGCCAGGCCTGCCGCGAGGGTTGTCACACCGGCAACCATTCCGGGTGTCTCTGATGCTGGTCCAGTGAGATACCCGGCGGCAAGGGAAAGCTCGACCATCCCGGCGGCCATCGCTGCGAAGTACACGAACAGGAGGGTCGCTGCGTTCAGCGTGGGGTGATTTTTGCGTTCCATGGTTCTTACCGTCCTGTGGTTTTCGTAGGCCGTGGTCAGTCGGTGATCAGGCGCGGGCGGAAGCTACGGCGGCCTTGTCCTGGGACAGCGCGACACCCAGCAGGACAACGGCGCTGGCGAGGTGCAGGACGTTGTCAGCGCCGTTGAGAGCGATGATGTTCAGCGAGGAACCCACCAGGAAGAGTCCAAGGATGCCCACCAGGAGGTAGACGCCGCCAACCGCCGTATTGACGGACTTGGAGAGGGTGACGCTGTTCATGCCTGCATAGAGAAGAGCTGCGCCGATGGCCAAGTGAATGATGTTGTGGAGGGGGTTCACGGCGAAAATGATCAGGTTGGCTCCCTCGGTGGCGAAGAAGCCGATTCCCGAGGTGACAAAGAATCCGAGCACGCCTACCAAGAGGTAGACAGCTCCGAAGATGGTGGCGATCAGGCGATTGGGCGAAGTACGCATGGTCCGAACCTTCCGGTGGTGGCCGGATGTCCCGGCCTTCCTGCTGAGCCCCGGCCGGGGCTCTCAAGCAGTGATTCGGACCATATGCGCAGGTGGATGGGTGGTAGGGAGGAAATTTCTTACTGGAATTACGGGCGGAGCCGGATGCTGCTCATTTTGAGGTCGTTGGTTCCCTCGAAGACGTACTGGAGATTTATGGTCTTGCCGTCGCACTGCAAAGTCCCGGACAGATCAGCCTTGTTATTGCCGTTGTTGTTGTTCACGTTCACGGAGTTGTAGTTCGGCTTGCATGAGCTGTCCAGTTCCAAGCTGGCAATGCCGTCCATGAACGAGTCCTTGTCCAGTTCGTCCTTCAGCGGCTGGCTCAGGTAGTTCTCGTAGGCCTGCTCTGTCTGGCCTGAGACCACCAGGCTGGTGAATTCGTCCGCCAAGGACCTGGCCTTGGACGTTGCATTGCCCACGAGGTTGACCAGCAGCAGCACACCCACTACTGCCAGCACGATGACGCCGGCAACGATGCTGAGGACAATCCACAGCACTTTCCGGTTCTTTCGGGGAGGTGGTTGGTTGAATTGGCCCTGCGCATAGGGGTTTTGGCCCTGGGCGTATGCATTCTGCCCCTGTTGCTGCCACTGCGGTGCAGGGCCGGCCTGAGGGGGATACCCTGGTGCGGGCGGAACCGGCGGTGGGTTCTGGCCTGTGTAGTTGGGCTCAGGTTGATGCGGACCTGGATGGTAGGAATGCGGCTGGTTGGGTTCTTGCGGGTTGCTCACGGTAGTGCCCCTTTCAGCAGCCTTCGGCAGCGCCACCACATGGCCGGGGTCCTCTTGCCGGCCCCCGGGACGTCCACTTGCATCCAATCGCATGCAGGTTCAACCGGCAAGTACCGCCTCGCAACCGAAGCAGGCGAGGACGGACTTTCAGCCCCCGGAGCGTCTTCCCAGCAGCGGTTGGACCCGGTAAGGGATCATCTCGCGCATTGCCAGTGCTGTATCGGTACGTTCCACGCCGTCGCAGCCGAGGATTTTTCCATTGATCCGGTAGAGGTCCTCCGCGTCCAGGGCAACAACACGCAAGAGCAGATCTGCCGAACCGGTAAGGCCAAAGCCTTCGAGGATTTCCGGAATGTCCGCCAGGTCCTGTGCCAGGGTTGCTAGCTTTTGCTGCTGGACGTGGACTGTGATGAACGCTGTCAGCGGATAGCCGAGCGCGGCCGGATTGATCCTCCGCTCAAAGGACAGGAAAGCGTGCTTCTTCTCCAGTTGGGCCATGCGCGCTTGCACGGTATTTCGGGATAAGCCCAGCTTTTGCGCGAGGGCCACTACTGTCCCCCGGGGGTCCTTCGCCATGGCGGAAAGGAGCCGGGTGTCAGTGCCATCCAAGGGTTGCATAATGCGCAAGATTAGCACGGTGGGGACGCCCGAAACAGGGCAGAATGCTCAATCTGCGGAAGAGTGGTTGTACCCGATGCGCGTTGTGAGTAGGGTCACAATTAACTCCGGCGAAGGTGCCGGAGGGCCGGTCTGCGGCAGGATCACAAGTCCAGCCAGCGCCGACGAAAACGAGCCGGAAGGTTGCGATCACCTGTGTTGACGGATCAGGCGGGCAAGGGAGTGCACCATGACACTCCGGGCCCGGGACATAGTGCACAAAATCCCTTGAGGACTGGTGGCAATCTGCTCCAGTTGGTGTCCCCGGATGGCGAGCGGATCAGCCACCCGGAATTCGATGTTTGGGTCAAAGACGTCGGAGATGAGCAACTGTGTTCCTTGTATGAGGACATGACAGTTATCCGCCGTATTGATGCCGAAGCAACGGCGCTCCAGCGTCAGGGCGAGTTGGCCCTGTGGCCACCGCTCCTCGGCCAGGAAGCGGCTCAGATCGGCTCCAGCCGCTCACTCCGCGATGACGACTTCGTCTTCCCGAGCTACCGTGAAAGCGGCGTGGCCTATGTTCGGGGCGCGCACCTCGCCGAGATCGCCCGCGTTTGGCGCGGTAACGCCTCCTATGGGTGGGACCCGCAGCGCATCAATCTGGCGACGCCCCAAATCATCATTGGATCCCAGAGCCTGCACGCCACAGGTTATGCCATGGGAGTCCAGCTCGATGGCGCCAACACGGCGGTGCTGGCCTACTTTGGCGATGGTGCCACCAGTGAAGGCGACGTGAACGAGGCCATGGTGTTCGCCGCAAGCTACCAGGCTCCCGTGGTGTTCTTCTGCCAGAACAACCACTGGGCCATTTCCGAGCCGGTCCGGATACAGTCTCACGTGCAGCTGGCAGACAGGCCCACCGGATTCGGGATCCCCAGCATCCGGGTGGACGGCAATGATGTGCTCGCTGTCATGGCTGCTACTCGTGTGGCCTTGGACAGGGCCCGCAAGGGCGGGGGACCCACCTTCATTGAGGCGGTCACCTACCGCATGGGTCCGCACACCACTGCCGATGACCCCACCCGGTATCGTGACCCCATCGAGCTGGAAGATTGGGCCGGCAAGGATCCCATCCTTCGGCTGCGCAAACTCCTCGAAGCCAAAGGCCTGCTCACCCAGGACGTCGAAGCCCGGGTCAAGGCCAAGGCTGATGCGGTGGCGGCGGAGCTGCGTTCCAGCTGCATCGGGATGCCGGACCCGCAACCGTTGGACGTCTTCAACCACGTCTACAGCACGCCCAATTCCTGGATCGAGCGCCAGAAAGACCATTACTCGCGCTACCTGAACAGTTTCAACCAGCCGGTCGAGGAAGGTGCACTCTGATGTCCAAGCTCACGTTTGCCCGGGCCATCAACGCCGGCCTCCGGAAATCACTCGAAAACGATCCCAAAGTGGTCCTCATGGGTGAGGACATTGGGGCATTGGGTGGCGTCTTCCGCGTCACTGACGGACTCCAGAAAGATTTTGGCAAGCACCGGGTGATCGATTCGCCCTTGGCTGAGTCGGGCATTATCGGCACCGCTGTGGGACTTGCCTACCGCGGATACCGTCCAGTGTGCGAAATCCAGTTTGACGGCTTCATCTATCCGGCATTCGACCAGATCGTCAGCCAAGTAGCCAAGATGCACTACCGCACGCAGGGGCGGGTCAAGATGCCCATCACCATCCGCGTTCCCTTCGGTGGGGGTATCGGCTCGCCCGAGCACCACTCAGAGTCACCCGAGGCCTACTTCACCCATACCTCCGGTCTCCGCGTCGTGGCAGTGTCCAATCCTCAGGATGCTTACACCATGATCCAACAGGCGATCGCGTCCGATGATCCTGTCCTCTACTTCGAGCCCAAGCGTCGGTATCACGACAAAGGCGATGTGGATGAGGCCTTGGACCTTGCTCGGGCGCTTCCATTGGACAAGGCTGCTGTGGTCAACGCCGGCTCGGACGTGACGCTGGTGGCTTACGGTCCACTGGTGAAAACAGCCAAGGATGCTGCCATGGCGGCAGCTGACGAAGGCATTTCGGTGGAAGTGATCGATCTCCGCTCCTTGGCCCCGGTGGACTATCCGGTGGTGGAAGCCTCGGTTCGCAAGACAGGTCGGTTGGTGATCACCCACGAGGCCGGCCAATCCGGTGGCCTCGGCGCCGAGATCGCTGCCAGCATCACCGAGCGGTGCTTCCACTATTTGGAGTCCGCCCCGGTGCGTATCACCGGCTTCGATGTTCCCTACCCGTATTCGAAGCTCGAAATGCACCACTTGCCGGATCTGGACAGAATCCTCGACGGCGTCGATCGCGCTTTGGGCCGCCCCAACTCGCTGAGTGGACTGGAAGGATGACCGCCACCATGATCAAGGAATTCAGGCTGCCGGACCTGGGCGAAGGCCTGACGGAATCGGAAATCCTGAGCTGGAAGGTGGCGGTGGGGGACACTGTTGCCTTGAACCAGGTCATTGCTGAGGTGGAAACTGCCAAGGCGGTTGTTGAGTTACCTTCTCCTTTTGCAGGAGTGGTGGCAGAACTTCACGAGCAGCCCGGCACCGTGGTGGAGGTGGGCAAGCCGATCGTGTCGTTCGAGGTTGACGACGCCGGGTCCTCCAACGGGGGTGCCACGGCTACCGCCGCGGCTGCCGCCGAACCTGTGGGGAGCCCCGCGAAACGTGAGCCCAACTTGGTGGGGTACGGCGCCGTCGTCGAACATTCAGGTCGCCCTGCACGGCGTGCCCGCGGCCAGATCCAGGAAACCAAGTCACCAGCGCCCGGCATTCCGGCGGTTTCCGCGCCGGCAGCGCCGCCGTCCGTAGAAACCGGAGACTCTGAGCGTCCACGATCAACGCCACCGGTCCGCAAGTTGGCCCGCGACCTCGGAATCGATCTTGAACACGTTTCCGGCACCGGACCGGGCGGGCTCATCACCCGCGAGGATGTCCAGAATTTCTCCGGGGCATCGGAAGCTCCGGCGGAGACCCAGGTTTCCCGTGCCGAAGGTGAGCGGGAAACGCGCACGCCGATCAAGGGTGTCCGGAAGTTAACGGCCGCGGCCATGGTCCAAAGCGCTTTCACTGCCCCGCACGTGACGGAGTTCCTGACCGTCGATGTCACAGCAACCATGGAGTTGCTGGCCCGGCTTAAGGGGAACCGGGCGTTCGAGGGCTACAAGCTGACGCCGCTGACCATTGCGGCCAAGGCTGTCCTGGTGGCGCTGCGGAACAACCCGTCGCTGAATTCACGCTGGGATGAGGCGGCCCAGGAGATTGTCCAGTTCAACTACGTGAACTTGGGCATCGCCGCGGCAACGCCGCGAGGCTTGACGGTACCGAACATCAAGGACGCCCACCGCCTCACGCTGCGTGAGCTTTCTGCAGCCCTGACCGAGCTGACTGATACCGCCCGGTCCGGAAAGACCTCCCCGGCCGAGCTGTCCGGCGGGACCATCTCCATCACCAACATTGGCGTGTTCGGCATTGATGCCGGAACACCCATCCTGAATCCGGGTGAAGCTGCCATTGTTGCCTTGGGTGCTGTACGGAAGGCGCCGTGGGTGGTCAATGACGAACTCGCCGTCCGTCAGGTGATGTCCCTCAGCCTGTCCTTCGACCACCGCTTGGTCGACGGCGAACAAGGTTCACGGTTCCTGGCGGATCTTGGCGCCATTCTGGCCGATCCCGCAATGGTCATGACCATGATCTAGCGGAAACTGAAGCTGCGGCGGCCCACCCCTTTACGAGTGCTTGCGGGAAACTGCAGTTAAGGGGTGGGTCGTCGCGCGTCAGTCTTCGGTGGGGGTGGTGCGGTTGGAATGGACGTTCCGCCAGCTGTGTTCGGGTTCAAAGCCCAGGAGCCGGCGCGCCTTATCGATGGACAGCATGGTTTCGTGCTCGCCCAGTTCCTTGAGGATCTCGACGCCGGGGAAGACTTCCGCCGCCAACCCGGCGCTGCTTCGGCTCATCACGGTATCGGCCGCGGCGATGATGAAGGTCTCAAACCCGGGTACTGAGTGTTCCAAGGCCCGGACTACGGCAAGGGCGCCGTCGCGGGCGTCGATGTAGCCCCACAGATTCCATTTCCGGAGCGTCGCGTCGGAGTCGAAGGACGGGAAGGAGTCATAGTCCTCGGGGTCCATGACGTTGGAGAACCGCAACGCCGTGATGCTCAGTTCCGGATCCCATCGCGTCAGTTGGATGGCCATCTGCTCCTCGAGGTGCTTGACCAGCGAGTACGTGCTTTCCGGTCGTGCCGCATACTCCTCATCCACGGGAATGTAGGGAGGGGCGATCTCGAAGGGGAGTCCCAGCACAGTCTCGCTGGACGCGTAGACCACCTTTTTGATGCCGGCCCTGCGTGCGGCTTGGAACACGTTGTAGCTGGAGAGCATGTTGTTCTCGAAGACCGCGGCGTCCGGGGCCAGCCCGGGAGCGGGAATGGCTGCCAAGTGGACAATGGCGTCCAGCCCGTCATGTTGGTCATCCAAGCCCAGGATGACGTCGAGGACCTGCCCGTAGTTGCGCAGATCCACGTTGACGTAGCCCTCGCCGCGGGTTCCGGCGCGGTCCATATTGAGCACTTGGTGGCCATCCTGCGTGAGCCGCCGGACCACGCTCCTACCCAGTTTTCCACTTCCGCCCGTCACGGCAATCTTCATCGGGTTCTCCTTTGCGTTGAGCGGTCGCTGACCCTGCTGTTTCGCCTGCGGCTTGGCCAGGGTCCCGGTTTCAGCCTAGGCGGAGCGCCGTCAGAAAACAGCCTCCGAAGCTGGCCCTGGGAGTCCTAGGCATAGGGGAACTCCCCAGTGGCCCGCGGGCGGCTTGCACGAATGGCATTCAGTATTTTGCAAAATATATAGACTGGTCTATTATTTTTGTCATGGCAATAAAAGGGGACCTGACAAAAGCGCGGCTGGCGGAGTCCATGCTGCAACTCATCCAGACCAGCGGCTACAGCGGCACGGGGCTCAACGCCGTGATCGAGCACGCCTCAGCGCCCAAGGGGTCGATGTACTTCCACTTTCCCGAAGGTAAGGAGGGGCTGGGCGTCGCAGCGGTCGAGCTCGCTGCGAAGCAGTTCGAAGCACTTATCGCAGAGGCTGCAGTGTCCGCAGGCAGCGCGGCCGGGGCCGCCCGCGCCACGATTGAAGCCTTGGCTGACATTGTCAGCGAGAGCAACTTCCGGCTGGGTTGCCCCGTCTCCGTCGTCACCTTGGA
The DNA here is from genome assembly GCF_013179505.1 of Paenarthrobacter sp. CM16. Lineage (GTDB taxonomy): Bacteria > Actinomycetota > Actinomycetes > Actinomycetales > Micrococcaceae > Arthrobacter. The sequence goes on along the minus strand of NZ_JABMCX010000007.1, from coordinate 9,943 downwards.
GATGGGCGCGGAGAGCGAGCGGCTGAGGCGGGCGTGCGCGGCTGCCTTCGAGTCATGGATCGCCCCGACATCCGCCCTCCTGGAGGCCAATGGTGTTGACGCCTCTGAAGCACGTTCACTGGCAACAGTCGTTGTATCGATGATCGAGGGAGCGGTGATCGTCTCACGCGCCATGCAGAGCACCCAGCCCCTGGTCTCGGCCGCTGACGTCGTGGCGGATCTCATTGACCAGCGCTGCAAGCCTGTTGGCGGGATGCGATGACACCGCACCAAGACTCCCGCCATGCCTTGGTCTTCGGAGCTTCGGGATTGGTGGGCCGGCATCTCATCTTGTCCCTGGCTGAAGCTGGTGCCAACGTCACTGCGGCAGTTCGGACCGCCGGTTCCGGAGAGCGTGTCCAGCGATGGCTCCGGGAGCATGGACTGACACGGAGTATCAGCACTGTGATCGTTGACTTCGATGCTCCGGAGATCGTTGCCGGCGGTCCTTCGGCATTCCCGTTCATCACCGAGATCCACAACTGCGCCGGCTCCTATCGATTTGGAATGACCGCGCAGGAGGCGCGCAGCTCGAACGTAGGCATTGTTGAGAAGCTGATTGACTTCGCAGCGGGCCTGCCCAAGCTGCAGCGTGTTGTCCACGTGTCCGGGTACCGCGTCGGCGGGCAGGACCCTGCGACTGTTCCATGGTCAGAGGACCACCGCACTGCGGTCTACCAGGAACTGGGCGCCTACGAGGCCTCAAAGGTGGAATCCGATGCCGTCTTCCAGACCCTGGCGCTGGAGCGCAGGGTCCCCTGGACCATCGTCAACCCGGCCAGCGTGATCGGCCACAGCGTGACCGGTGAGTCGGACCAGCTCATCGGGCTTGCCACCACCATCGGGCAGATCCGGGACGGTGCCGTCGCCGCACTGCCTGGGAACCACAAGACGTTCCTCCCGGTCATCACGGTGGACTACCTTGCGGCCTTCATGTCTGCTGCGGCGGTGGACCCGGCCGCAGCAGGCCAGGCCTATTGGATTCTCGACGACGCCACCCCGCCATTGGCAGATCTGCTCACCCACGTCGGACGTCACCTCGGTGTCAAGGTTCCGGGGGTCAGGATGCCGATCGGCGTCATCAGGCGGCTCCCGCAGTGGATCACCAAGGCAGATCCCGAAACGTTGACCTTCATGTCCGCCGATCGCTATCCAACGGATTCGGCCATCGAGTTTGCGCATAAGCATGGGATCCCGATGCCGGATGTGCTGGTGTCCCTGGAGCGATGGGCCGACCACCTGGATGCAAATCGGTTTGGCACCGTCACCGATCACGGTCGTCGAATTGTCCACGTTGGCGGCGTGAGGACATTCGAGCTCGGCGTAGCCAACTCCAGCAGGGTGGTTTTTCCCGGCTTGCCGGTCAACGCAGACACATGGGCAAGCGTGGCATCAGGCATCGGTGCGCGTGTGGTCGACCTGCCCGGTCTTGGCCTCAGCGGCGGAACGGGTATTCAGGACTGGGAACAATGGCTGCCCGCAGTGTTGGGTCCGGAACCGGCTGACCTCATCGGCCATTCGATCGGTGCGGCTGCGGCGGTAATGGCCGCTGACAGGCTCCCGGCCCGCGTCAATTCCCTCACGCTGATTGCGCCCTTCTTCCTCCAAGTCCCGATGCGGGCCAGGCCGCGGCAGCTCGTATCGGCCTACCTGCGACAGGCGAACCCTGTGCGGTTGTCGCAGCAACTCACCGGATCGGGAGCGAGCGCTGCTGCTTTGGAGTCCAGTGTGGGCGATCTCAAGCGAGGCAGCGCCGCGAGGGTAGCCAAGCACCTCGCCCTTGCGGGATCGAAGCCGTGGCGCACCGAACTCCGGGAAGCGCTGGGGCGATTCACCGGCACGGTCCGCATCATCACGGGAAGTGATGACCCCCTGGCCCCGGAAGCGATGGAGCAGCTCAGGTCGGTTCCGAATATTGAGCTGATCTCGGTACCTGGTGCCGGGCACCATCCGCAACTGACCCATAGTGGTGATCTGGTAGCTCTGATCAAGGGATAGCCCGAGTGGACGGGGAGCCCCGCCGTTTGTGATCCGGCAATGGGACGTGGCGATCACTATGAAGTAAGGGCAGCCAGCGCCATCTGTTCCAGGATGGGCCTGGCCGACTTCACGGCAATCTTCCTGCCGTGGTGCCGAACCGAGTGGGGCGTGGAGTTGATCAAACCAAAAGCTGCATGGGCACGGACGCGGAGGCCGGGAACATCGGCGTCGGTATGGATCCGGCCAAGGACGTCCACCCAGGTTTCAACGTAACTGCGCTGGAGGGACTTCACCTCTGCCTGGTCGGGGTCGCTGAGGCTTCCGAAGTCCCGGTCCTGGACGCGGATGACGTCAGGGTTGCTGAGGGCGAAGTCAACCTGGAACCTGATCAACCCCTTCAGTGCGGTCAGTGGATCCTCGGATTCGGACACCACCCGCAATCCGCCCTCCAGCAAGTCCCGGCTGACGCTGAGCAGCAGCTCTCCGAGGACGGCTTGCTTGCCCGGAAAATGCCGATACACAGCAGGGCCGCTGACTCCCGCTGCGGCGCCGAGGTCCTCAAGGGACACTCGGGTGAATCCGTTCTCGGCAAAGAGTCCTGCAGCAGCTGACAACAGGGCCATTCTGCGGAGTTCCTTCGCTTGGCCGCGTTGCGTGGGAGCCATGCGTGTGCCGTTGTTGCTTGCTTCCGGACCTCCGGTCACTTTTCCTCCTCGGCCCCAGTCCGGACCCCACACTTGCGGGACCGGCTGTGCTGGACATCACAGTTAATAAAGACTAACCTAAATTTCAGTTACGTGGCACTAACCGAAATGGCCTGTGGCCGGGAATGGAACAGGGGTCAATGGAGACAATTTCCAATTTGGCGGGAACGGTCGGCGGCACCTTCGAAGCCAACCACAAGGCACAACTGTCCTTGGTGGCGGAACTGCGGGAACGCTTGGCGACGACGGCCCTCGGGGGCCCTGCCACATCGCGTGAGCGGCACATCGCCCGTGGAAAGTTACTGCCGCGCGAACGCATCGACTACTTGCTCGACGACGGCAGCCCCTTCCTGGAGATCGCACCGTTGGCTGCGAACGGCATGTACAACGGCGATTCCCCGGGTGCAGGCGTTATTGCAGGCATCGGCCTCATCCATGGCCGCCACGTCCTGGTGATCTCCAATGACGCCACCGTCAAGGGCGGCACCTACTATCCAATGACCGTGAAGAAGCACCTCCGGGCCCAGGAGATCGCCTTGGAGAACAAACTTCCCTGCATCTACCTCGTTGATTCCGGCGGGGCATTCCTGCCCAAGCAGGACGAGGTCTTCCCGGACAAGGAGCACTTCGGCAGGATCTTCTACAACCAGGCAAAAATGTCAGCCGCGAAGATCCCCCAGATCGCCTCCGTCATGGGATCGTGCACGGCCGGTGGCGCCTACGTGCCGGCCATGAGCGATGAGACCGTCATCGTCCGGAACCAAGGCACCATCTTCCTGGGTGGCCCTCCCTTGGTAAAGGCGGCCATTGGCGAGATCGTCACTGCCGAGGAGTTGGGCGGCGGCGATGTCCATTCAAGGATTTCCGGCGTTACGGACCACCTCGCCGAGAACGACCAGCACGCATTGGAGATCGTGCGGGACATCGTGGCCACCCTGCCGAAGCCGGCGCAGCCGGCATGGGAGGTGACCGACGTCGTCCTGCCGCCCGTCGTGGACCCTTCCGGGATCTACGGCGTGGTTCCCACTGACGTCAACGCCCAGTATGACGTCCGAGAAGTGATCGCAAGGCTGGTGGACGGTTCAGAGTTCCATGAGTTCAAGAAGAACTACGGGACCACCCTGGTGACAGGGTTCGCGCACCTGCACGGCCATCCGGTGGGGATCGTGGCCAACAACGGCGTCCTCTTCAGCGAATCTTCCCTGAAGGGCGCCCACTTCATCGAGCTCTGCGATCAGCGCGGCATCCCGCTGATCTTCCTGCAGAACCTCTCCGGCTTCATGGTGGGCAAGGACTACGAGCAAGGCGGCATCGCAAAGAACGGCGCCAAAATGGTCACCGCGGTAGCTACGGCCCGTGTGCCCAAGCTGACGGTGGTCATTGGAGGTTCCTTCGGTGCCGGCAACTACTCCATGTGCGGCCGGGCCTACTCGCCACGGTTTTTGTGGATGTGGCCGGCGGCACGCATTTCCGTGATGGGTGGAAACCAGGCCTCCAGCGTCTTGGCAACTGTCAAAAGGGATCAGTACGAAGCGGCCGGACAGGAATGGTCCGCCGAGGACGAGGAAGCCTTCAAGGCTCCCATCAAGCAGCAATATGAGGACCAGGGAAGTCCCTACTACTCCACCGCGCGATTGTGGGACGACGGCATTATCGATCCCGCTGACACGCGGCGTGTCCTGGGGATGGCCCTGGACGTCGTCTCCCGCCAACAACTGCCCGAGACCTCCTTCGGCCTTTTCAGGATGTGACCATGACCCTGCCAACAACAACCACGGCACCAGCCACCACAGCGTCCGGTCCGGCAGCAGAGAAGCGAACCTTCAGCGCCGTCCTGGTTGCCAACCGGGGCGAGATCGCGTGCCGCGTCATCCATACCCTGAAAGAAATGGGCATTCGTTCCGTCGCTGTGTACTCCGACGCCGACAAAGATGCCAAGCACGTGGCCCTGGCCGATACCGCCGTCGCCATTGGTGGGACGGCGCCTGCGGAAAGCTACCTGAAGATCGAGGCCATCATCGACGCCTGCCGTCGCAGCGGAGCGGAAGCTGTCCACCCGGGCTACGGTTTCCTGTCCGAAAATGTGGAGTTCGCCAAGGCACTGGATGCCGCCGGTATCACGTTCATCGGGCCGGGCCTTGGTGCAATCGACGTCATGGGCGACAAAATCCGCTCCAAGAACCATGTGATGGCCTACGGCGTCCCCTGCGTTCCAGGCATCGCACAGCCAGGACTTACCGACCAGCAACTGATCGAGGCGGCACCGGGAGTCGGATTCCCTTTGCTGATCAAGCCTTCCGCCGGCGGTGGCGGCAAAGGCATGCACGTGGTGGAACGAGCCGAGGACATGGCCTCCACGCTGGTAACGGCCAGGCGTGTGGCAGCATCGGCCTTTGGCGATGACACCCTCTTCCTGGAACGGCTCATCCGCGCCCCCCGGCACATCGAGGTCCAGGTCCTGGCCGACAACCACGGCAACGTCATCCACCTGGGCGAGCGGGAATGTTCACTCCAACGACGCCACCAGAAGGTCATTGAGGAAGCCCCCTCAGCACTCTTTGAATCACTACCGGACGGGGCTGTGCAAAGGGCCCGCATCGGTGAGGCGGCCTGCAACGCGGCGCGTTCGGTCAACTACAGCGGCGCTGGAACCGTCGAGTTCCTGGTCTCCGACGAGCACCCCGACGAATTCTTCTTCATGGAGATGAACACCCGGTTGCAGGTGGAGCATCCCGTTACTGAGATGGTCACGGGCATCGACCTCGTGGAATGGCAGGTGAGGATCGCCGCCGGTGAGGTGCTCACCGTGGCGCAGTCCGACGTCGTTCTTCAGGGCCACGCCGTGGAGGCGCGTGTTTACGCGGAAGTGCCTGAGCGGAACTTCATGCCCTCGATGGGCCGGATCGTGGTGCTCGCAGAACAGGGCGCCGGGGATGCGATCGTTTCAGGGAAGCAACCGGCGCATGCGCATGTGCGGATCGACTCAGCCATGCGGGACAAACTGGAGATCACGGGGGACTACGATCCCATGCTGGCCAAGGTCATTGCCTGGGGCGAGGACAGGGAAGCGGCGCTGGATACCCTGGACGGCGCACTTGGCCGGTACACCTTGCTGGGGGTGGACACGAACGTTGAATATCTGCGACTGCTGATCAATGATCCCGAGGTCCGTGCAGGTCAGCTCGACACCGGACTGATCGAACGCAGGCTGCCGACCATGGAGTTCCGGCATGCCGGACCCGCCGAACTGATCGCCGCTGCGCTCACCCTGTGGCTGGAACGTACCGGATCCACGCTGGCAGGGGATGCCTGGGCATCCCCGGACACCTGGCGTATAGGTACCAGGGGCGCGTGGAAAGCCACCTTTGGTGTTCCGGGCGGAGGAGTCACCACGGTGTCCGTCACCGAAGAAGGCTCTGCCATGACGGCATCGATCGACGGCGGGAACCCGGTCCCGGTGAGGGTGGTGGACCGCAGCGCCAACAGCATCGCTGTGGAGTTCGACGGCGGACTGCTCACCTTCGCGGTTGGCCTGGGGGCGGGTGATCCCCGCGAAATCCACGTCGGCAGCAACGGCTGGTCCTGCAGGCTCGAGGTTTTGAGCCGGGCCGAACGTTTGCGACGCATGCTTGCAGGCATCCAGCGCGAAGACGGGGCAGCGGACCCGGAAGTGCGCTCGCCGATGCCGGGAACAGTGGTTTCGGTGTCCGTAACCGATGGCGAGACCGTCGAGGAAGGCCAAGCCCTGCTGGCCGTGGAAGCAATGAAGATGGAGCACCAATTGGTGGCCTCCGTCGCGGGAACCGTTCACCTCACCAGCAAGCCCGGGGACCTGGTCAAAGCGGACCAGGTGCTCGCCACCATTCACGTAGAGAGCACCACCACAGACGAGGAAGTCCAGCGATGAGCACGTTTGACCTTAACGAGGAATACCAGGACCTGAGCGACTCCGTCCGCGAGTTCGCCGACGAGGTTGTTGCACCGGTTTCGGCCAAGCACGACGAAGAGCACAGCTTTCCCTACGAGGTTGTGAAGCAGATGGGGGAAATGGGCTTGTTCGGACTGCCCTTCCCGGAGGAGTTTGGCGGGATGGGCGGGGACTACTTCGCCCTTGCCTTGGCCCTGGAGCAGCTGGGACGCGTCGATCAGTCGGTGGCCATTACGCTCGAAGCCGGGGTGTCGCTTGGTGCCATGCCCGTACACCGTTTCGGGACGGACGCGCAGAAAGAAGAGTGGCTGCCGCAGTTGGCGTCGGGACGTTCTCTTGCCGGGTTCGGACTGACCGAGCGCGAGGCCGGTTCGGATGCCGGCGGCACCAAGACCAACGCCCACCTGGACAACGGTGAATGGGTAATCAACGGCAACAAGGAATTCATCACCAACTCCGGCACGGACATCACCACACTGGTCACCGTCACGGCCGTCACGGGCCACAAGGAGAACGCCGACGGCAGTACCAAGAAAGAAATCTCCACCATCCTGGTACCTACGGACACGCCCGGTTTCACGGCGGAGAAGCCGTACAACAAGGTGGGCTGGAACGCCTCCGATACCCACCCGCTCACGTTGGACAACGTCCGCGTTCCCGAAGCGAACCTTTTGGGCGAGCGCGGCCGGGGCTATGCCAACTTCCTGTCCATCCTTGATGAGGGCCGCATTGCCATCGCTGCGCTGGCCACCGGTGCAGCCCAGGGGTGCGTGGATTTGTCCGTGAAGTACGCCAAGGAACGCAGCGCATTCGGGCAGAACATCGGCAAGTACCAAGCCATCCAGTTCAAGATCGCCAGGATGCAGGCCAGGGCCCACACTGCCCGCCTTGCCTACTACGACGCCGCCTCCCGGATGCTTGCCGGCAAGCCGTTCAAGACCGAAGCGGCCATCGCTAAGATGGTCGCAGGCGAGGCAGCCATGGACAACGCGCGGGATGCCACCCAGGTGTTCGGCGGCTATGGCTTCATCAACGAATTCACGGTGGCACGGCATTACCGCGACTCCAAGATCCTTGAAATCGGGGAGGGCACCACCGAAGTCCAGTTGATGCTCATCGCCCGCGAGCTGGGTCTGTAACCGTACGGGAAGGATCAAGGATGATTGACAAGGTTGTTGCCAGCGCCGCGGACGCGGTGAGGGACATCCCGGATGGTGCCTCGCTCGCCGTCGGAGGGTTCGGCCTATGCGGTATTCCCGTTTCCCTGATCGATGCCCTCCACCGCCAGGGCACCACCGATCTTGAGACGGTCAGCAACAACTGCGGCGTGGACGACTGGGGCCTTGGCATTCTCCTCAAGGATGGGCGCATCCGCCGGACCATCAGCTCGTATGTCGGCGAGAACAAGGAATTTGCGCGGCAGTATCTGGCGGGGGAGTTGGAAGTGGTCTTCACTCCGCAGGGCACCTTGGCCGAGAAGCTGCGGGCCGGCGGTGCCGGCATCCCCGCCTTCTACACCAAAGCCGGGGTGGGAACCCAGGTGTCCGAAGGCGGGCTCCCGCAAAAGTACGACGCCGACGGCAACGTTGCGCTGGCCTCATCGCCTAAGGAAGTTCGCATCTTCAATGACGCGGACTATGTGCTGGAAGAGTCCCTGACACCTGACTTCGGCTTGGTCCACGCTTGGAAGGGCGACCGGCACGGGAACCTTGTTTTCCACGCGACAGCCATGAACTTCAACCCCCTCTGTGCCATGGCCGCACGGATCACCATCGCCGAGGTCGAGGAGCTGGTGGAACCCGGCGAGCTTGATCCGGAGCACATCCATACGCCGGGAATCTTCGTCCAGCGGGTAGTGGTGGCAGCATCCAGTGAGAAGCGGATAGAAAAACGCACCGTGGCGCTCACGTCTGGCTCGGACGCGAGCCAGGCCGCTACACCACAGTCAGGAGCGGAACGATGACCGACAATTCCTACCACGACATCCCGCCCCGCCCGGAAGCTGTCCGGCACGAGTACCGGCGCGCCGACGTCGAACATCATGAGGCCAAAGGCTGGACCCGCAACGAACTGGCCGCCCGCGTTGCCCGGGAACTCACCAACGGGCAATACGTAAACCTGGGCATAGGTATGCCCACGCTGATCCCCAACTACATCCCGGAGGGTGTGGAGGTCATTCTTCACTCCGAGAATGGCATCCTTGGTGTTGGTCCGTACCCCGGCGAGGACAAGATCGATCCGGATCTCATCAATGCCGGTAAGGAAACGGTCACCACCAACGCCGGCGCCGCGTTCTTCGACTCGGCATCGTCCTTCGGCATGATCAGGGGCGGGCACGTGGACGTTGCCGTCCTGGGCGCGATGGAAGTGGCAGCGAACGGTGACCTGGCCAACTGGATGATCCCCGGCAAGATGGTCAAGGGCATGGGCGGTGCGATGGACCTCGTGTTCGGCGCCAAGAAGGTCATTGTCATGATGGAGCACGTGGACCGCAACGGCCGCCCGAAAATCGTCCAGGACTGTACCTTGCCTCTCACCGGCAAGGGGTGCGTGGACCGGATCATCACTGACTTGGCGGTCATCGACGTCGTCAAGGACGAGGGCGGCCCGCGCTTGGTTCTCCGTGAGATGGCTCCCAACGTCACCCTCGAGGACATCCTGGCCGCTACCGGTGCCGAACTGTTCGAGGAAGACCAGGAGCTCACTGTATGACGCGGGTAGTGGAGCAGCGCGGACTCTATTTCGACGAACTTGAAGAGGGCGTGATCTATGCCCATAAACCCGGGCGCACCGTCACCGAGACGGACAACGTCCTCTTTACCACCCTGACCATGAACACGCAGGCGCTGCACTTGGACGCCGCTTGGAGTTCCGGGCAGCCGTTCGGGCAGCGCCTGATGAACTCCATGTTTACCCTGTCCACCATGGTGGGGCAGTCCGTGACCCAGCTGACGCAGGGGACCATCATTGCGCAGTTGGGCCTGACGGATGTCACTTTCCCGCACCCGCTCTATCACGGCGATACCCTGTATACGGAGACGGTGATCACGGGAAAACGGCTGTCGTCGTCCCGCCCGGGTCAGGGCGTGGTGACCATGCAGCATACCGGCCGTAACCAGGACGGCGCTGTGGTTGCCCTGGCTACCCGGACCTGCCTGATGTGGACCAAGGAAGCGCACGCAGCGCAGCCCTAGGCCCCGGCTCCAGTCCGACACCATCCTCGTGAGAAGTTTCAGCACCCAGAAGCAAGGATCTCCATGCCCTCTTCCGACACCACCCCCTTCACCATGGG
>NZ_JABMCX010000069.1 GCF_013179505.1 Paenarthrobacter sp. CM16 | reverse complement strand
TCTTAGCCGCCCACTCGGCTTTCGCTGCCACGGCAGCTGCCACGGCGGCGTCGACATCTTCCAGGGTGCCGGCCGGCACCTGGGTGATGACTTCCTCGGTAGCCGGATGGACGACGTCGACCGTTGCGTTTGAGGTGGAGGCGACGAAGTTGCCTCCGATGAACTGCCCGAACGGCGGCAGGGCCGGTGCCGGGAGCGCTCCGTCACGACGGACGGTGAAAACGGACGTTTCTGTGGTGGTCATGGCGTGCACATTTCCTTTGCTTGGTAGCTACTTGGCAGCGGCGGGTGCGGCTGCAGACTTTTCGTTCTGGTGTTCCCAGAAGTCGGCGCCTTCAATTCCCAGAGCCTTCGGATCGAAGGTGGGGTCGAGGCCGAGCTTCCGCTGCCGTTCGTAGTCCAGGTAGATCTTGCGGACCAGCGGGAACAGGAATACCAGGCAGATGAGGTTGACCCAGGCGATGAGGCCAAGCCCGATGTCACCGGCCGCCCACATGAGTTTCGCGTTGACAATGGAGCCGATGAACACGATCGCCAGCGTTCCGATCTTCAGGACGTTCTTCCAGCCGTGTCCGGTGCGCCCGTCCAGCAGGTACAGCAGGTTGGAGTTGGCTACGTAGAAGTAGGCCAGGAGGCAGGTGAAGCCGAAGAGCAAAACCGCGACGGCGACGAAGCCCGCGCCCCAGCCCGGGAGCATCGTATCGATGGCTTCCTGGACCCAGTTGGCCCCAACGGGAACGCCCGGGATGTTATTGACGAGGAATCCCCCGGCGCCGTCGGAGACGTTGTATTTGCCGGAGACCACCATCATGAGGCCGGTGGCCATGCAGATGAGCAGCACGTCGATGTAGATGCTGAAGGTCTGGACCAAGCCCTGCTTGCCCGGGTGGGAGGTACGGGCTGCAGCAGCAGCGAAGGTTGCTTCACCCAGTCCGTTGGAGGAGGCGAAGACTGCACGCCGGACACCCCAGGCTACTGCAGCGCCGGCGATGCCACCCATGACGGGGTGAATGCCTATGGCGGACTGGAAGATCAGGACAACTGCTTCCGGGACCTTGTCTACGTTGATGGCGATGACGGCCAGTGCCAGCAGGAGGTAGCCGATGGCCAGGACGGGCACCAGCCCCTGAGTGACCTTGACCACGCGGGTGGTACCGCCAATGATGACCAAACCGATCAGCACGGTGACGAGGATGGCCGGCGCCCAGCTTGGCAGGCTGAATGCCTTCTCCGCGCTGGCGGCGATCGTGTTGACCTGGAGGCCTGGGAAGACGAAGCCGTAGCCGATGACACCCAGGACGGCGACGATGGCGCCGACCTTGGGAAGCTTCAGGCCGTATTTGATGTAGTACGGCATGCCGCCAATGTCCTCATTGGCCTTCTTGCGGTCCTCGTCCAAAACTTGACGTTTGAAAGCCTGGGACAGGGTAGCCTCGGCGTACCCCACGGTGCAGCCGACCAGCCCGGTGATGGCCATCCATACCAGCGCCCCGGGACCACCGGCGCTCACGGCGGTGGCAACACCGGCGATGCTGCCCACACCCACGCGGCTGGCCAGTGCGAGAACCAGGGCCTGGAAAGAGGACAATCCCCCGTCGCCGTCCTGGGTCTCCCTGAGCTGGCGCAGCATGTCCGGAATCCTCCGGAACTGGATGCCCTTGGTGGCTACCGAATAGGCGATACCCAGTCCAAGGACAACGTAGGCCATGGGTGCCCAAACAGCGTCGGAGACGCTGGACAAGAACTCCGTAAAATCGAAGTCACCCATGCGTTATCCGATGTTCTGCTTGAGCGAGGACAGCTTCGCCAGCGCCTGCTCAACTTTGGCCAGGTCATCGGCGTCGAGCCCCGCCGTTGGACGCCGCGGCGATCCTGCTGGAAGGCCGGTCAACGTGAGGCCGCTCTTGACTGCCGGAATGAACGGTACTGTCAACAGCGCATCGATCACCGGGTAGACGGCGTTCCAGAGTTCGCGGGCACCGGCGAGGTCGCCCTCGGCGATCCGCTTGGTGACAGCTACGATCTCGTCGGGAACCACATTGGCGGTGCCGGCCATGACGCCTGCCGCACCTTCTGCGAGAGCGCTGTAGAGGTAGGCATCCCAACCGATGAACGTACCGATGACGTCGCTGTGGTGGTGGATGAGCTGGAGCGCCTGCTCCCAGTTGGCGCTCGAGTCCTTGATGTAGAGAATGTTCTCCACTTCCTCGGCGAGAGCGCGAACCGTTGCGGGGTCCAGGTTAACGCCGGTGACGGGCGGGATGTTGTAGAGCATCACCGGGATGGTGACCGAGCGGGCCACGTCCTTGATGTACGTAACAGTCTCTTCGAGGGACAGGGGCTCGTAGTACGGCGTGATGAGCATGAGCACGTCTGCGCCCAGCTGCTCGGCGGCCTTTGAGAGGCGGATAGCTTCAGCCGTGGAGGTGGCACCGGTATTCGCGATGACCGGAACCCGGCCGTTGGTGTGCTCAATAACCGTCTTGATCAGCAGCAGGCGCTCTTCCGAAGACAGCGCCCCGACCTCACCGGTGGAGCCTGCGGCGACGACGCCGTCGACACCGGCGTCGATGGAGCGGTCGACGATCTTCCGCAAGGTAGCGACGTCGATCGTTTCGTCCTGGTTGAACGGGGTGGAGAGAGCAGTGAGAACGCCGCGGAGTTCCTTGGTCATTGGGTTTTCCTCTTTCGGTAGGTGAAGCAGTAGCGCTAAGAGTTGTGGGATCAGGCGACGGCCGACAGGCCGGACGACGGCGGTGCTTGCCGGTGCGTGGCCAGCACGCTGGCGGCTTCCTGGGCGGCTGAGAAGCCGGTAGTGATGGAGCTTTCGGTGTACAACGTCCCCAGATAATCGCCAGCAAGGAACACGAGGTTTGTGCCGCGCATGAGCGTGGACTGCAGCTTGGCCCGGCCCGGGAAGCAGTAGGGGGAAGCGACTTTCCAGCGGTCTGTCTGGGCTTCGACCACACTGTCCGCAAAGCCATGCCCGAGCACCTGGTCGAGATCGGCGAGGTGGGTCTGGATGACTTGCTCGTCGCTCTTGTCCAGCAGTGCCTTGCCAAGGCTTGCCGGGGAGAACGTCATGAAGCTGCCGCCTGGCTTACGGACGGACTCAGTGCCGCGGACGATGCTCGCCTGGTTCAGGGCGATGGCGAAGGAGCGCTTGGGCGCTGCGATGGCGTAGATGTCATCCCAGGGTCGTGCTGAGGTTTCGTTGGTCAGGAAGGCCGTGCTGACGTGCGGGCCGTACTTGATTTGGCTGAGCGCACCGCGGAGTTCTTCCGGCAGATCCACTCCCACCTTGTGGGACACATCTGCGGTAGTAGCCAAGACCACCGTGCGGGCTTCAACCTCCAGGTCCACACCGTTCTGGGTGTAGCGGACCAAGACTGAATCCTTTTTGTGCACTACCTCGTTGACAGTGGCGCCCAGCTGAACGCGCTTACCGAGCGCAGCTGCGATGGACTCTGTCAGAGTGGACGGCCCTCCAACGATGCCCTGGCTCAGGCCCTGTCCAATCCCGAGCACCAGACTGAAATAGCCGATGCCGGCCCCGGCTGAGATCTCATCCATGTCGCCGGCGGAACGGGTCACCGTGGTCTTGAAGAGCGCGGCGGCGTCTTCGGACAGGTCACCGATGAAGTCTTGGAACGACTTGTTGTTTTCGAAGTCGTAAATGCGCTGCTGGCGCATGGCACCGGACTCGCCCGCACGTTTGCGGACCACTCCGGTGTACTTGGCTACTCCGCTGACGACCTTGATGCCTGCTTTCAGCGTGTCAATGCGCGAGGACATGGACATCGGGATACGGAACGGGTAGGTGGCGATGTGTCCCTCACGGAGGAACTTGCCGTTCATGGACAGGGCTTGCAGGGATCCCGGGATCTGGACGGCGCTAACGCCAACTTCTCCCAGCAAAGAATCCGTGGAGGAGCCAGCGCCTGCGAAGACGTGCCCGCCCCAGTTCAACCAGTAGTTTCCGCGTCGCTCGGAACGGATGCGCCCACCCACGCGGTGTTCGGACTCGAGGACCAGGGCGTCCCAGTGCCGCAAGCGCCATGCTGCTGAGAGTCCCGCGAGGCCGCCACCGACAATTACTACGTCTTTCATGGGAATGAAACTTTCTTCTTCGAGGGATCTCTGCGCGGACCCGCATGCTGTCTTCCTCGGCAGCTGGAGAACGGTTGAGTCACGTCTGATGAGGGAGGTATGAGGTACATCCCAGGAGCTTGTGTGCCTGGTCACAATATAAAAGATACATCATTGTATTATTAATGCAATAGGTCTTTTGGGTAAAAAAATCCCGCCCGGCAGAATCTGCCGGGCGGGATGTTGGAGGGATGAAGCTACGCCATCAACGTGACGAGCCTCCACGGTAACCTTGCGGGACTGACGGAGGAGACATCGACACTTCGATTCACTCGCTTCATGTCTTCCTCAACAAAGAGGGTGCCCGAAGCTATTCGGGCGTTGTTTGACGCGATAACACGGCCCGTGGGGCCAAGGAGGACCACGGTGGGGTCCTGGAGTTGCAATGCCCGAAGGAAGACTCCTTCGAGCTTGGCGAGTGTCAGGTCGCAGCCGAGGACATGCGTGCCTTGAGGTGTGGGGGCGGGGACGCAGAGAGTGATGATGTTGACGTTAATGCCGCCGATGTCCACGTACGGTCCTACCGCAACAGGACTGCCCTTGGCCGAAGTCGACGCGAACCATTCACGGGTGGTGTAGTCGTAGTAATTCAAGGACTCGGGGTTGAGGTCATGGGTGACCCAGCGGGGCTCTCCCCCGGCCTGTGCCCCCCTCCACCATTCCAGCCACAAAGGTGCTTCGGGAAGGCTTTCGGGCGCGTACGCAATACCGGCCCCCACAATCAGCGCCGAGTGTCGATTGATGAAGGCGGCCAAGTCCTTCTTCAGGAAGGCGTAGGCACTTCGCCGGGGCGCACCCTGCGCCGGGTTTGCCACGGCTGAAACGGTGGCCGCGATCTTCTCCAGATCGTCAAAAACGCCGCCGACGCTAGAGGAGATTGCCTCGGCTGTTCGCTCGAGAGCCTTATTCGTTGCTGCCACGTTATGCACTTTCGTCGGACTCCATCGTCAATCTGAGGTGCTGAGCTATCAGGTATTCCGTCTCCGTCCGCGAATGCAGCTCAGCGGCGGCGGAGGCCGCATCGGCATCACGGGTCCGGATTGCCTCGAGAATGGCCGTGTGTTGCTCCTCGAGAACATCCTGGCTGTCGGCCTGCGCAGGATGGCTCCACCAAAGCGTCATCAACTCGGCCTCAAGCTGCAGGGAGGCCGACGTTAGGCGGCTCGACTGCGCGGCAAC
The DNA here is from genome assembly GCF_013179505.1 of Paenarthrobacter sp. CM16. GTDB lineage: Bacteria > Actinomycetota > Actinomycetes > Actinomycetales > Micrococcaceae > Arthrobacter. The sequence goes on along the minus strand of NZ_JABMCX010000069.1, from coordinate 12,840 downwards.
ACTCACCGCAACGTGAAAACGGCTGTCTACCCGCCTTCTGGCGCGCTCGTCCTTCGTGTCCCGATGCCGCTGAACGAGTTCTTCGAGGTGCGCAACGTTCTGGGCGTCCGCACGACTGGCCGCCAGCCGGGCGGACATGGACGAGATTGCAGCGCCGAGGTCACCCAAATCGCGCAGTGATTCCGTGCTGGCATCCCGTAATTTCCGCTGGAGTTGGGTGTCCGTCAGATCGATTTGGCCTCTAATCACGCTTCCGCCGCTGCGGCCCCTGCTGGTTTCGATCAGGCCTTTCGTGCGCAAGGCAGCGAGCGATTGACGCAGGGTAATCGGGGAAATGCCCAGTTCTGCCGCCAAAACCGATTCCGTGGGGAGCCTGTCCCCCTCCGTCAGAATGCCCATGAGGATGGCCGTTTCGATCTGATAGGACACCTGGTCCGCCCGACCGAGCCCCTCGGGCTCACTTCCGCGCAATAAAAGCAAGAGATCCAAGGCGCGGGTTGAGAGTGCCGTGCTCTCCATGGCAAACCCTCCTGTGAATCGTTCGGGCGCACGGCAGACATCCATACGCTATTACTTTGAATCTTTACACATTTAGGTTGCATTGGTAACAGGTCGGACGGCGCGCCTCGGCGTCGTATCGCAAACTTTCCTCCGCGACGTGGCACTTCTTATTGCCGCCAATGAGGCGGACCATAGGTTGGGTACGCAGTAGTGAGGAGTGTGCAATGTCAGCCACTGATCAAGCAAGCTCTGATCGCAGCGATAACGTAGCGGTAGGGAAACGACGTTTTCTGGTCAGAATGGTCACAGTCCTGATCGGCGGCATGGTCCTGGACGGCTATATCCTCGGCATCATTGGACCCGTTTCGGAGAGGATGGCCGATGATCTCCAACTCGACGCGTTCTGGCAGGGCCTGATCGCCGCGGCAGCGCTGATCGGCATCCTGATCGGATCCCCGCTGGGCGGCTTTGCCTCCGACAAATGGGGACGCAACCCAATATTCATGTTCGACATCGGACTGTTCGCGATCGCCTCCGCAATGCAATTCTTCATCGATTCGGCCATGCTGCTCATCATCGTGCGGCTGCTCATGGGCATCGCCATCGGCACCGAGTACGCCGTCGGTTGGCCGATGATGGCAGAGTTCTCCCCCACCCACCTGCGTGGCAAACTGATGGCCGCCATGGGAATCGCCTGGTATGCGGGCTTCATGACCGCGTTCCTCATCGGCTACCTCCTGAACGAATACACCACCCTGAGCTGGCACTTCGTCCTCGGCACCAGCACCTTCATCGCCGTCGCCATCTTCCTCGGACGGCTCGGCATGCCCGAATCACCACGCTGGCTCTGGAGCGTCGGCCGCAAGGAAGAGGCCCAGGCTCTTGCCACAAAGTATCTGCCGGACGACGCCCTCGACGACGTCCGCCACGAGGACGTCCGCAAAGGCAGCTTCGCGATGCTGTTCTCCAAGCAGTATTGGCGCTCCACCCTTTTCATCTCAGCCTTCTGGTTCTGCGCCGTGACACCCTACTTCGCCATTGCCACCTTCGCCGACAGCGTCCTGCAACAGTACGGACTGGCCGGTGGGCTCGCTGGCGGCCTCGGGCTCTCCGCGATCGCCTTGGCCGGTGTCATTGTCACCTTCCTGCTCATTGAAAAAGTAGGCCGGCGAACCCTGACCGTCCCGTCTCAGTGGCTCTGCGCCGTCGTCCTCGCGCTCATCGGGCTCTGGGCCGGAGCCCCCGCCATCGCCGTGCTCACCCTGTTTCTGGTCTTCTCTTTCTTCAACGCCGGATATAACACCCTGACCAACGTCTACCCCGGAGAAGTACTCCCCACCGAGATCCGTGGAATCGGAACCGGGTTCGCCGCCGCCGTCAGCAGGGTCGGCGCAGGCATCGGCATCTTTCTCATGCCCATGTCCATGGAATCCCTCGGAGCCGGGCCCACCATGCTCATCGCCTCCGCCGTCGCTGTGGCAGGCGCCGCCCTCTCCCAATGGCTCGCCCCCGAAACCAAGGGAAAAACCCTCACCGAAGCTGCAGCGGGTTTCTCCCACTAGAGCTCAGTTCTGGCCAGAACGACCGAGCGCCATGGCTATGATGCACCGAATGATTCGCCCTCAAAATCCTCCCGAAAAGCCATCGCCTCATGTACCCGAAATGAGCCGAGCATCTTCTGATCTTGTGAAAGTGGGACTCGAAATCCCAGAGCCGTCGAAGGACGGACCGAATCAACTAGCCATTCTGGCGGATACATGTGCTTCGAACAGGACGCCTTCGGCAACGGTCATGGCCACAGTGACGGGCATCCACAGTCGGCTCCGCGTCACGGCGCTCACACCCGCGGACCGCCAACGTTTTCGCGTAGAAGATAACCGTCGCTGTCCACGCCAGACAACGTCCGCCTACCAGGTGTGACGACTCGCTTCAAACGATTCCGAGCTCGGCGAAAGCTGCAACGAGCCCTTGCTGCCGAGGTCCCGCGGCGGTGCGGTCCGCGACCGCCAGTACCTCAGCAGGTGCCCCCTCTATTGCAACACCAACACCTGCGTAGGCGATCATTTCAACGTCGTTCTCGCCGTCGCCGATTGCAATTGTGTTCTCGCGCGGGATACCCAGATGTGCGATCACGGCAGCAATACCATCCGCTTTGGAAAGCCCACGATGGTATAGCTCTCCGGCGTGCTGACCCTCATCGGCGATGGAGTTTGAGATGGCTGCAACATCCTCGCCGATCTCTTCCACCAAGCATCCCAAGGCAACGGGTGAGCTAAACACCGAGACTTTGGCGAACCGTACGGCCGCCCGGTCCACCGTCTGGGTTATCGAACCGAGGATGGCAGTCACGCCAGCAGGACTGCCCGGAGCTTGCCGGAAATGAGCGCTCAAGATCTCTTTCAATCGTCCCACGGCGGCCGGTGATGTGTGCAGGACTGACTGTGACTCGAGGATGTACACGGCATCATGCGCGTCCAGGGCTTCCACCGTTCTGGCAGCCAGGTCGACAGGAAAACACCGGTCCACGAGAACACTTCCGTCAACCTCCACGTATGCGCCAGCACTTGCCACCACGCCATCGAATCCAGCAGCCAGGATTTCCTGAGAAAGCATCGACAAGGGACGACCAGTGCAAATGAAGACTCGGTGACCGGCCTTGCGGGCCGCCCTAACAGCCTGCACATGTGCTTCCGGCACCAGGCCGTAGTCCGCATACGTCCCATCGACATCGAGGAACACGGCCCGAATGGATTCAGCTGAACTTGGCATTGGACTCATAGTCACGGATCTTACAGAAGCGCCGCAGCAGATCGATGACTGGAAATCGTCTCCCCGCTTGCATCCAGCCCCTGGACGCGGCCAAGCAAGCAGCCCAATCGAGGGCCACGCCGTTCCAGCCAGCGACTTCCCACAACACATCCATGTCGCTCCTTCCAAAAAATGAGCCAGCTTTGGCTGAATACTATGCTGACTGTCTCGCTCGGCGGGGTGCCATGACTGGTGTTCGCCTTACCCTCAGCCCGGCTGGTATTCGTCGTGCAGCTTGCTCATGTGTTCCTCCACCAGCTCGATCATTGCTTTAGTACCAGGTGAAAGTGACCACGGGTCACGGGTAATGATGGCGAACGTTTCGATCAGTGGCGGGTCGAGGCTCACAGAATGCAGGGTCTTCCCATAACCCAACGCTTCAGCAACCGGCGCGGAAACGACCGTGCCGGCGAGCCCTGTCGCCGCTACCGCGAGGGCACCGGCGGGGGTTTCAACCTCGACGTCCGGCGTAAGGGAGAGTCCCAGTTTCTGCGCCCGGTCGTTGAGCTGCCGCCTGGTGGGGTCCAGTTGTGACCAACCGGATTCGGCTAGAACCATCGGACGCAGGGTGAGATTTGCGACAGGCACAGGGGCTGCGGTGGCGTCTGACTCGGTGTGAAAATAGGCTGCCTCGCAGGACCACAACGCGTCGCCTATGGTCAACCCCCTTGCTTCAATAGGCAGGGCCACCACACCGGCTTCGAGGCGGTTCGAGCGGACCATATCGGCCACCTGGGCGGAGTTCGCCCCGATGACGCGGACATGGATGTTTGGGTACATGGTGCGGAACGCCGGAACGAGTCCCGCCAGTACGTGCTGGCCGCTATTGAACATTCCGAAGGAGACCGTGCCCTCAATCCTGTCCCTGATCCCTGTGACGGATGCCATCGCATCTTCGTATTCCTGAGCGACCCTACGGGCATACGGAAGAAAGTGTTGTCCGGCTTCCGTCAGCGTGAGGCCCTGCTTGGCGCGGGCGAATAAGACGACTCCCAGGGATTGCTCCAGCTTGCGAATCTGCTCCGAGACGGTCGGTTGGGCCACACCCAGTTCATCCGCAGCTTGGGTTAAAGACCCTCCTGCTGTCGCCGCGAGGAAGTAGTTCACCTGAAGGATAGTCATCTCTGGCCCTACCTTTCCGAACGTTTCAACGGTCGATGTTTCATGCAAATAAACCAATGTTTCGCAAAGGTTAAATATGGGCAGGGTCACAAATAACTCTTGTTATCCATAGGTGGAAGTGCTTAGATAATCACATTCTAAAGCATAAACCTATGGATACCGAAAGGGGCTTATGCACATGGAACTCGCAAAAACCCGGGCTGAATCGCCACCTACAGTCGGCGCCGTTGAAGTCGTCGGCTTGGACAAGGCCTACGGCAAGAACATGGTCCTACGGGACGTCAACCTCGAAATGCCTGAAGGGGAGGTTCTGTCGATCATCGGCCCTTCAGGTGCCGGCAAAAGCACATTCCTTCGATGCCTCAATTACCTGGAAGTACCAACGGCAGGAACCATAACGATCGGCAATACGACAGTCGACGCCGGGGCCAGGCCAAGCCGTGCAAGCTTGGATCACCTGCGCCGGGTCACCGGCATGGTGTTCCAAAGCTTCAACCTGTTTCCGCACCTAACGGTGCTGGAGAACATCAGCCTTCCCCAGATAAAGGTCCTGAAGCGCAGCCGTGACGAGGCACACGAGATTTCCAGGAACCTGCTGTCAAGGGTCGGGCTGGACGCCAAGAGTGGGGAACACCCTTCACGTCTCTCCGGAGGCCAACAGCAGCGGATCGCGATTGCCCGTGCCTTGGCGCTCTCTCCTAAGGTCATGCTTTTCGATGAGCCAACCTCTGCCTTGGATCCCGAGCTGGGCCTGGAAGTCCTGGCTGTCATGCGAGACCTGGCAGATGAAGGCATGACGATGATCGTGGTTACCCACGAAATGAACTTCGCACGGGATGTCTCGGACCGGGTCATGGTAATGGCTGACGGCGGCGTGCTCGAAGTGGGGCCAAGCGACCAGATCATGACCCAGCCAAGCCACGAACGCACGCGTAAGTTCCTACGCGCGGTCCTGGACAGGTGAAACCATGATCGTGCAGATTCTTTCCGGAGTTGGCAACACACTCCTGATCACCGCACTCTCCCTGGTCTTCGGGGCCGCGCTCGGACTTCCGTTGGTAGCAGCACGCAGATCCAGCTGGCGGCCCCTACAGCTCGTCGCGTCCGCATATATAGACGTCGTTCGCGCCATCCCTCCGATCACATGGCTCTTCCTGATCTACTTCGGATTGCCGCAATACGCTCTGAAACTCAACCCGATCACTGCCTCCATCGTCGGCTTCTCCCTCATCGCTGCGGCGTACATGGCCGAAACCTATCGGGCGGGCCTCCTCAGCATTCCGGCCGGCCAGTGGGAAGCCGCAACGGCACTAGGCATGGGGTTCTTCTCCACCACGCAACACGTCATTACGCCCCAGGCTTTCCGAGTGACACTCCCCGCCATCGCCGCATACGCAATCGCCCTCCTCAAGGACTCAGCGCTTGCATCAACCATCGGCGTCCACGACATCACATACCAAGCCGGCCTGGTTGCCCGGAGCAGCCACCAAGGACTCCTCGCATTCACCATCGCCGGCCTCCTGTACATCGCACTTAGCCTCCCACTGGCTCTGGCGGCACGACGGGTCGACAAGGCCCTCCGGATAAAACTTGAGGTGGCCTGATGACCTTCTTTGACCAGTGGATCACGTGGCTACCCCAGCTCTCCCCCGGGCTGACTGTAAGCCTCAGCCTCACCGGGCTCTGTCTGGTGTTCGGCATGCCGTTCGGGCTCGTGCTGGCACTCATGATCGAAGGGAAAATCGTTCCCCTCCGGATCGTCGCACTCCTGTTCGTTGAGATCGGTCGAGGCGCCCCCGCGCTCGTATTGCTCTATCTCCTGTACTTCGGGTTCCCGGAAGGGGGAATCGTCCTCTCTGCGTTCACCACAGCGGTCATCTCCCTGTCATGGACAACCGGAGCTTACTCAAGCGAACTCTTTCGGGCCGGCCTGGCAGCCGTCCCCAGAGGACAACGCGAAGCAGCCACGACCTCAGGCCTCACGGGATGGCCGGGATTCCGTTACATCATCCTTCCCCAGGCCCTCCGAATTTCCACCCCACCCTTGGCCAGCCTTGCTGTGACCATCTTCCAAACCACCTCGCTCGCGTTCGTCATTGCTGTCCCCGAGCTCATGTCCAAGGCCTACGAACTCGGCTCCTACACCTTCGAATACCTAGGCGTCTTCGTGCTCACCTCAATCCTCTACGGGGCCATCACCGTCGCAGCACTGGCACTCGTCCGCCTCGGCGAACGGCGCCTCAGCCGGCACCTCTAGCCGCACCGTTTCCCGCTCCGCAATACTCCGTTCACCATCACAAAGGAAGCACCACCATGAAAAGTACCTGGATCCGCAAGAGTGCCCCGATCGCAGTCGCGGCCGGACTTGCACTGTCCATGTCAGCCTGCGGCGGCGACTCCAGCGCCGATGCCGTCAGTTCGTCATGTACTCCCAAGCACACCTTCACGACCATTACTCCGGGCACGTTGACCGTGGCCACGTACGACTTCCAGCCACACGTGAAGATCGAAGGCGACAAGATCTCGGGTGTCGAAGGAGATCTCCTCAACGAAATCGCCAAGCGGGAATGCCTGACTGTTTCGGTACAGTCCGCTGGCGGAGCAGCCGCTGCGGTCCCCTCCGTCCAATCCGGCCGAGCCGACCTTGCCGCCGGCGACTGGTGGCGCACAACGGCCCGATCCAAGGTCGTTGAGCTCAGCAGCCCGGTGTACCTCGATCAGGGCGCCATCGTGTCCAAGTCCGGCTACAAAACCATCGCAGAACTGGACGGGAAGAAGGTCGGCTCTGTGGTCGGCAACCTCTGGAACGACCAATTCAAACAGTTGTACGCTGACAGCTTCTCCGTTTACCAGGATCCGGAAGCCGCTTTCAGCGACCTGGCCGCTGGCCGCATCGACGCAGTGGTGGACAGCGTCGGCGCCACCACCGCACGCTTTCAAACCAACCCTGTAGACGGCGCGCAGATTGTTCCCCTCGAAGCTGACACGCGGATCCCGGTCAGCGCCCACCCCGGTCAGCTGAACTGGCCCACAAGTAAGAACAATGCCGACTTGACCAACGCCCTGAACGCAAACATCGAAGAGCTGCGCAAGGAAGGCATCATCGCTGAGACCTTGAAGAAATACGGTATGGACCCCAGCGCGGCAGAAGTCGGCGAACCGGATCTGCTCTAAATCAAGAATCCCGGGAAAGCGTCTTCGTTGAGACCTCATCTGCGACGTACGCATTCCCTTATAGAAAGGACGAGCGGTATGACCCGCTATTGTGTCATTGGTGCCGGCGCTGCCGGTATCTCGGCCCTTGAACAGCTTCTTAAGGCTGGCTACGAGGTCGATTGCTTCGAAAAGTCCGACCGCATCGGTGGGCACTGGCATACCGATTACGACGCGCTGCATCTGATCACCTCACGGGACATGACCCACTTCGAGGACTTCCCGATGCCCGCCGAGTACCCTCACTTCCCGCGCCGGGACCAGATCCGGACCTACCTTGAGTCCTACGCCCGGGCAAACGGCCACTACGAGATCATCCGGTTCAACACCGCCGTGGTTTCCGTGGTCCCGATCCCCAGCCCCGGCCCGGTCGGATCCGCAGGATGGACCGTGACCCTGGATTCCGGCGAAAGCATCGACTACGACGGCGTGCTTGTAGCCAACGGCCACCTCTGGGACCAGAAAGTCCCCACCTTCCCCGGAACCTTCATCGGCAAACAGATCCATTCCGGCTCCTACCGGAACACCGGGCAGATCGATGGCGAACGCGTCCTGGTCGTCGGGGCCGGGAACTCCGGCTGCGACCTGGCCGTGGACGTCGCCCAGCACCGTTTTGAGGCGGACATCGTGGTGCGCGAAGGAACAATGTTTCAACCCAAAACCTACTTCGGCAAACCACGCCAGGAAGTAGAGTTCCTGGCCCAGTTCGCCCCGGAAGAACAAGACCTGATCAACAGGCTCATGGGCCGGCTGTCCCTGGGCGAATGGCACAACTACCCCGGCATGCCAGAACCCAAATACGGCACCCTCGCCGGCGGCCGGGTGGTCGTGAACGATCTCCTGCTCTACTGGATCCATCACGGCCGCATCCGCGTCGTGCCCGGCATCGAACGGTTCAACGGCAAAACAGTCCATTTCACCGACGGCACCGCGCGGGACTACGACACCATCCTCTGGGCCACAGGCTTCCACGCCAGCCTCCCGTTCATCGACGATTCCCTCATCTCCCGAAGCCGCAGCACACCTCTGCGCTACGGCGGCGGCATCGTCCCGGTCGGCCTGGACAAGCTCTACCTCATCGGCATGTGCGCACCTCGCGGACCCCAAATCCCCGTCTACGGCATCCAAACCAAACTCGCCATCAAGATGATCGCCCTCCACGAACAAGCAGGACACACCGGAGCCGGCATCGAAGCCTACCTCGCCGCCTTCCAAGAACCAGACGACCGCATCGACATCGTCCGCGTCGAGTGGGAAGCCCAACTCGAAGACACCGAACGCATCCTCACCTCGTGGGGGAAACTTCCCACCCGGACCGAAAGCGCTCATGTCGCTCTTGGCGTGAAAACTTCATAAGCACAGCACAGCACCGCCTTTCACTTGCGGTGCTGCCGGAAATATCCATACACCGCGGATATAGGGTCCGCATCGCAGCTTCAAGAAAAGGGAGACCATGACCACCACAGATTTGACTCAGCGGCTGGCCGGCAAGGTAGCACTCGTCACCGGCGGGTCCAGGGGACAGGGCGCGGCCCACGTACGACGGCTGGCATCCGAGGGAGCCACGGTGGTTGCAGCAGACATCCTCGACGTCGAAGGCAAGGAACTTGCCGCATCATTGGAAAGCGAAGGATTCAACGTCCGCTACACCCGCCTTGACGTAGGCGACGCAGAAAACTGGAGCAGGGTCATCGGTGAAGTCGAGGCCGACTTCGGGCAACTCGACATTCTGGTAAACAACGCCGGCATCATCCATGAAGTGTCCCTTGAGGAGGAAACCCAGGAGCGCTGGCAGCGGATCCTGCAGGTCAACCTCACCGGACCATTGCTGGGCATGCAGGCCGCCCTGCCGCTCCTGCGCCGCCAGGTGGGCGCATCCATCATCAACACGGCCTCCATCTTCGGCCCCGTGGGAGCGATCAACAACGGTGCCTATTGCGCCAGCAAAGCCGGCCTCATCGGGCTCACCAAGACAGCGGCCCTTGAGTTCGCCCCCCTCGGAATCCGCGTCAACTCACTCTGCCCCGGCGGCGTGAACTCGCCAATGACCGAAGCAGACCCTGAAGGCGGAGTCGTTCCTGACACCCCGTTCAAGCGCAGGGCCAACCTGGAGGAAATCTCCGGTGTCGTAGCATTCCTGGCGTCCTCCGACGCAAGCTTTATCACGGGCGCAGAGATAGTAGTCGACGGCGGCTTCACCGCGCGTTAGACAACATGGGTCACACCGGTTGCCCGGCTTAGGCTCGAACGAGCCGGGCAACCGACTGCCCGGGCAGCGTTACTCCTGTTGTGACCCCTCGTCGGAACCAGAGCAAAGGAATCGCAGGAACTCATCTACTGCCGGCGACTGACTCAGGGGCCGGGCCGTGTGCAGTTCTGTTTGTGGTCTGCCGAGCAGACGACGGGCGGTCACTCCTGGCATTTGGAACCGCCCCACCGATTCAATACCCAAGCCTGCTGCCATCAGGCCAAGGACGGTTTCCTGGTGGATGGCGCGCTGTACCACCACGGCGGCGATTGAAGGGCGTCCAAAGGGACGTTACCAGAGTCAGGGTTGGTGCGGTCGAACAGCTGCACACCGAGCTCTCGCCCGGACCTAAAAATCACTAGTCAAACAATATTTGGACGCCCGGTTCCGCCGGGTGAGTAACCGGATGGTGAGCGGCAAACGCGCCACTTGCCCACAGCACTTAGGAGCCGGAAATGGAATCCGTTGAATACGCCGTCATCGGTGCGGGACTGTCGGGAGCTGCAACGGCCTGGCATCTAGCCGCACGCGGCCGTAGCGTCGTCCTCTTCGAACGGTCGACCCCAGCCAATGACGCCGGCAGCTCTCACGGGTCTGCGCGGATTTTTCGCTATGCCTATCCCGACGAGTTCTATACCGGCCTGGTTCAGGAAGCGAGGGCTGGTTGGGATGAGCTGGCGCGCCTCAGCGGCAAGCAACTCATTTCCCCCACCGGCGCGGTGGACTACGGGTCGATCCGGCAACCCGAACGCCTGGCCGCTGTCCTGGAGCGGCGCGGAATAGAGCACGAGCTCCTCAGCCCTGCAGAGGCCAGCCTTCGCTGGCCGCACATAGCATTTGACACCCCTGTTCTCTGGCACCCTGATGCCGGCGTGATCGATGCCCACGAGTCCGTTACCGCCATGGTGGACCAAGCCGTCGGTGATGGAGCGGGGCTGAACAACAACTGGGCGGTCAGCTCGATCACCGGTTCCAAGGGGCACTACACCTTGACCTGCGAAGACGGCCGCTCCGTGCACGCTGCGAACGTCATCGTCGCAGCTGGCGGCTGGCTCCCCGAGATCCTTGGTTCCTTATCCCTGCCGTCGGCTTTCCTCTCGAAAATGCCCCGCTTGGAAGTACGGCAGGAACAGGCGTACCACTTCCCTTATATGGACGGGGCGGATTCGTCCACCTGGCCGACCTTCATCCACAAGCGCGAGGCCTGGCAGGCCTACGGGCTGCCCGGCGGACGCGACGCTGGTTTCCGCGGCCAGAAAATCGCCGAATACAACGGCGGAAAGATCCTGCAATCCGCAGCAGAACAGGACGGACAGATCAACCCCGCAAACCGCCGTCGGGTCATTGAGTATGTGGAAAAATACCTGCCTGGCCTGATCCCCGAACCCTACGCCGAAACCACTTGCCTGTTCACCAATACCCCCAACGAAGACTTCATCCTTGACCGGGCAGACAACATCACAATCCTCTCCCCCTGCTCCGGACACGGCGCAAAGTTTGCCCCACTCATCGGCCTCCTGGCTGCGGACCTTGCTACAGGGACAGGGGCGGTTCCGGATCAATTCAGGCTTGCCGCCCAAGCCGAGCACGCAACGTCAGGAGCCTTCTGATGCTACGCAACACAGAACTGCCCCAGGCCCCGACCGCAACCGTCACCGGCCTGATATCCGAGATCTCAAGCACAGGCACGGACAACATCCGGGGCGGTTACACACGACCCGTCTACTCGACCGCTGAACTCGACCTGCGGAACTGGTTCATCGAACAGGCCACCAAGCGAGGCCTCTCCGTGGAAACAGATCGCAACGGCGCCATCTGGGCGTGGTGGGACGTCGCTGGTGGTGACCGCACCAACAGCCTGGTCACCGGCAGTCACCTTGACTCGGTTCCCGGCGGCGGCGCCTTCGACGGGCCTCTCGGCGTGGCCTCCGCCTTGGTCGCAATCGACATCCTTAAGGCCCGGATACCAACACCCACACGCCCCCTGGCCGTGGTGGTCTTCCCTGAAGAAGAGGGCTCAAGGTTCGGTGTGGCGTGCCTTGGCTCCCGTCTCATGACCGGGGCGATAGACCCTGACAAAGCCAGGAATCTGCGGGATCCCGACGGATCTACCTTTGCCGATGTTGCGCGGGCCAATGGACTCGATCCACGCTTCGTAGGCCGCGATGAAGAATTACTGGGCCAGATTGGTGCTTTCGTCGAGCTCCATGTGGAACAAGGCCGCGGCCTGATTGATCTGGACCAACCCATGGCCATCGCGTCCTCCATTCTTGGGCACGGACGATGGCGCCTGAGCGTGCGCGGCCAGGGAAACCACGCAGGAACAACCCTGATGGCAGACCGCCACGACCCTATGGTGTCCGCCTCGAGGATGGTGGTCGCAATCCGCGACATCGCACGCAGCCACCCCCACGCCCGGGCCACCGTCGGACGGCTGCAGCCGGTGCCCGGTGGAACAAATGTCATTGCCTCACGGGTAGATTTCTGGCTGGATGTCCGGCATCCCGATGACGCCGTAACAGCAGCCCTGGTGGAGAGCATCCACGGGCAGGCTCAACGGATCGCAGCAGAAGAAGGCTGCGGCGTTGACCTGCGCGAAGAGTCTCTGAGTCCCACCGTCCATTTCGACACCGCGCTGCAAAAGGCACTCCAGCTCTCCCTTCCAGAAGCGCCCATTCTGGACACCGGAGCCGGACACGACGCCGGTGTGCTGTCGCCCTTTGTACCAACGGCGATGATCTTTGTGCGCAATCCAAGCGGCGTATCACATTCTCCCGAAGAATACGTCGTGGACGAGGACGCCGAAACGGGCGCCGCAACACTGGCGGACGCCCTCCACGGCCTCATGGCCTAACCCCATCCGGGCACCGACATGTCAACGAGGGCAGCCACGCGTGACCGGCCACACTGAAGTAAGGGAGCCACCTTTGAATTCAGCCGCACGCACA
>NZ_JABMCX010000068.1 GCF_013179505.1 Paenarthrobacter sp. CM16 | reverse complement strand
GGGCCGGGCTTTGCACGGTCCGTCCGGGGCGGCTCCCGGGGTCAGCACTGTGGGGCGCTGGACCTCGAACCGCGCATGAGCAGTCCAAGGCCAAGAATTGCTTACGCTGGACCCGTTTTTCAATTAGCAATGCTTTTCGCTTGCTACGCTCGGCCCAGAAGCAATCACTACTTCGGAAAGGGCCGAGCTCCATGACAACCATCGCCACCTCCACCCTCCCGCGTGTCGCCGCTGACAACGCTGAGTGGGTATCCCTGAAGGCCGCGGCCACAGCACTCCAGGCACACCAGGAACAAGACGGCTCCATAGCCGATCCTGCTGCTCACAGCGAGGCCGCAGGGCTCGTAGCAACAATCTGTGAAAGCATCACGTCCCTGGCTCCCTTGTTCCCCCACGATGCCCGTTATCTGGAGCTTCTGGTGGAGGACTTCGGCCGGTGGGTGAACGGGGGGTTTGGAGTTCCGGACTTCCTTGATTCCCTGCAAGCGTTCCAACCCCAGGAACTGCGGGTCGATGGCCTCCAGCACCTGGTGGTTTTCCCGATGTACACGCAGAACGGCAGCACCAACAGACTGGTTGAAGCGGTCCTGATCGAGGTCATCTGGCCAGAGTTCATCGGCGGCCTCGAAGCAGGAGAGTACTCCAACAAGCTCTTCGTCCCCATCCGTTTCATCGACTTCACGCCCGGATACGACACCAACTCCGCAGTGCTCTTCCCCGAAACCGTTGCAGTGCGTGAGACTCCCACCTTCACCTGGGGCGCCATCTTTGCCGACCGTGAAGCCGCACGGTTCCGCCGCGTCCTCAAAGCAGCAGCATCAACAACGTCCCTTGAGCTGCCGGCCGACGCGGCCCAGTTGATCGAGGACCAGGAACTCACCCAGCGCACGTTCGTCATGTGGGACCTCATCCATGACCGTACCCATATGCGTGGTGACCTGCCTTTTGATCCGTTCATGATCAAACAGCGCATGCCCTTCTTCCTCTACTCCCTGGAAGAGCTGCGGTGCGATCTGACCGCATTCCGCGAGTCCGTCCGCATCGAGAAGGACGAGAATGCAGATCCTGACGCCAGGAAGCACGCAAAACTGGTTCAGTACGCCGTGATCTTTGACCGGATCTTCCGCTTCGCGATCACCGGCAGCAGGGTCCGCAACTATGACGGTCTCGGCGGTCAGCTCCTGTTCGCATGGATGCACCAGCACCACGTCCTGCACTGGACGGACAGCAAGCTCTCCATTGACTGGGAGGATGCCGCCGCTGTGGTGGTGGAGCTCGGGGCAAAGATCGAAGAGCTCTACTGGCGTTCCATCGATCGGCCCAAGGCTGCCCACTGGCTGGCCGCATACGAGCTCATTTCCGGCACAGTAACAGCGCACCCGGCTTCGGTATGGGCCAAGGGCCCGGATGCCCTGCCGCTGGACGGCCCTCCCCGCGGACTCACCGACCAGGTCCTTGACGATGAGTTCCCCCTGTCCATGTTCTATGAAGCACTCGAGAAGAAGATGCGCCCCGTGATTGAATCCACCACCGGCATTACCGGCGCGACGGCTGCCTGATGCCCACTCTGACCATCCTTGTGACCGGCGGCAGCAGCGCCTCGGGCATAGCTGCGGCGAGGGCTTTGGGGGCCGCCGGTCACAGGGTATTCACAGTGGGTTCGGACGAAGTGCGGATCAAGGCTGCGGCGACTAAAGCCGGAAACGGGGTCACGCCCCTGGTGTGCGATCTCGCTTCCCATGATGCTGTTCGCGACCTGGCAGACAGTCTCTCGGGCTGGGGCGTCGCCAGCGTGGATGGTGTGATCCACCTGGTGGGCGGTTGGCGAGGCGCCAAGGGCATCGAAGACCAAAGCGATGAAGACTGGGATGCCATGGAACGGGGCGCGATCACTACCCTGCGCAACGTCTCCCGGGTGTTCTACAGCCAACTCGAGGCATCCCCTCACGGCAGGCTGGCAATGATTTCCTCCACGGCCGCTTCATCCCCCACCGCCGCTGCTGCCAGCTATGCGGCGGCAAAGGCCGCCGCCGAAGCATGGACCCTGGCAGTGGCTGACGGGTTCCGCCGGGACCAGGCCGAGAACCGCCAGGACAAGGGGCAACAGTCAGAAGACCTGCATAGCGCGGCCGTCATCTTCGTGGTGAAAGCCCTCGTGGATTCTGCCATGCGTACCGCCCATCCGGAGAGGCGGTTCCCCGGCTACACCGACGTCGAGGACCTGGCAGCCGCCGTCGTCGGCCTCTTTGAAGAACCGGCCGCAAACCTCAACGGCCAACGCATCCTGCTGGCCAAATAGACTTGAAAGCGTGAATGAACAAGTGACGAGCACAACTGAGGCCATCCACCCCGCCAACAGCGGCAACGGGATGGTCGGGACCAGCCAACTCCATGACCCCTCGGTTCGTGGATTTGCCTCCGACAACTACTCCGGCGTGCACCCTGAGATCCTTGCCGCGTTGGCCACTGCCAATGGCGGACACCAGGTTTCCTACGGTGAGGACGTCTACACCGCACGCCTCCAGGAAGTCCTGGAACAGCAGTTCGGATCCGGCATTGAGTGTTTCCCGGTCTTCAACGGCACAGGCGCCAACGTCCTGGCGCTGCAGTCCCTGCTGCCGCGTTGGGGAGCCGTCATCTGCGCTTCCACCGCGCACATCAACATGGATGAGAACGGCGCACCGGAACGCGTCGGCGGGATCAAGCTCCTGCAGGTACCCACAGAAGACGGCAAGCTCACGCCGGAGCTGATTGATCGGGAAGCGTGGGGCTGGGGTGACGAGCACCGCGCCCAGCCCCTGGTGGTCTCCATTACCCAAACCACCGAACTGGGCACCTGCTACACCCCTGAGGAAGTGCGTGCCATTGCGGACCACGCCCATGCCAAGGGCATGAAGCTTCACATGGACGGTGCGCGGCTGGCGAACGCCGCAGCTTACCTCGACGTTCCCTTGCGGGCCTTCACCCGCGACGCCGGAGTGGACATCCTGTCCTTTGGCGGCACCAAGAACGGACTGCTTTTTGGCGAAGTGGTGGTGGCCCTGAACCCCGAAGCAGCCGACGGGCTGAAGTTCCTGCGCAAGATGAACATGCAGCTCGCCTCGAAGATGCGCTTCATCTCCGCCCAGTTCATCGCCTTGCTGGAAGACGGATTGTGGTTGCGGTCGGCCGCCCATGCCAACGCCATGGCAGCCCGCCTCCGCAGCGCCATTGAGGCGATCGACGGAGTGGAACCCACCCAGGCGACGCAGTCCAATGGCGTCTTTGCCATCCTCCCGGCCGGCGTTGCAGATCGCCTGCGCAAGAATTTCGCTTTCTACGATTGGGATGCGGCCAGGGGTGAGGTCCGGTGGATGTGCTCCTTTGACACCACAGAGGAAGACATCGACGCCTTCGTCGCGGGCATCAAACGGGAACTGGGCTCCCTGTAACCCCCTGCATCCGGGGCGGCGAGCCTGCTGGGAATCGCCGCCCCGGAAGCATAACCTGCGAGGGTGAACGCCCTCGCACAGGTTCCCTCGGACTTTCTCGTCGCCTTGGGAACGCTACGAAAAGCCCAATGCCGCAGCGAACTGCGGCTTGACGAGATCCCTGCACCAGCCCGACTGGCCCCGTACGCAGTAGCCCTTGGAGCGGAAGTTTTCAGTCCCACGGCAGATACCCGTCGGGTACCCGTCCACGGGCCCGCGGCCAAGGCTTTCGCAGCCAGCCAAGCCAACACACCGGCCAGCGAGGAAGATGACGAACTAGCCACTGGCCGGTTCATCCTCCTCTACGATCCCGATGGTTCAGCGGTGTGGGAAGGCGAGTTCCGCATTGTCACCTACATCCGGGCGCAGATGGACGCAGAGATGGGCAATGACTCCATGTTGGGCTCGGTCGCCTGGACGTGGCTGGTGGATGCGCTCGAGAACCACGCAGCCCCGTATCGCGCAGCCGGCGGCACCGCAACACGGATCCTCTCCGAGAGCTTCGGCACGCTGGCCGACCGCCCGGACACCATAGACATTGAACTCCGTGCGTCTTGGACGCCGGCCAGCGCTGATGTGCAGGCGCATCTGGAGGCGTGGTCCGACATGGTTTGCACCTTTGCCGGGCTGCCACCCCTGCCGCCAGGCGTCACGGGACTTCCGAACAGGAGACTCAATTGAGGATCGACCACCGTTCACCACAGGCGCCCAAAAGCAGCCAAAAGTGCGCTACGGCGTAAATCGGTAAGCTTAAGCCACCATGACCCCTGAAAATCTGGATAAAACCACAGCCGGCGATCCGGTTGCTGATCCCACCACGCACATTAAGGTAGACGGCTTCGACAGCCACGTCCCCGAAGTCATCGATCTCGATACGCCCCGCGAAGGCGTGCCCTTGGTCATCGATACTCCTTCCGGACTGGAACGCTGCGCCGCCGCCATCGCCGCAGGTACAGGACCAGCCGGGGTGGACGCAGAACGTGCCTCCGGCTTCCGTTACGGTCAGCGCGCCTTCCTGGTTCAGATCCGCCGCGAGGGCGCGGGAACCTGGCTGATCGACCCCGAACCTTTCGAGAATCTGGACATCATCAACGAGGCCCTTCGTGGCGTCGAATGGATCCTGCACGCGGCCACGCAGGACCTGCCCTGCCTGTCCGAACTCGGCATGTGGCCGGACAAACTGTTCGACACTGAGCTTGCTGCGCGGCTTGCCGGCCTCCCCCGGGTGGGCTTGGCCGCCGTCATTGAGCAATTGCTTGGATTCGGCCTCGCCAAAGAACACTCGGCGGCCGACTGGTCCACCCGTCCACTTCCCGAGCCCTGGCTCCGGTACGCGGCACTGGACGTCGAGGTTCTTGCCGAATTGCGTGAAGAGCTCATCGAGTTGCTCGAAGCCGATGGCAAGCTGGAGTACGCAGAGCAGGAATTCGCGGGCATCCTTGCCGCAGGCATTTCCGCACCCAGGGTAGATCCTTGGCGGAAAACATCCGGTCTGCACCAGATCCGGGATCGCCGGCAGTTGGCAGCGGTTCGGGAACTGTGGCAGGAACGCGATCAGTTGGCACGCAAACGTGATGTAGCTCCAGGGCGGCTGATCCCCGATTCTGCCCTGGTGGCAGCCGCCAAGGCGATGCCCACCACGGTCCCCCAACTACTGGCCACCAAGGGATTCCACGGCCGATCAGCCCAGCGGGAGGCACCGCGATGGCTTCGCTGCATCACCAATGCCCGCACCTTGACCGATGTGCCGCCCTTGCACCTGCCCACCAACGCTCCACCACCACCACGGGTGTGGGTCGACCGCGATCCGGAAGCAGCAGCGCGGCTGGCCACAGCACGGCCCGCACTTCAGGCCAAAGCCGACGAACTCAACCTGCCGGTGGAGAACCTCCTCACGCCGGACTTCCTCAGGCGCATCACCTGGCGCCCGCCGGCCGACGCTTCCCTGGAAACGGTAGCCGCTGAGTTACGGGCCCTGGGTGCACGCGAATGGCAGGTCAACTTCGCCGCGCCGATCCTCGCTGACGCCTGCTTGAACCCCAAACCACTTCCGTCCAAGGAATCCAAAGCGAAGGACGGCCGGCAGGCCCAGGAAACCCAAGGGTCCAAGGACCCCGCCTGAGTCTGACCGGAAGCGCTTGGCCCGTCACCCGAACCATGGTTCGCGGTGGCGGGCCTTTCTCGTGCCCCTGGACCGGCGGAACAGACTGTGACCCACCTTGCACCGTAAGTTACCGACGAGTAACATTGCCTTAATGCCAACCGGAGCACCCGCAATGCGGGCCGGCACCATGTCTCAACGAGGAGTTAATACATGAGTCCATCACGCACCGCCCAGAGGATAGTCCGCGATGTCGTCTTCGTGGACGGAGTCCGCACCCCTTTCGGCAAAGCCGGTGAGAAGGGAATCTACGCGGGTACCAGGGCCGATGACCTCGTGGTGAAGTGCATCCGTGAACTGATGCGGCGAAACCCGTCGCTGCCTGCCGGGCGTGTGGACGAGGTAGCGATTGCCGCCACCACCCAAACCGGCGACCAAGGCCTTACCATCGGGCGAACCGCCGCATTGCTTGCTGGCCTGCCGCGAACCGTACCAGGCTTCGCGATCGACCGCATGTGCGCAGGGGCCATGACCGCAGTAACGACGACGGCGAGCGGCATTGGCTTTGGCGCCTATGACGTCGTTATTGCAGGCGGAGTGGAACACATGGGCAACCACCCCATGGGTGCTGGAGCCGACCCCAATCCACGGTTCATGTCCGAGCGGCTGGTGGACCCGGCTGCCCTGAATATGGGTAACACGGCGGAGAACCTGCACGACCGTTTTCCGGCCATCACCAAGGACCGCACCGATGCTTACGCTGCGGCTTCACAAGCCAAGCTCGCCGCAGCCTACGCCAACGAACAAATTCAGCACGACCTCGTCCCCGTGGCCACCATGAAGCCCGGCCAGGGCTGGGCCCTCCACACCACGGACGAACCCCCGCGCCCGGGAACCACAGTGGCCGACCTTGCCGAACTGCGCACCCCGTTCCGTGCCCACGGCCGTGTCACCGCAGGCAATGCCGCAGGACTTAACGACGGCGCCACGGCTGCCGTCCTCGCCTCTGCCGACGCTGCGGAGGAACTGGGCTTGTCAGTGAAGATGCGGCTTGTTTCCTACGCCTTCGCCGGCGTCGAACCTGAGGTCATGGGCATCGGCCCCGTCCCGGCCACGGAAAAGGCCCTGAAGAACGCCGGACTGGGCATCGAAGACATCGGGCTCTTCGAGATCAACGAGGCCTTTGCCGTCCAGGTGCTCAGCTTCCTGGACCACTTCGGCATCGCAGACGAGGACCCCCGCGTCAACCGCTATGGCGGGGCGATCGCCGTCGGACATCCCCTGGCTTCCTCAGGGGTCCGGCTGATGAACCAGCTGGCCAGGCAATTCGAGGAAGATCCCACAGTGCGCTATGGCATCACCACCATGTGCATCGGCTTGGGCATGGGTGCCACAGTGATCTGGGAAAACCCGAACCACGCCGACTACGCTTCCTCCACCGCTGAGACCGCCACCACTGAAGGAGCCGCCGCATGAGCGCCAACGAATTCCAGAAGCTCGCCGCCCTGTTCCCTGATGAGCTTGTTACCCATTCTTACGTCCAGGACATCGAACTGCCGGGCGGAGCGGGGACCTTTGCGCTGATCACCCTGGACAACGGCCTGGACCATTCCAAGCCCACCACGCTTGGACCCAACACGCTGGTTGAACTGGGCGGCGTCCTGGACACCCTCAAAGAGCGTGCTTCACGGGGCGAAATTGTAGGCGTCGGCGTCACAGGGAAGCCGTACTTCCTGGTGGCCGGCGCAGACCTTTCGGCCGTCAAAACGCTCAAGGAACGCGAGCACGGCCTCTGGATGGCACAGCTTGGCCACGCTGTCTACAGCACTTTGGCAAACCTGGGCGTTCCCAGCTTCGCCTTCATCAACGGCCTCGCCTTGGGTGGCGGACTCGAAATCGCACTGCAGTCAACGTACCGGACAGTCTCGACAGGCGC
Organism: Paenarthrobacter sp. CM16; assembly: GCF_013179505.1. Lineage (GTDB taxonomy): Bacteria > Actinomycetota > Actinomycetes > Actinomycetales > Micrococcaceae > Arthrobacter. The sequence continues at coordinate 10,787 of NZ_JABMCX010000068.1, read as the reverse complement.
CGGGGCACTTGCCCTGCCCGAAGCGTTCATCGGCCTGGTACCGGGGTGGGGCGGGGTCTATATCCTGCCGCGCCTTATCGGCCCGGAGAACGCCATCAAGGTGATGATCGAGAATCCCCTCAGCAACAACCGCACCCTCACTGGACCGCTGGCCTTCGAGCTCGGAGTGGCCGATGCCATGTTCGAACCAGCCGATTTCGTGGAACAATCGCTCGCATGGGCCGCGAAGGTTATTTCCGGTGAAGTAACCCCTGAACGGAAGAACTCCGTTGATGCAGCCGAAGAGTCTGTAGCCGGGCGATGGGCCGCAGCGATCACAGCCGGCCGGGCCTTCGTGGAATCCAAAACCTCCAACGCCTCCCCTGCGCCGGCAAAGGTCCTGGACGTCATGGAGGCCAACCGCACCATGACACAGGCGGAATCGGCCGAGCTCGAGTGCCAAACCCTCGCCGGCCTCATGCAAACCGACGAGTTCCGCTCCACCGTGTACGCGTTCCTGGATCTCGTGCAGAAGCGCTCAAAGCGCCCCGCAGGCGCCCCTGACCGCAAGCTGGCGCGCCCCGTCACCAAGATTGGCGTAGTGGGTGCAGGGCTGATGGCAAGCCAGCTGGCCCTGCTGTTCGCCCGCCAGCTGAAGGTCCCCGTAGTCATGACGGACATCGATCAGGCACGGGTGGACAAGGGCGTGGCCTATGTCCACGCCGAAGTCGACAAGATGCTGGCGAAGAAGAGGATCAAGCCCGACGCCGCCAACAGGACCAAGGCCCTCGTGACGGGTTCGATCTCCAAAGAAGTGTTCGCCGACGCCGACTTCGTCATCGAGGCCGTTTTCGAAGAGCTGCACGTCAAGAAGCAAGTCTTCGCCGAGGTTGAAGCCATCGTCTCTTCTGAGTGCATCCTGGCCACCAACACCTCATCGCTGTCTGTCACTGCCATGGCCGAGGATTTGAAGCACCCCGAACGCCTGGTGGGCTTCCACTTCTTCAATCCGGTGGCAGTCATGCCGCTTCTGGAGATTGTGCGGGCACCCAAGACCGACGACGCCGTACTGGCTACCGCGTTCGAACTCGCCAAGGGCCTCAAGAAGACCGCCGTACTGGTCAAGGACGCCGCAGCCTTCGTGGTCAATCGCATCCTGCTCCGCCTTATGGGTGAAGTCATCGCCGCGTTCGATGAAGGAACTCCTGCCGAGGTCGCTGACAGCGCCCTGCGTCCCATGGGCCTTCCAATGTCACCGTTCACCTTGGCTGCCATGGTGGGCCTGCCGGTTGCCCAGCATGTCCAGGAGTCCCTGCACAGCGCGTTCGGTGAGCGGTTCCCGGTCTCGCAGAACCTGCAAAAGCTTATCGACAACGGAGTGAAGACTCTCTGGGTCCCCGGCCCCGACGGTAGGCCTGTCATCCCGGCTGAGACCCTGGCTGTGATGTCCTTCGGCAACACCCCGTCCACCGGCGAGGAAGTCCTTCGACGCACACAGGATGCATTGGCCGAGGAGATCGGACTCATGCTCCAAGAGGGCGTCGTGTCCGGACCGGAGGACATCGACCTTTGCGTGATCATGGGTGCCGGCTGGCCGATGTTCCTTGGTGGCATCACCCCGTACCTGGACCGTGTAGGTGCTTCGGAAAGGGTCAACGGCAAGAGGTTCCTGGCGCCGGGGATCGCCTCAGCACCGGCCTGACCCGTCCCTCTTTCACCTCCCGCGGCCTAAACCGGAGCGCTCTCTCACCAAGGTGAGAGAGCGCTCCGGTTTAACCGCTGCTATGTGGAAGAGGGCTAGAAGAGGGCAACCTTGGGTGCTTGCGGGAAGATCTCGTCCATTTCGGAGCGATCTTCCGGCGTGGGAACCCAGCACACGGCTTCAGCATTCTGGCGTATCTGCTCCGGACGGGTGGCACCGGCTATGACGCTGCTGACACCCGGTTGGGCGGCAAGCCATGAGAATGCAAGCTGCAACTCAGTGATGTCACGTTCCTTGGCGAACTGGCTAAAGCGGCCCAGTTGATCCCAATCGGCGTCGTGCACGAGGTTGGTGCGCGTATGGCTCAGCCGGGTGCCTTCGGGTGCCTTGCCGGCAGAATACTTTCCGGTGAGCAACCCGTTGGCCAAGGGAAAATACGGGAGCACGCCCAAAGAGAAAGCCCCGGCGGCGGGAATGACCTCAAGTTCAGCGCGGCGGTCCAGCAAGTTGTAATGGTTCTGCGTCGAAATGAAACGGGCACCACCGGCCTGACGGCCAACATATTCGGCTTCGGCGATCTGCCAGCCGGCGAAGTTCGAGTGTCCGATGTAGCGGACCTTGCCGGCAGTCACCAAGTCATCAAGGGCTGCGAGCGTCTCTTCGATGGGGGTCAGCGGGTCAGGGGTGTGGAACTGGTACAAATCGATCCACTCCGTATCCAGTCGCCGGAGCGATGCTTCGACAGCCTTCACAATGTAGCGGCGCGAACCACGGGCCCCAAAATCGTTCCCGTTGACACCCTTCATGTCCATGCCGAACTTGGTGCCGATGACGACGTCCTCACGCCGTCCCTTCAGCGCCTTGCCCAGCATGACCTCGCTGAGGCCCGGCTCGCGGCCATAAACGTCAGCGACGTCAAAGAAGGTCACTCCTGCATCCAAGGCGGCATGGACAACAGCGTCCGTGCCTTCCTGTGACTCGGTAGGGGTATTGGCACGCCCCAGATTGTTACAGCCCAGCCCCACGGCTGAGACAGTCAATCCGGAGTGGCCGAGGCGTCGGTATTCAGTCATGAATTCAGCCTAGCTGCCGCTGTAGGAGATTCCCGATTCTTCCATGGCGTCCTCAAGCTGGGCGATGGCCACCGGCCCCATGCCGTGGAGCTTGGAGATTTTCGCCTCCCCGAATTCCGCCAACTGCTCCAGCGTCTCGATTCCCTCGTGCGCCAAAGCCCGTCTCGCCGGAGCGGCAAGCCCCTTGGGCAGTGGTGTGTGTCCGGGCCAGTTGCTCTTGGACGCCATGGAAGTCCCTCCTGGTGCGTTGGGTGTTATTTAGAGAGTAAAGCCCACACCCTGCTTGGGCGAGTGCTTCACCTTGAAGGCGTCAGGCTCGCTGTGGGGTGCCGAGGCAATGGTGAGCTTGGTGAAGTCCAAGTCCTCACCACGCACACAGATCTTGATGGCATTCACGGCTTTGTTGACGTCCGGGCAGAGGCAGAAGATGTTCAAGTGCCCGTTTCCTATTTCGGACCGGTCCACAATGCCCAACCCGCGCCATGCCAGTTCGCCGGTCAGGGCAGCCTTGGCTTTCCGTTCAAGGTGGCGGTCCCGTTCGGTGCCGTCCTTGGTCTTCAGGGCAATCTGGGCAACCACCCAGAACTGCTCTGACTCCGGAATCTCCGCGTATCCGTCTTCCTCGCACTGCGCAGCAAAAGCCGCCATCAGGCCTTCCACCGACGACTCGTCCTCAACACCGGTTTCATCGGTCTTGCTCTGGTGGCCCACTACGCCGTGATTAATGACGAACTGCTGGTCCTCGTCGTCGTACCAGGCTTCCCGGAAGTGCAGAACTCCCTCATCGTCCCGCTTGTATGTACGAATAATCCCGCTCATGCCCGTCCTTTCCTGAACCATTCGGCGCTGGTGCCCGCACCAGCGACATCGAAGGGTGCTTTCATGGCCACTACAGCCTCCAAGAGGGCTGCACATTCCGTGCGCATAGCGGCCACTGTTTCGTCCGGATAGCCCATGGCCACCCGGTGCTGCTCAAACTCATCTTCGTCGTCAACAAACACTCCATGCCGGGTGGAGCGAATCACGTCCAGGTCCATGTCAATCATGTGGAACTCCGTGACCCCGGGTTTGATGGTGCTCCAGCCATGGGCAGTGGCGAGGTCAACGTAAATCCGGAAATCTCCCGGGTACGTGTCGTCATAGAACGTCGCCACGTACTCGCCCGTCCGCGGGACCAGCAGGACGGCGTCCGAGGCAGTGTAGAAGGCTGCCCCGGGACGGGAACAGAACTCCCCCGCCCCTTGGAAAATCCACCAACCGTGGATGTCTTCGCCGAGGTATCTGCCTGGAACCACCCAATGGGCCTTGCCGTTCCATTTCCTGTTCCTCGACACAACGAGGTCACCGGGCTGCAGTGAGCCCGGTCCGCGGCTGTCCGTCACAACGTGGGCAGACTGCCGGTGGTGGGGTGTTCCTGGCCCGGGAGAGGCCTCGCGAAGGGGACCTTCGTCCCCAGAACCTGCGCCACGACGTCGTGCGTTATCTTCTGGGCAGTGAGCCCAACGCGCTCCAGGACCTGGCTTCGGGAGCCATGGACCAGGAACTCCACCGGCAATCCGACTTCGTTGAGCGCCGTGTCAACCCCCGCAGCGCGCATTTCCTGCCGGATACGGGACCCGACGCCACCGGCGCGCACGCCGTCTTCAATACAGATGACCAGGCGATGCCGGGCAGCGAGGGCGATGATCGACTTGCGGACGGGAAGGACCCAACGGGGGTCCACCACTGTGGAACTGATGCCTTGGGCACCCAGTCGGCCGGCTACATCCAAGGCGAGCTCGGACATGGCACCGACACTGACAATAAGGACGTCGTTTTCGGTGGAACCCTCCGGGCGGCGGGCGAGGATATCCACGCCGTCATGAAGGCGCTCGATTGCTTCAACCTCGGAACCGACGCTGCCCTTGGAGAAACGCACCACGGTGGGAGCATCGTCAATCGCTACAGCCTCGCGCAGTTCTTCACGGAGCCTGGTGGCATCCCGGGGGGCGGCCAGGTGGAGTCCGGGCACGATCTGGACCATGGCCATGTCCCACATGCCATGGTGGCTGGGTCCGTCCGGGCCGGTCACTCCGGCCCGGTCCAGGACAATCGTGACCCCTGCCTTGTGCAGGGCCACATCCATCAGGAGCTGGTCAAAGGCCCGGTTCAGAAAGGTGGCATAGACCGCCACCACCGGATGCAGACCGCCGAAGGCCATGCCCGCCGCGGACGTCAGGGCATGCTGCTCTGCAATTCCGACGTCGATAACGCGCTCCGGGTGCCGCTCGGCAAACTTGTGCAGGCCCACGGGAATGAGCATGGCGCCCGTAATGCCCACAATGTCCTCGCGCTCATCGGCGATGTCCGCGATCTCTTCAGCGAACACGGAGGTCCAGGACCTGGCACCGGGCATTTCCGTGGACTCGCCGGTCTCGGGATCGATGATCCCTACGGCGTGGAACTGGTCTGCCTCGTTGGCAAGGGCCGGCGCGTAACCGTGGCCCTTCTCGGTCATCGCGTGGACGATCACCGGACCGCCGTAAGCCTTGGCGGTGTTGAGGGCATTCTCCATGGCCTGGAGACTGTGCCCATCCACTGGACCGATGTACTTCATGCCCAGGTCCTCGAACATGCCCTGGGGAGCCCACCAGTCCTTGATGCCCTTCTTCATGGCGTGCAGGCTCTTGTAGGTGAACTGCCCGGCGGGTCCGCCGTCCTGGAGCTTCTTCTTCCACCAGTCCAGCATCCGCTCGTATGCCGGAGTGGTGCGCAGGGAGTCAATGGTGGGACGCAACGAAGCGAGGTAGTCGGCAAATCCGCCCACAGTGGGAGCGTAGGAACGTCCATTGTCATTGACCACGATGACCACGCGGCGACGCTTGTCAGCGGCAATGTTATTGATGGCCTCCCAGGTCATGCCACCGGTGAGTGCGCCATCGCCGACAACCGCGACGACGAACCGGTCACCTTCGCCGGTCAACTGGCGGGCACGGGAAATGCCGTCGGCCCAGGACAGGGAGGACGAAGCATGGGAGCTCTCGACAATATCGTGCTCTGATTCAGCGCGCTCCGGGTAACCGGAGAGGCCGCCCTGCTGGCGGAGGGTGCTGAAATCCTGGCGGCCGGTGAGCAGCTTGTGCACATACGACTGGTGCCCGGTATCGAAGACTATGCTGTCCCGCGGGGACTCGAAAATCCGGTGGACAGCCAGGGTGAGTTCAACGACGCCAAGGTTGGGGCCCAAGTGTCCGCCGGTCGCAGCTACGTTGGTGATCAGGAATTCCCTGATTTCGCCGGCCAGTTGTTCCAGCTCGGTGCCGGACAGTTTGGCCAGGTCCTGTGGATCCTTGACGGTTTCCAAAAGTCCCAACGGCCCTCCTTAGGGTGAATGACGTGCTTGTTAACTTTAGCGCGTGCCCGGGGCCCGCGTGTTTCCCCACGCTTGCGCCCTGTGTGGCATCGCTACCGGGACGGCAACAGCCCCGGCTGGTCAGGCGACCGGCCGGGGCTGTCTGGCGTGGGATTCAGCTGGAAACCAGCTGGTCCACTATGCGGAGATCTGGCGAAGCACGTACTGCAGGATGCCACCGTTGCGGTAGTAGTCCGCTTCACCCGGGGTATCGATACGCAGGACAGCGTCGAAGGACTTGGACGTGCCGTCCTCAGCCGTTGCCGTCACCTTGAGCGTCTTGGGCGTGGTGCCGTTGTTCAGCTCGGTCACGCCCTCAACAGCAAAGGTTTCCGTACCAGTCAGGCCCAGCGTTGCAGCAGACTCGCCGGCGGGGTACTGCAGCGGAAGCACGCCCATGCCGATCAGATTGGAGCGGTGGATGCGCTCGTAGCTCTCAGCCACCACTGCCTTCACGCCCAGGAGCGCCGTGCCCTTGGCTGCCCAGTCACGGGATGAACCGGAACCGTATTCCTTGCCGGCCAGGACCACCAGCGGCGTTCCCGCGGCCTGGTAGTTCTGCGCAGCGTCGTAGACATACGCCTGCGGTGCACCTTCCTGGCTGAAGTCGCGGGTGAAGCCACCCTCGACGCCGTCCAGGAGCTGGTTCTTGATGCGGATGTTGGCAAAGGTGCCGCGGATCATGACTTCGTGGTTGCCACGGCGTGAACCGTAGGAGTTGAAGTCCTTGCGCTCCACACCGTTGGCCAGGAGGTACTGACCTGCCGGGGTGTCCGACTTGAACGAGCCGGCCGGGGAGATGTGGTCCGTGGTGACGGAATCGCCAAGCTTCAGGAGCACACGGGCACCGGAAATGTCCTGAACGGGATCCGGCTGGGCCTTCATGCCTTCGAAGTATGGGGGCTTCCGCACGTAGGTGGAATCCTCAGCCCAGGCGAAGGTGTCACCGGCAGGGGTGTCCAGCGCCTTCCAACGGTCGTCGCCGTCGAAAACGCCCTCATAACCCTTGGCGAACATTGCTTCGTCGATGGAGGAGTCAATGACTTCCTGCACCTCTGTGGGGTTCGGCCAAATGTCCTTCAGGAAGACTTCGTTGCCTTCGGAATCGGTGCCCAGGGCATCGGTGTCGAAGTCGAAGTCCATGGAGCCGGCCAGTGCGTAGGCGATGACCAACGGCGGCGAGGCCAGGTAGTTCATCTTCACGTCCGGGTTGATGCGGCCCTCAAAGTTGCGGTTACCGGAGAGGACTGCGGTGACGGAGAGATCGTTGGCCTGGATTGCCTCGGAGATTTCCGGCTCCAGCGGGCCGGAGTTACCGATGCAGGTGGCGCAGCCGTAACCAACAATGTAGAAGCCGAGCTTCTCAAGGTAAGGAGTGAGGCCGGATTTCTCGTAGTAGTCAGTGACAACCTTGGAACCGGGAGCAACGGAGGTCTTGACCCACGGCTTGGACGTCAGGCCCTTGTCTACGGCGTTGCGTGCCAAGAGGGCAGCAGCGAGCATGACGGAGGGGTTGGACGTGTTGGTGCAGGACGTGATCGATGCGATCGACACTGCACCGTGGTCCAGCTCGAACTCGCGGCCGTCGGCAGTCTTGACCTTGACCGGCGACGACGGGCGGCCGTGCGCACCGTTGGCGGCGGAGTAAACGCGTTCCGTCTCCGTGGTGTGCGAGTCGGCGTGCGTGAAGGACGGGGCATCCGAAGCCGGGAACGATTCGTCCAGTGACTCGTCAACGCTGCCGTCTTCGATGGCGACGTAGTTGTGGATGTCCTTGCGGAACTGTTCCTTGGCATCGGTGAGCTCAATGCGGTCCTGAGGACGCTTGGGGCCGGAGATGGAAGGAACAACTGTGGACAGATCCAGTTCGAGGAACTCGGAGAAGCGCAGTTCGCGGGAGGGATCGTGCCAGAGGCCCTGTTCCTTGCTGTACGCCTCCACAAGGGCGACGTTCGCTTCGGAACGGCCGGTCAGGCGCAGGTAGTCCAGCGTGACGTCGTCGATCGGGAACATGGCAGCCGTGGAACCGAATTCCGGGCTCATGTTGCCGATGGTGGCGCGGTTGGCCAACGGCACGGCGGCAACGCCTTCACCGTAGAACTCAACGAATTTGCCAACAACGCCGTGCTTGCGCAGCATTTCGGTGATGGTGAGGACGACGTCGGTGGCGGTAGCGCCGGCCGGGATGCTGCCCTTGAGCTTGAAGCCCACAACGCGCGGAATCAGCATGGAGACGGGCTGGCCGAGCATTGCAGCCTCGGCTTCGATGCCGCCGACGCCCCAGCCCAGGATGCCCAGACCGTTGACCATGGTGGTGTGCGAGTCGGTACCGACGCAGGTGTCGGGGTAGGCACGAAGAACGCCATCAACCTCGCGGGTCATGACCGTGCGTGCCAGGTACTCGATGTTGACCTGGTGCACGATGCCGGTTCCCGGAGGGACAACCTTGAAGTCGTCGAACGCGGTCTGGCCCCAGCGAAGGAACTGGTAGCGCTCACCATTGCGCTGGTATTCGATCTCCATGTTGCGCTCCAGTGCGCCGGAGTTACCGAAGGCGTCGATCTGGACGGAGTGGTCGATGACCATTTCTGCAGGCGCCAAGGGGTTGACGCGCTTGGGATCGCCGCCGAGCTCCTTGACTGCTTCGCGCATGGTGGCGAGGTCAACAACGCAGGGAACGCCGGTGAAGTCCTGCATGATGACGCGGGCGGGGGTGAACTGGATTTCCGTGTCGGGCTCCGCATTGGGATCCCAACCGGCCAGGGCGCGGACATGGTCCGCCGTAATATTGGCGCCATCCTCAGTCCGCAGGAGGTTTTCAAGCAATACCTTAAGGCTGAACGGAAGGCTGTCTGCGCCCTCTACGGAGTTCAACCGGAAAATTTCATAATCGGTGCCGGCTACATTCAGTACGCCTTTGGAACCGAAGCTGTCCACAGTGCTCATGGCAGGACTCCTCTCGCAACAGTTTCATCTTTGTCGCGTGGTTGGCCGCTAGCCAGTTAGGCGCACCTTACTTAGCCGGGCGGCATCTCTCTTGGTCACCCCGGTCCGCGGTGTTCATTCCCCCGGAGCGGGACTACTACGCCCATCGTAGTGGCATCCGTCCCAAGAGTGGCACGCCTGACCCCAAACCCGCGCCGCCCGCCGCGCTCCGGCGGACGGGCGACACTCCAGGTTATGAGGAAGGGACGATCAGGCCCACTGTTTCCAGGTGATGGGTGTGCGGGTAGAGATCGAAGGCGCGCAGCGACTCCAGACGCCAACCGCCCTGATGGAAGTAACCCAGATCACGCGCAAAGGAAGCGGGATCGCAGGACACATAGGCGATTGCGCGGGGACCGGTGGCCATCAATTGCTTGACTACGGCCTTTCCGGCTCCGGCCCGCGGCGGATCCAGCACCAGGGAGTCGAAGCTGCGGGCACTGTGGTTCAGCACCCGTTCCACCCTCCCTTGGACAATTTCCACCTGCGGTTCCCCGTGCAGGTTCTTTCGGGCGTCGCGACTGGTGCCGGGGGCACCTTCGACCGAGAGCACCGAGCCGGTTATGCCCACGGCGTCGGCCAAGGGGGCCGTGAACAGCCCTGCACCGGCATAGAGATCGGCGACTGCGGCGCCGGGCTGCAAGTACCCGCCACGCGAAAGATAGTCCGTCACAGCGCCCACCAGTGTTTCGGGCGCATCTTTGTGGATCTGCCAGAAGCCCTCGCCGGTGACCCGGTATTCATGGCCTGCCGCACTTTCCTGCACCCAGGTTCTGCCCCGCAACTGCAAGACCTCCCCCTTGCCGGGATCCACGCTGGCTACCGACACATCATGCGGCAACTGCGACACGATGCTGTGCACCCGCTTGGGGCTCGTTCCCTCTTCCGGCGCCAGCAGAATCAGGGGCCGGGAACCATTGGCCGGCATGGCAACCTCAACGCGGGCGATGCCCGAAAGGTCAAGGTCCCACAACTTCAAATCGTTGAGGCCCGGGAGCGCCAGGGGCATGTCCTTGACGGGAAGCACCACGTCGGAGCGGTGCGCGTGCATGCCCAACCGCCCTTTGGAAGTCACAGCAAAGCCGGCGCGCGTGCGCCAGCCAAGGCCGTCGTCGTGGTTTTCCCCCACGGCTTCCACCTCGGTAGCGAGGTCAAGGCCGGCAAGGCGCTTAAGTTGTTCAGCCAGGACCTCGGCCTTCAGGGCACGCTGGTGCTCCAGCGAGATATGTCCGAGCTCGGCACCGCCCACCGGCGGTCCGCCCCGGTTCCAGGCGGAAGGCGAATCCGCCGCCTTCCAAAAGTGCGGGACCCGGTGGGGCGAAGCCTCGAGGACGTCGACGACGTCGGCCCGCCAGAAACGCGACGAGTCACCGGAATCGGTCAACCGTACCCGGACCTTCTCTCCGGGGACGGCATGCCGGACGAAAATGACGCGCCCTTCATGCCGGGCGACGAAGTGTCCTCCGTGGGCGATGGGTCCAATGTCCAGGACAAGTTCGGTACCGGGCGTGCCCTGGTCATGGCCCTGGTGGTCCGGGGCGTGTCGGGGGGAATTGCTGTTGGAGGTCATTTAGGTATCCTGCAGTGCCTTTGCTTCTTCGGACGACTTCAGTTGCCATGGAACGCTGGCAACCATGACTCCAGGTTCAAAGTGGAG
>NZ_JABMCX010000067.1 GCF_013179505.1 Paenarthrobacter sp. CM16 | reverse complement strand
TCTCATTCGTGCTGATGCAAAAATGCAACCGATCTCAAAGGAGAGACCCAATGATGAGAAGCGCAGGTACCTTGACCGCCGTGGCCTTGGCCGCGGCACTAATGACGGGCTGCTCTAGCACTTCCGGTGACGCCGGCAGCAACAATGAAGACGGTCCCGTGAGCCTCACCTACTGGGACTTCATGGATCCAAGCCAAAACAATCCGCGGGCTGCGGCGCTGAAGCAAAACATCGAGAATTTCGAGAAAGAAAACCCCAACATTGATGTGCAGTTGTCCACCGTTTCCTTCGGTGACATGATCAGCCGGCTTCCGCAGGCGGCAGCAGCGGGCCAGGCGCCCGACGTCGTGAAGATGTTCGCTCCGGTGGTCCCGCAGATTGCTTCTGCGCAGGTTTATCAGCCGCTCCCGGAAGAGGCCAAACAAATCACTGATTGGCTGCGCCCGGTAGACAAGCTTGCGGACAAAGACGGAAAACAAGTAGCCGTCCCGTATGACTACCGCACCTGCACGCTCTACTACAACGACAAAATCCTCAAGCAGATTGGAGCGGCTGTACCGACGACCTGGGACCAGGTCGCTGACGTAGCCAGGAATGCAGCGGCAGCCGGTTACACAGGGTTTGGGACGGGATTCTCAGGCGTCGACAACTCTGCGATCATCTCAACCTTCTTCGATTGCTTCATGAGTCAGGTAGGACAGGAAATATCGAACCAGGACGGCAAAGCCGGCTTCGACACTGAAAAAGGCAAAGAATTCGCCGACTTCCTGGTCAAGCTCAAGGACGCGGGCGGCATGTCCAAGAGCGTCGTGGGGGACCAGTACTCCACGGTCAGTGACGGACTCCAGAACGGCACCGTAGCGATGGCGGTCCTCGGCACGGAGCGGGTCCTGACTTTGCAAAAGGCCAATCCGGACATCAAGTCTTCTACACTGCCCAAGACGTCAAACGGCTCTGATACCGGGTCAACATTTGGCTGGACTCTTGGTATCGGCGCAGGCAGCAAGTACCCGAAAGCTGCCTGGAAGTTCATTGAGTATATGACCGGCCCGAAGGCTGGAGCACTGATGGCAACCGGGGGCGACGTTCCCACCCGCTCCGCGACCTTCCAAGAGCCCTACTTCACCACTCCCGAGGCTAAAACCGTGCAGGACGTGAGCAAATTCGTCGAGCAACACAGCGAGCCCCACACCTACCCGGACAACTGGATCGCAATCGCGAGCGGACTCGCCGGAGCCGGTCAGGAGCTGTACCTTAACAACCGTTCTGCTGACGAGTTCATGAAAAGCGCCCAGGCCGCGGCCAACAAGTGAGCCCCGGCCCTGACAGGAACAATGACGGAACAGCCCTGGCCCCAGGAAAGCGAACACCATGTCAGTGACACAAGAACAACGCACAGCGCGGGCTCTTAAACCCCCGACCCGGCGAGGCCGGAATGATCGCGCTGTCTGGCTCTACGTCGTGCCGGTCGTAGCGGTCTTCCTCTTCGTCTTCGTCGGGCCCCTGATCTTCACAGCCTGGACAGCCCTCCACGAAACCACGTACTACCAAATCAAAGAGTTTTCCGGGCTGAATTCATTTACCGAGCTCTTTGCGGACAAGGATTTGCCGAAGCAAATCGGCACCACGCTTGCTTTTTCGCTTGGTGCTTTGGCGATAGCCCTCCCACTGGGTTTTGCCTCTGCAGTGGTCCTGAACAAGATCATCCGCTTCAAGCGGACCGTTCGAAGCCTGTTTCTCCTTCCGTGGCTGATGTCCCAAGCTACCGTCGGAACCCTCTGGCTATGGTTCCTCAACCCGAATTACGGTCCGGGGACCGCCATCACCAAGGCCCTTGGATTCGGCCCTACCGATGTGTTCTCCTCACCCGCCTCTGCCTTGGTGGCAGTAACCCTCATCACCGCATGGTGGTCCTACCCCCAGGCCATGGTCCTCTTCCTGGGGGCACTGCAGACCGTGCCGACCGAACTTTACGAGAGCCTCCGGGTTGATGGCGGAAACGCTTGGCAGGGATTTGTGAACATCACGCTGCCCTTCCTCCGGAACACCATCGTCTCGGTGGTGGTCGTCCTGCTGATGCTTTACGTACAGATGGTGACCATCATCCTGGTCACTACCCGCGGCGGCCCGCTCGGAGGCACCGAAACCCTCTCTATGCGGGTGTTCAACAAGACGTTCCAAGACTTCGACCTGTCGGGGGCCTCGGCAACTGCCATCCTGCTCTTCGCAATCAATATCGCGCTGACCTTGGTAGCGATCCGCTTCCGACGGAAGGACACCTTGTGACTGCCACAATCCCGGCCAGACGCCGACGCCCCGGGCATCTGCTGCGACGCCTACCCATTTGGGCCATTGTTGCAATAACAGCCGTGCTCGTGCTGCCCCCTATCCTTTGGATACTGTCGACCTCGCTGAAGACTGAAGCCAATACCGTGGCCTTCCCCCCGGTGTGGATCCCGAATCCGCTCTCCTTCGACAGCTATACCGGTCTTTTTACGTCCGCCAATGTCCGCTTCTTCGCGAACTCCCTGATTTACGCCATTGGATCTATCGTTCTGGCGCTGGTTGTCTGTGTCCCTGCGGCCTACGTCGCCACCCGTTTCCGCGGCCGCCGCATGGAAAGCCTCATGACGGGAATCCTCGTGCTGTCCATGGTCCCGGGCGTCGTTGTCTTCATCGCGCTCTATTCCATGTTCGTCAAAACGTCCCTCATCAACAGCTACCCTCTCCTGATCCTGGTTTACACCGGGATCATCTGCGGACAGACAATCCTGTTCCTTCGCAACTTCATCGAGAACATTCCGGTTGAGATTGAAGAAGCTGCGGCAATCGACGGCTGCAGCCGACTCCAGATACTTATCCGGATTGTGCTGCCCCTGATCCGTCCTGGCATAGCGGCGGTCGCAATCTTCATCTTCGTGTTCGTCTGGAATGACTTCCTCGTCGGAACGGTCCTGGCAACCACCGAGGACATGAAGACCGTTCAAAACGGCATCGTCCGCTACATCTCAACCGGGTTCGGCAACTTCTGGGCTTCCTTCGGTGCCTTCGTTATTGTCGCGTTCATTCCCGTCCTGGGCATCTTCGTGGCCTTCCAGCGCTGGTTCATCGCGGGCCTTACTTCAGGGGGTGTTAAGTCATGAGCGAGAAGACGCCCGCTCCTCGTGTAGCAGTCGTCGGAGCAGCCGGCTGGGCAGGATCGCGGCACGCGCGCGTATTCGCCGCGGCGGGGGCCGACGTCGCCGTCCTCGTAGAAAGAGGGGAACGAGGCCTTGCACTGGCACAGGAGCTCGGCGCAAAGCATGTGTCCAGCATCAAGGAACTCCCTGACGACTTGGACCTTGTGGTCGTGGCACTGCCCACCACCATGCAATCTGTCATCGTGGCAGACCTGCTGAACAAGGGATTCCGTGTACTGACGGAAAAGCCGGTGGCTGCAGACGCCGAAGGCGCCGCCGTCTTGGCGGGAGCTTCCGGCGTCCACGACAGGCTCATGGTCGGGTACACACTCCACCACCATCCCGGCGCCCAACTTCTCTCCCAATGGCTCAGGGACAACGACGTGATCGCAGTTTCTGTGCGTTCGGTCGCCCACAAGAAGGACATCGACTCATGGCGTGCTGATCCGAAGGAGGGCGGTGTAGCCGTTGTGAACGGTATTCACGCCATCGAACTCATATCATCATGGTTCGACGGCGACCCGAAAGTCCTGAGCGCCAGTGCCAGCAGCAGCCTGTACGGGTCCCCAGTGCCCGAACACGTCGTAGCCACGCTTGAGTTTCCCAAGGGTGTCGCATTCACACTGCAGAGCTACTGGTCTCCCTGGCAGGAACCCCAAGGTCTCAACCAGGGTGACTGGAGCCTGACCATCGATATCCTGGCAAGCACAGGCCGAGTCGTGTGGTCCAACGATTCCCTACAGATGTGGGATCGCGACGGCACCCATTCCGTGACTACTTTCGAGCCCTCTGACCTCTTCCATCGCCAGGCTGAGGCCGCCTTGAAGTTTTGCGCCGGTGAAACTCCTGCAGTCACGTTCACGCAAGCACTCCGGGCCACCGAAATTGCCGATGCTCTCGTGATGGCGGCTTCCTATACCAGTAGCCTGGCCGCTACATAGCATCAGAGAACCCGAACACATGGCACCGGCCCAACTGAGCAATATCGCCTAAGGAAAATGAACATGAAGCGAGCACTACACACTCCAACGCTCGGAGAACAGCGGTGCATCCGCCTCCAGAGCGGAGCGAACCGATGAGTCTCAAGGATCAAGTGGTTTTGGTAACGGGATCGAGCGGGGGCATCGGCGACGCCGCTGTCAGCGCGCTTACGGCGGCTGGCGCCGTCGTCGTAGGTGCGGACCGTACCCCTAAAGAGGGCCAATCGCTAAAGGAGTTCTACCCCCTCGACATCGCGTCGGAAGAACAATGTGCGGCCATTGTTAGGGACATCGCAACCAAATACGGCAGTGTAGACGTCCTCATCCATGCAGCCGGTGTGCTGGGTCCCACCCCCAATATCATGGATACAACCACGGAAGAATTCGACTCGATTCTGAGGATTAATGCCACGGCGACTTTCACCATGGTGCGGGAGACCGCCAAGTCCATGCTTGAGTCCGGCACGTCCGGCGCCATCGTCGTCTTGTCCTCAGTAGCGGCCAAGGAGTCACGTCTGAATTACCTCCCGTACAACGCCAGCAAGCTCGCAGTCCTGCACATCATGTGGTCATTCGCCGAACTGCTTGGGCCTGAGGGCATCTCAGTCAACGCCATCGCCCCAGGCCCGGTGAACACACCCATGCGGGCACAGCTCGACAATGATTCAAGCTCTGGGGCGGTCGCCAGCCGGGCAAAGAGAGCATCCCAACTGCCCATGCGCCGGTTCGCCGAACCCGAGGAAGTCGCCCGCGCCATCCTCTTCCTTGCCGATCCGGACAACCGCTACATCACAGGGGTATCCCTTGATGTAGCAGGCGGAGCGCACCTGGGAATAGGAACCTGAACCATCGGCACGGGGCTTCCCAATCCTTGAGGGCCCGTAACTGGCACTTCGCGGAGTGGCAAACCTGCTCCTTCTGAGCACAGGACTCTTAGGTTGGGAAGTGGAAACTGTAATACAGCATCATCACACGGCCCTGCACGTTGCGGATCTGGAGCGCAGTGCCCGGTTCTACGCGGACGGGCTCGGACTACGCCGCTTGGAAGAATGGACGTCGGGAGCTTACATAAGCGAACTTTTCGGCCGCCCCAACGTGAAGGTCAGAGCCTTGATGCTCGCCACGGATGACGGCAACTTCCGGCTGGAACTTGTCCAGGTCGAGGAGCCACCGCCCGCCATCGACCCATCTCAGGCCCAGCCCGGCACGGCACATATTGCCTTTACCGGCATCGACGTCAGGAGAGTGTTCGCCCACATGGCGGCGTTCGGGTACGGAGCATTGTCGGAACCGGTTGAGCCAGCTTCGGGACCAAACGGTGGAGGACTGCTGATCTACCTGCTTGATCCCGACGGAAATAGGGTCGAGCTAATCCAGCCGCCGGGCTGGCAGGAAAGCGCCAAGTCTTGAGCTGTCGCGAGCCGCGATTAAGACCCCTGAGTGCCCGACCGCCAATTGTCCTTACCGGAATACGTGTTGGAAAACCAAGGGACTCGGAAGTGCCTACGAGGGGCGGGGGAAGGCACCGAGTCGCATGAAACGCGCTTTGAGTCTCATCGATAACGAAGACATCTCCGCCGAGGAATTCGAGCAGATGGCCAAGCCCTGGCAGGAACAGCGTCGTCACCTGTTGGTTTGCCTCGCGTGCGGTCAGAAAGCAACCTTTCGCATCGTGTCATCCAAACGGTGTCCAACCTTCGGCGCTCGGCACGACAAAACTTGTCTACTTAATGCCCGCCCATGGAGCGCCTTTAAGTACCTCCAATAACGCGCCTCAAGCAGAGCCCTTGGGTGACTGCCGTGATCTGCCAGCACCTACACGCGACGACCACAAGAAATCGCCTATTTCTCGTCTACTTCCGCTCATCATTTTTAAGGCCGATAACGGAGGTTCCATCAAGCTGGTCTGGCTACAGTTGCCCATGCACTTTGGACGAGCCTCGAGCGGCTAGTTCCAGAGTGTGGACGTGCCCCAGCCGGACGGAGCTCCGATATGCGAAATGGGTAGTAGCTTTACGCCGGGTATGAGCGAAGAACCGCCGCTACGGGTCCCTTGACGATGCCAGCGGTCCCAGGTAGCTATCCGCCTGCTACACGTCGGAGTGGAGGCTTGGGCCTAACGTGAAGAGCCTGGAGCCTTCTATGTGGGATCCTTCGAACACTCTGGCAGGGCGCAGGAGACGTATCTCGAAATGCTTAAGGTTTCCGAGACAACTAGTGCAAACGACTGGGGCCTGTGGTCTTCGGGGCTTTGTGGCGTGGAATCTTCGCCGCTGACTGGCGGATTTGGGTGGCTGGGGGCGTCGATGACGGCGGCGCTGGCGCCCCAGGAGTGGCGCATCTGCTGTATTGTGTCGCCGAGTTGCTCCCTTGGCGACAACGTCAGGCCCGCGCGACCGTGCCCGCGATCAGCGTGGCGACGGTGTTTTCCAGGGTGTCGCGCAGGTCCAGGCGGAGCTTCGTCAGGCTGGGGTCGGCTTCGTAGGCGGCGAGAACGCTGGCGGAGGGGCGGCAGTAAATTGAAAGGGTGCCGGCCAGGATCATCGTCATCATGGCCACCGTCCAGGCCTCATCGCCGACTTCGGGCACGTACTGGCGGATGAGGTCAGCCGTAGTCGTGATGCCGGCGACGGCTGACCTCTTGTGCCGCAACACGACGTCGACGGAGACGTTGTGCTCCAGCACATTCGACTGGGCGTTGAGGAGATCGAGAAGCACCGTCTGGCGTGCGAGGGACGCGCTGAGTACCGCGGCCACCTGGTCACCGCGTTCACGCGCCGACAGGTGTGGGTCGACACCCTTGGCCAGTGCGTCCGGCACCTCCGCCAGCCATCTCTCCATGGCGCGCACGAGCAGTTCGAACATCACCGCCTCACGGGACTCGAAGTAGCGCAGCACGTTCGACTTGGCCAGCCCAACCCGCCGGCTTAGCTCATTGAGGCTTAAGTCAGCCAACGGCATCTCGTCGAGCATCGCCGTAGCCGTGTCCAGGATCGCCTGTCGCCTGATCTCCCGCTGCTCATCGTTACGTGCTCGCTGAAACGTCATGTCCTTCATTTTACAGACCACGAGTCTATTGACAACAGACCCCTGGTCTTTTACGCTAGTAAAACACAAAGGACCGTCGGTCTTTAAAAGGGAGTCATGGCAATGAGCGAAAAATGGACCGAGAGAGACGTCCCTGACCAAAGCGGCCGCGTGGCGGTCGTGACCGGCGCCAACACGGGCCTGGGTTTCGAGACCGCACGGGTCCTCGCAGAACGCGGGGCGACCGTGGTCCTGGCCGTACGCGACGTCGAGAAGGGCAAGCAGGCAGCCGCCCGCATATCCGGCGACGCCACCGTGCAGGAACTGGACCTGACGTCACTGGAGTCGGTCCGCGCCGCCGCGGCCGACCTGCACGGCACGCACACGGGGATCGACCTGCTAATCAACAACGCCGGTGTGATGTACACGCCCAAGCAGACCACCCGCGACGGGCTCGAGCTGCAGCTCGGCACCAACCACCTCGGGCACTTCGCGTTCACCGGGCTGATGCTGGATCTGCTGCTTCCCGTGCCGGGATCTCGGGTGGTCACGGTCAGCAGCCTCGCCCACCGCATGCGGTCCACCATCCAATTCGACGACCTGCAGTCGGAGCGATCCTACAGCCGCGTCGCGGCCTACGGGCAGTCGAAGCTCGCGAACCTGATGTTCACTTACGAACTGCAACGCCGCCTCGGCTCGCTCGGCACCACGATCTCAGTGGCCGCACACCCGGGCGTTGCCAGTACCGACCTCATGCGCAACGTCCCCGCAGCACTCCGGTTCATCGCCCCAGTGATGGTGTCCATGATGAGCCAGAAGCCGGAGATGGGCGCCCTGCCGACCCTGCGCGGGGCCACCGACCCCGAAGTCCGCGGCGGCCAATACTACGGTCCCGAGGGCATGGGCGAGTCCCGAGGAAACCCCAAGGTCGTCGAGTCCAGCCCGGAGTCCCACGACCGGACAATCCAGCAACGCTTGTGGACGGCATCCGAGGACCTCACGGGCGTGAAGTTCCCGGTCTAAGCACCGCCCCGCAAATGAACTTTGAGGTGCTGGATGACCCGCCCGAACACGATCGCCGCGTCGAGTCGTGCCTTCTCGGCCCCTGTGGCGTCGATGAACGGGGTCGACGTCCGGGAGATCAGTTCTGCGGTCGGCGTTCACTGTCGGGGCTCAAGCCATCAGGACATATGCAGCTGAACATTCAAACAACTATGGAGGAGTCCTGATGAACGTACTTTTGTGGATCCTCGCGGATGTGCTCGCAGCGATATTTCTTGCCGTCGGTCTGATGGCGGTCCTCCGGCCGAAGGAGAAGCTGGCTGCTGCCGGCATGGGCTGGGTAGAGGGCTTCAATCCCGCCGCCGTCAAGGCGATCGGGGCTCTGGAGGTGTTGGCCGCAGTCGGTCTGACCCTGCCCGCACTCGTCGCTGGCATTCTGGTGCCGCTGGCCGCGACCGGCTTGATCGCGTTCATGGTCGGTGCCGCGATCACGCATGCCCGCAAGAAGGAAACCCCGATGATCGTGCTCAACCTGGTGCTGCTGGCGATGGCCGCAGTCGTGGCGTGGGGACGATTCGGCCCGCATTCCTTCTGAACGCATCTACCTGTCGAATCCAGCTATGCCATCAGCGCTGCCCCTCGTAGCGTGGAGACATCGCCTTTGAGGAGATGACGGCGATAACGAAGAGGAATTACCGGATTTCGACCAGGACTTCAAGCAATGCGCGGTCCGGCTGGTGGTCGAGACAGGTAAGCCGATCGCGCCGGTGACCCGTGAGCTGGGTGTCAACGCCGGGCACGTTGGTTGGGCAACTGATGCGCCGAGCCCGCGCTGCGGAGGGTAACGGTGCGTTGAGCGAGACCGAACGGGACAAGTTGGCTCGGCTGCGCAAGAGAACACCGAGCTGCGGATGCAGCGTGATGTACTCAAGCGTTCGGTGGCCCTCTGGGTGGACGAGGCGATGGTCTCCCGGAGGACTTCCAGCTCCGGGCTGGCGTCGGCTAGGTCGCGGAGCTGGCGCCCCACGTAGTCGCGGGCCGCGCGCCTGTCGGCGGTCAGGAGGGCGACGAGGGCGACCTCAGGGCACGGCGTTGCAGTGGGCGCCGCCCGCTGCGTTGCCGTCAGGCGTCGAAGGGTTTCGACGCAGCCACCAGGACGTGCCAAGGGAGTTCTCGCAGCCACTTCTACTCCCGTGCTCTGAACGCCGATAACGGACGTTATGTAAACCTGAAGTGATCCGATTGCAGACTTTGCAGATTAGGACCCGCTGATATGTACCCCCGGTCTCGGTTGCCTGGATGCTAAAGTCTGTTCTGGACCGGCTGTGGACCCGGGTTTGGGATCGTGCCGAAGAAGACCTCACCCGCCGTCGCATCTACGCCGGAAATCCGTCCAGCGTCGACCCCCACCTACGTCAGTGACCGGGACGACCTGGAACCACTGTTCCTGGAACAGTGGCACTTCCACATCGCCCCGGACCTGCACCTCCACACCATCAGCACGCTGGGCGAACAACTCAAACAGATCGAGGCTCAACTCGACCAGGCGCTAGCCGCAGCCCGCTCCGACGGCCTGTCGCGGGACAAGATCGGCCGAGCCTACGGGATCACCCGGCAGGGTGCGCGGAAACGCTGGGACTCTCAAATGTCCGGCCAGGAGTAGTTATGTCACTCTCACCGCGATCTACTTCAGATAAACAAGGGCTCGTCTTGACGCATAGGATGGGCGCGTGACAAGGACACAAGACAGACCATTCTCTGGACGGAAAGACTCTAGAATCAGTAGCAAGCCGAGTGTCATCGAGCCCCGCCGTCATTCACAAGAACTCTCGTCCAAGGTCTACGCAATCCTCCGTGACCATCTTGCAGTTCTGATCTCTGGCGCCTTGGTGGCTTTTGCAGCCCTGAAAATAATCATCTTTGCCCGCGGCGACTACTTGCTTGCTTTAGCCGTCCTCGGTGCCGGTCAGCAGTTCACAATACTTGCCAGCACGATGTTCAACGCTCTCACGATTCTGGCAATGCTATATATTTCATGGTCAGGCATTATCAAGACGCGAGCGACCCCTTCTGGAACATTTGAATCGCACTTACAGTTCAATTTGAAACGCTATGTCCCTCTCTTCATGGCTTGGGCACTTCTTCTCGTAGCGGCTCCGGCGATATTCATAGCACTGGCCGCATTTGCCACTCTGAATAATTTCCTGGCGAACTCAAAGAGCAGGCGAGGGCGAGGGAAGGAGCCTAATCCCCGGAAGATTGCTAAGTACCGCTTGAAGCGCACACGAAGACTGCGGATTATCGGCATCATAACGAGCATCAATGTGGTTACGATGGTCGTTGTGCTTGCCGCGACAAGCTGGGCCCCCACGGAACGGGTGACTTTCAAAGAAGATCAAGCAGAAACAACAATCACAGGATTCGTAGTCGGTCAGCAAGCAAAACAGGTCTTGATCGTCAGAAGTGATGGAGGGGGCGCCTTCTGGGTAGGCGAAGATTCCTTAAAACGACGAAAGCTTTGCCTGCCCGACGACGACCTCTGGGAAGGTATCTCACAACCGGCCCTAAGCCTCATAAGCACAGTTTTCGAGTCCAGGAAACAAATCGCCCGCTGTTCGGTGGCCTAGTCTCGCTCACATGCTGCGGAGGCATCCAGAACTCATAGTTTAGACGAGGAGAGCGAGGACGACCCTGTTCTTTGGAAGACCGCACGGATGTTGCTGCGAAATAAGTCCGTTCAAGAAGTTGTCCAGTTTTCCCACGGAGGCCCACTGACGGCCAAAGCGGTGCGCGATTGTTGCGGTGGCTAAAGTTGTCCCGCGCACCTTCGCGCACGTAGGCGCTTCCAATCTTTGCGCGAATTGAAGCCTGACACCACATTGGTGTCAGGCTTCACAAGTACCACCCGAAGCTTCCCAGGCCTCGGAGACTCATTGATCAACGCCAGTCCACGACCCTGCGTTCATGGGTAAAGTATGGCGCAGACCTAAGCCGCCGTCAGTAACTCTGGCTACAAAACAGCAATGGGGAAGCATCATGGAACGGAATCGATCAGACCTAGCATGATCAGCACTGGATATTCCCCAGTCCTCATCCGGCGCCAGAAGCGGAAACGGGAGGCGGTGGGCATCGATCGGCAACACCAGCTGGGTTGCCAGCATCCGGCGATGGAGCAAAAGAGCGGCCCGCGGAGTTGTTGAAGGCCACGTCCCGAAATGTAGTGACTTTGATTCGCCGGCTTTCAAGGTCTGCTGTAACTGACGTAGGCCTTGCGTAACAGTGGGGATGCCGGTGACTCCCCCACCGACACAACTTGCGGAGATACGCGAAGGAATGCACGAAAGTGAGGGGCACGCGAAAAGGAGGTCACGTTGGAGGGATCAAATCCGTCCAACAATTTCAGCCGTCTTTTGCCCTAGGTTTTTGTGAATTGCCTCGAACTCGCGGTTTAGTTCCTCGAGTTGAGACATCAGATCGGGGAAGAATAGAACGACTTCAATACCGGCTCTGCGTAGTTTCATCACGCCGTTTCCGAGAACAACGGAGTTCGGATCAAGTGTGCCAATTACAACCTGCTTGAATCGGCGGTCAATGACGCGTTCAACACATGGCATCTTTGGAGGGTTTCGATCGGTGCAAGGCTCTAATGTCGTGTAGAGGGTTGAGCCAGCGAGTGTCGCAGTTTCAAGTTTCCGCTCCAGAAGCGTGTATTCCGCATGTTCTCCTGACCTGATCTCTCCCCTGTACGCCTTGCCGAGGACTCTCCCCCGCGGGTCTACAACTACTGCTCCCACCTTCGGCGACACTCTGCCAGGCTCACTGACAGACCGACGTGCTTGTTCAATGGCGAGTTTCATCATCGCCCTATTAGGTTTTTTTATCACCTAGTGATGCTAACGGGCGAGGCGTCCGAACATCACCTAAGGCGTAAAAGACCTGCCCAAGGTTTGCTCAGCACGTTCTTGGACCCCACAGCGCCTCTTGATGCCCCGGTGGGCATCATTCATGCCTTGGCCGCCCTTTGCCCATCGTGAGGGCCGACTTTGGGTGTGGCCTCGATTCGCACCTCTGCTAAAGGTCCGGGCATTTGTGACTTTTAGGCTCGGGTCGTGGACAGCCTTGCTGCGCCCGGGTGTCACCGTCGATGTCATCTGTTCAACGTGGATCATTTCCGCTTGACGATGTCGGTCACCCTGAGAGCCCACCCTAGGCAGCCCCTCGGAGACGTGTTCTGGCAAGAAGCAAAGGCCTGGGCGCACGCCATAGCCGACAACGCATCGGTAACCATTGAAACTCTGGGTGTTATCAACATTTCAGGAGTCAAGGTTTTTCAGTACTGGCTCAGTGAGAGGAAAGCTGCAGGACCGTACTCGTCTGACAGTTCCCCTGCTCTGGATCGCCTCGGCCAGCCCCGCTCCCCAAGCACGATCTGCCAGAACCTGAGAAACGGACGTTATGTCAGCTAGTAGTCTGCGTATCTCATCAGATGAATCAATTCGCCCACCCTCCGATCCTGCCGCTATCTGCCGCATCAGGCCGAACTTCAGCGGAATCTAGGCGGTCAGTTGGCCAACCCCGGAGATCCTGCCGGTGGCCTGGCGTGATGCCTTGCGCGGATGGCAAGAAACGCCTCTGACCTGCGGTTTTGCCCTGCTGTGACGGTTGAAAACTGGGTAGCGTTGTGTTGGCAGCGGCCTTGTTCATAAATACCTCGGTAATGCTTCGGCAGCGTGAAGAGTCGAAAGTGTCAGCTGAACCCACTTTATTTAACCCCACTACGTGGGCCCGCGAGACTGTCCTCTGATTCGAATAGACTTCATGGTCGGGAAGCAAACTATAGGTTCGGCGAACCCCCTCTCGCGTTCAAGCCTTGTAGGAGGTACTCCCAGCTCAGTTCCGACAGTTGGGGCTGCGTGGTTGGAAATAGTTCTGCAAGAAGTGCCGGCCCGCGGCGGTGAGTGCACCGTTATTGACGTCTTCTTCTAGCGCAGTAATAGTTCCGTACTCCTCGAGCAGGCGATTCACGAGCGAGGGAGTGAACTGCTTGCCGGACCCGCGCCGGAGCGGGTGAACCCAGACCCAAGCCAGTTCTCCGCCGTCCCGATTTGGATGCACCTCAGCGGCTCCCGCAATGCGAAGAATCCCGGCACTCGAAGCTTTGTCGGCGATGACCCAAACATGGCCTGCTTCTTCGTATGCGGGCATGCCAGGCGATGAGAATCCAGACTCTGCCCTGAACTGGCGATACGTCCCGGTGACAGCCACCCAATCCGTAGACTCAGCGCGGAATACTGACCGCGCTTTTCGCTCTCCTGCACGGTCCGTAACCGCGTACATGGAGATGGTCACGTCCGCGCTGTCCAGATCGATCTCTCGCTGAAGCGGCGTACGGGGGTCGTCCTCGAACGAATGCAACATTGGTTCCTTGTCCCGGGGATACCTAAGCGGCCTCATGGCGCCGAATTAAGTTCAAGCCCTCAGGATACTTCTCTCAGCAGGCGACTGCGTCGATAAGGAGTCGGCATTCCTAGGGATGAGTACGTCAACCGCGTCGTTCATGATGGGCCGTCAAGTTCCTCGCGTGGCCGGTTCAGTATCTTTGAATTTGCGACCTGGAGCCCCTCAGGCCCTTTCCGGGGTAGAAACGTGAGACTGCAAGTATTTGTGATACCTATGCACGCGGTCAGGAACCTCCTCGCCGCATCTTGACGCGTGCGTGGAGGTCATTCACGATTAATGTAATCAGTGTGAATGACATCCACGGGAGTTGATTTGACCGAAGAAGATCTCGTAGGGCTCGCAGAGGTCGCGGACTTAGCCGACGTCAGCCGGACAGTTATCTCAAACTGGAGATCACGCGATCCCAGGTTTCCGCTTCCGGTGGTCGAGCTACGAAGCGGTCCCGTTTTCGACCGAACGGCAATAGACAAATACCTAAGCAGAAGAAGGAAACAAATGGTCCACATCGTCTCAACCATCAACCTAAAGGGTGGGGTTGGCAAAACGACGACCACAGTTGGTTTGGCAGAATTCCTAGCAACTGAGTTCGGCAAGCGAGTCCTCGTTATCGACCTCGATCCGCAGACGAACGCAACGACGGTTCTCGTTGGCGAGGACCGCTGGCGAGAGCTGAACAGCGAGGGGCACACACTCGTCACGCTGTTTAACGATGCTCTGCGCGACGAGAACGAGGAAGCCCGGTTCGACCTTCGTGCGACACTACAGCGCAGCGTAAGTCCGGTTGCAGAAGTTCGCGGCGTAGATCTCCTGCCGTCTTCCCTCGACCTCATCGACGTTCAGGACCGTTTGGCTTCCATGTCCTCCGGACGCTTCTATTCGAACAACCCCACCGATCTGCTGCGTAGAGCAGTCAAACCGATTCTCAAGGACTACGACTACGTACTAATTGACTGCCCTCCGAATCTCGGCATCGTGACACTGAATGGACTACGCATTAGCGACGGCTACATCATTCCGACGATTCCCGACGTCCTGAGCACTTATGGGATACCGCAGATTCAATCACGAGTTAGAGCCTTCGCCGATAACCTCGGAGAAGACATTCACGAACTCGGAATCGTCATCACCAAATACCGAAGCGCGTCTACACTTCACAACACCACGATCAGGAACCTCGAAAGTGCGACTGACCTGCCGGAGTTGTTCAATACATGGATCCCTGAAGGCAATGCCATCGCCGCGTCGGCCGAGTTCTCTCCTACTTCGACCCTCCGCCAGAAGTACCAATACCAAGGAGGCTATGACGTATTCCGTGCGTTGGCGAAAGAATTCATCGCTGCGACCGAGGAGATCGCATGACTGCAGATGGCAGCATTCCAGCTCACATTGGCGCTGCTGCTGATGCTCTTGCCAAGCTCAGTGTCACTGAGCCCGAACTCTCCGAACGGTTGGCTAAGTTAATCGCAGTAGTGGCCGACGAAGCCACCCGGACTCCTCGTTTTGCGAAATCAATTATTGGTGCGGTTCACTCCGACGGTGCGACTGCAGCGAAACCTCGACGTACCGGAAGACGCTCTCCTGGGATCTTTGACCCATTGGCGGTGTACCTCAGCGCCGGTGAAAGTGGCCTGAGGAAGCGCCTAGGCGAGCTTGACCTCGAACAGCTTCGCGACATCGTGGCCGAACACGGCATGGACCATGACAAGCTGGCCATGAAGTGGAAGGATCCCGAGCGGGTCATTGAGCGCATCGTTGAAAAAGTGATCGCCCGCTCTGCCAAGGGTTCGGCCTTTCGAAGCAACTGATATTGAATGTATTCGTTTGGAGCTCAACGAACTGGCCAGAACCAGTGACGAGACCATGCGTGGAAGCAGCCAGACCCAACCCAATCTCGATCATCGGAGACGACTACAAGTGAGCAAGAAAAACAAAGAGCTCAAATCAAAGCCCACGGTCAAATATTGGCACGGGGGCTCAGCTGGTCGTCTTGTCGGAGACCAGCTGATTCCAGGAACAGAAGTTCCGGAATACAGCCGCGTCGTCGCAGAAATGTCTCCTGATGTCTTCAACCAGCAGCGTCCGGACTATGTCCACATCACCACAGATCGCGATATGGCTTATGATTACGCAATTTCGTATGCAAAGTATGGACCGGCCGCTCTCTACGAAGTGAAACCCTTGGGACATCTGGAACACGACCCCGACTATCCCCGTGGCGTTTCGCATCGTTGCAGGAGCGCGCTCGTGATTTCGGTGGCGCCCGACGTCATAACAAGCGAATTAGTAGAGACCGGAGCCGCCCACGGCTACGAGACCTGGGATGATGGCTCGCCGCTTTATGACGACGAAGGCTTTGCCCTGCCCGCCAAAAAACACCAATACTTTGGCGTTAAAGCCGCCCACCTGAAATCCTTGGGAATCTATGCCGATTTCGATGCAATCAACGAGCGTTGCGTAACAACAGTCAAAGAACTGCGTCCTTCGCTCTCGCCAGAACACTTCGCGGAGTATCAGCAGAGGGCAGCTTCAGCCAACGCCTTTGGACTCTGAACGTTGCCGGGAGGCCCTTGGGCAGACGTCAACATGCCAACGGGGTTACTCACCAATCCCCCGGCCAACGGGGACATCGGCGCCGAAAATAAGTCGAACATCGCGTGACTAATCACACGCCCAGCAAGCCTGGTTTCACACGCGCTCGGGCCTGACAGGCCGAGCGCGTGTTGGCTAATCTTCAGGATAAGCGTGTGTGTCTATCCGACCACTGACAAACGCGCTTGAGATCGCTCAGGCACTTTGACGGGGTTGAAATCGACATCAGTGATTGCTTGACCAAACGTCAGTCCATGAACCTCCGAAGGCCAGACACCTAATTGGCGAGCGATCGATTCGGTTCCCCAACCTTTGCTCCGACGCAGCCCCGGGAAGGCGGTGCCGAAAACCTTCGACGTTTCTCGAGGCATGCCGTTTGGCTCTCCGGACCTGTAGCCGCGCCGAGAGAGTTCGACACATGCCTGACGATATGACCAGTCAGACAGACGACCGGCACGGTTTAGAGCATAGACGGCCGCCATTGCGGAGACTCCAAGTTGTTCTTTCAGCCTTAGAGCAGAAGCCAGCGACGCTTCGGCTCCTATATTCGACCTTAGAAAAAGTCTCGGCATGAGTAGTTCGGATGCGAAACGGTCTGCCTCTTTCTCTGCGTCGTATTCATTCCCTACGCAGTCGTCCAAACTTCCGTGAAGGACGAGGTGGCCCAGCTCGTGGGCCACGTCGAATCTGGATCTTTCGGCAGATTTTCGAGTCGACAGAAAAATGAAGGGCCTACCGTCCTCCCAGATACTGAACGCATCGACATCAGCCGTACCTCCGGGCAACGAAAGTACACGTACGCCTTTCGACTCAGCCAATCGAATCAAGTTTGGCATCGGGTCCAATCCAAGACCCCATAATAGGCGCAGCTCTTGCGCAGCCTCTTCGGGGCCGGCTTCACAAAGATCTGGGACGGACAACATGGGTAGGTCAAAGTGATCCGTAATGAGCCTGTAGAGCTCCACGCCTGTTCGACCAGCTGATGTGGCCATGTGCTTTTGGGCTGCACTGGACCTCCTCCGTGCCCTGAAGAACACCCGATCTTCTTCGAGCGGTTCCGAGGCCGGCATGCGCAAGTAGCCCTGAGGAATTCCCAGAGCCTGTGCTAGCAAAGGCCCTGCACGCTCCGGAGCTCCATGCGCTTCATAATTGGTGATTGTCCGGGCAGTGGTGCCCAGGCGCTCGGCCAATCTAGCCTTGCTCAGGCCGCATCGAAGTCTAGCCAGGGTGATACGGGATGGTTCTAAGGTCACGGCCGTTCAGAAATCATGAAATCGACGTCATCTTGAGGGCCGGTTGCTGGGCGAGAAGTGATCTCAAATTCCTCGAGGCCTTGGGCCGGCAGTATGATGCGGTGCTCCCAATTTCTGATCTCTCCATCTTCTACCGAAAGCGGTAGGGACAACTCAGCTCGCACTTCTGGTTTACTGGTAGACCAGTGATACAACAGGACCCAAGTCTGGGGACCCTCAGGTTCACGCTGCAGGTCTAAAACGAGGCCGATGTCCAAAACACCTTGCCCGGGAATCACTTGCCGGTAACGTCCTGGCCGGAGATTTCCACGAACCGCTTCCTCAGTCGCTGGACCGCGACGCCTGGCAGTCGCCGGACTAACGTCGGGGGAAACTCCTGTGTCTGCGTTCCCCCCAATGACCATGATGACCGTGCGCCCGTCCGGTGAAGTGATCCGCGGAGAGTTTTTTGGATTCGAGCACCTCCATCCCTGTTCATCGAGCGAATTACGGAGCGAAGCCACCGTCTCGGACCACTGAATGAACCCACGGGCAGTCACCGGGTGGAATGAAGTTACGGTTCGGGCACTGTTTACGCCGGCTCGAACGGCCGAAAGAAGAGCAGTTTCTGGCAATTCGAGACTAGCCAAGCTCGGAACCGACGTCCGTGACGAGCTCGAGGGCACCTCAGACACATGCTTAGCAGCTTCCACCATGCCCTCATATTAGTGCACAAAACAGGAAAAACTGGCCTCTCACTTCTGCGCCAAACGAGTGTCGTTACCCGACAAGCAGATTCCAGTCGATGCAGTGGTTGCTCTTCCGGACAGCGGTTCGGTTTCCTCTATCAAGTGCCTGCTCTGTGTCACCGC
>NZ_JABMCX010000066.1 GCF_013179505.1 Paenarthrobacter sp. CM16 | reverse complement strand
ATCATGGTCGTCGTGGCCACCGCCACCGCCGCCACCACCGTGGCCGTGGCCGTCATCGTCATCATGGCCATCCCAGCCACCGCCACCACCGTGGCCGTGGTCGTCGTCGTCGTCGTGACCATCCCAGCCACCGCCACCGCCGCCACCGCCGCCACCGCCGTGGCCATGGTCATCATCGTCGTCGTAGTCGGGGCGTCCTCCGCCGCCACCGTGGCCGTGGTCGTCATCGTCGTCATGGCCACCCCAGCTGCCGCCCCCGCCAGTGGAAGCATGGTTGCCGCCGGTGTTGTATTCGCGGTCGAAGGACGAACGGGCGTTGATCGGTGCGTAGTCCAGGACCACCGGGCGGACAGCATCGACGTCGGCAGAGGAAACGTCGCGGAGGCCGGCTGCGGCAAGGGCAGCCTCGGGGTCGCGGACAAAGTCCTCGGCGGCATCGGGATCGTTGAACAGGCTCATCAGGAACTGCACGAGCTGTTGTGCGAGTGTTGGCATTGGAGTGCTCCCTCAAATTCTGTGATGGGTGGTGAATGGCCCGGCACCTTTGCCCGGCTCTCCTTCAACGTATGACCGGGGCAGGGAACGGGTCATCGGGGGTGGTCCCCCTACCGCGTCCCTCACCGTTAGGGGATGGCCCGGTTCTCCGTTAGGGGGTGGAGGGGTTTGCCGGTCACGGAGGTGGGTACCCATCCCCCAGTGCCAGGCGCAGACGGGCCAGGAGTTCGGAGCGGTTTTCAGCTCCCAGGCGTCGTCGCATACGCGCCACGTGATGCTCCGCCGTCCGCGGTGAAATATAGATGGCTTCCCCGATTTCCCGGTAGGTCTTCCCTTCCAGGAGTAGCCGGGCCACCTCACGTTCCCTGGCGCTGAGCCCGGACGGATCCCCCGCCGCTGCGCCCGGATTCTCAACAGCAGGGGCGCCCGCAACCTCGTTCCGAGGCTCCGCCGTCCGGTCATGGCCCGCCGCAGCCGGAGCACCCTGCGGGTGGATGTCCCTGGCGCAGGCCAGCAGCCGCACCATCTCGCGTCGTTCCTCCGCATGTGCGGCAGCGTGGCCCGCCAGCCGCGCCCCTTCCCAAGGCATCCCGACGCCGGCCAGCCCGCGGGCCGCAGCTTCGACGTCGGGCGCTTCAAACCGGCCGGCCAACACCGAAACCCAGGCTTTGCCGCCAGCGGCGAGGACAGCTGCCAGTTGGCTGTGTTCGGAAGCCCGCACCAGTGCGGCAGCGTGAGGCGCCAGCCCGGCGGGGTCTTCGCTCAACAGCGCGGCCTGCACTGCCGCCCAATGCACGGGTACCGACCACAGCGGAGGATTGCCCAGCTTGCGCAGGAGTTCCCATGCAGCGTCCAGATAGTGCGCTACGCGACGGGTCTCCCTCAACCTCGCAGCAGCAATCATCAGCTCACCCCACGGCAGCAGGCTGTAAAGATCCACGGACACGTGCATCATGGCTTCGCGTGCCTTGTCCCACGCCACTACCAGCCCGTGGACGTCGCTGCCACGCCGCGCCAACCCCACCTCCAGCGCTGCCAGCATCAATTCATCGCGGGGCACCAAAGACCAGTGGTTGGCCTTCACGGCCTCATTGATGGCCAAACGGGCCTCGTCAGCGTTGTCCTGCTGCATGGCTGACCAGGCCTGCAGGAGGAACAGCCGGGGACGGGCAGCATCCCCACCCTGGCCCGCAGCCAATGCAGCCCTGAGCACGTTCTCCGCTGAGGCAGGTTCCCCATTGTGGAGTGCGCACAGTGCTGCCAAGGCCCCGGGTGTTTCCGGCAAGGGAATGGCTGCAGCTGATGCGTTCATCATGTCCGAGGCCCTGATCAGCTCAGGCAATGCCGCATGCGGTGCGGGGCCAAGTGTCTGCCGAAGACCCTCCTGGGTGAGGGCCAAAGCCACAGCAAGCAGGGTGGGTGACCCGGAGGGCGGACCGGCTGAGAGTATCTCCTCCGCCCGTCCCGCATTTCCGGAACCGATCATGGCCACCGCGGCCAGCGGAGCGGACCCGTCCAACCTTTCCGGGCCAAGCCAACTGTACGTTTCGGCACTCCGGGCCAACATGCCGCGCTGCGCCCATACCGCCGCTGCCACGTCCACGCCCAAGCGGAGGTCGGGCGGCTCAGGCAGGGCAAGAAGCCTGTCTACGATCCTGCCGGCTCCGTCCAGGTCCCCGGTGGCAGCGGCGGCCTGCGCACGCTTAGCAGAGTTCTCCAGCCCGCTGTTCCCGGCCAGAACCGCTTCGGCATAAAGATCCACGGCCAGCTGCGGATCCGTATCCAGCGCGTTGTTTGCTGCGTCCTCAAGTTCCGCCGCAACGCGGGCGTCCTGTAACCCGCTCCTGGCGAGATCCCGGGCAAGATCGTCCAAGGGACGTCCCTCGGCTACGACCTTCTCCACCAGTTCCCTCTGCAAGGCGCGGAGGTGGGGCGTCGGGGTTCGTTTCAGCAAGGCATAGCGGGCCGTCCCCACTACCGTTCCGTCGGACAGCAGCAGGCCTGTGTCCCTTGCCGCAGCAACGATCGCTTCCAGTCCTTCCTGGTTCTCAAGGCTCTGCGGCAAGGGTGCGGGCAGCATGAATCCCACGGACAGGGCAAGCAACAGTTCGCGGACCACGGCAGATTCACCGGTCAGCTCCGAGATGCCCGGCAGGCCTGACTCGTCACTGGGGAGGGATTCCATGAGCGGGTGATCGGGTGGCCCGGGCAGAAAGTGCCCTGGCTGATGGTCATGTCCCGTCATGGGCTAGACCGCCGAGACCAACGCCGGGTCCGCAACCGGGGCGGTTTCCGAAGGTACGGGTGCGGGATCGGCGGTGGGTGGCGTGGCCGGGTCAAGCGTCGGCTCCGGCAACACCGGAGGCGGGTCCTGGGTAACGGTTGGTTCGGGCTGCGGCACCGTTGGCTCCGGCGACGGCGACGGTGGCGGGGGCGTGACCGGGTCCGACGGAGTGCCGGGCGGGGTGGTGGGCTCTGTAATTGGCGGCGGTGTGGTGGGAGTTGTGCTGGGAGGAGGATCTGTGGGTCCGCTGGCAGCACCTCCAGTGGGTGCTGGCGAGGGCGTAGCGGCAGGCGGGGTGGTGGCCGTGCCGGGAGTGGTGGGGGTGCCCGGCGCGGCTGCACTGCCCGTCCCGCCGGTTGAACCCGTTGAGGTGCCGGCTCCCGGTCCGGAGCCCGTGCCGGCGCCCGTGCCGGCGCCCGTGCCGGCGGCAGATCCCGCGCCGGATCCTGCGGTGTTCCCGGCTCCGGACCGGGCCGGACTCTTTCCCGTGCCGGCCCTGGTGACGCCGTTCCTGGCGCTGGCCTCAAGTCCAGCCGCGGGGTTTGCAGAAGCCGGAGTCTCCCCGGCCTTCCCCGCACCAGCGCCACTGCCTTGGCCCGCGGAGGCCTGCGCGCCGTCGTCGCGCATGACGTCGGGAGCCTGGTTGCCGAACATGGTTGCCAGCAGCCCGCTGCCTTCAGGGCTTTGGGCTGCCGTAGCGGTGGCGATGGTCAGGACCGCCGCGGCCGCCGCGGCAGCTGCAGCCATCCGGACGCGCGGCCGTGAGGTGTGCCGGGCAGCTTCTGCTGACCGATGCTTCAGGACTCCCAAGGCTGGAGCATGACTGGCGACGTTTGGCCGGTGCGCTGCGTTGTCAGCGGTACCGGCGTTGTCAGCGGTACCGGCGGAAAGTGCAGCATCCGATTCTGCCGCAGGGCCGACGGCAGCTACGGCGGCACCACAGCAGATGGCGGACTTGGGATCGGCGTCCACGGCGATGGGCCGGCCAAGTTCCACGGAAATCAGCTCGGCCACCAAGGGAATGCGCGAGGAACCGCCGATCAGCAACACCGCACTCAGATCCTGGGCGTCAACGTTGATGCTCCGCAGGCTTCGTTCCAGTGCCAGCACAGTCTTCCGGAGGGGTTCCTCGATCAGCGCTTCGAATTCGGCCCGCACCAGGCGCACGGACTGCTGGAGTCCGGGGAGTGAGACCGACACACTGGATTCGCTGTCCAGGGACAGGGCTTCCTTGGCCTCGCGGCATTCCCGACGCAGCCGGGACAGGGCTGCCAGCATCTGAGGCGACATCGGATCCGTGTCCGCAGCAAGGCTGAGGTGGCCCATCACGTGCCGCAGCACGGCGGCGTCGAAATCGGCACCGCCCAGGGTTTCAATACCGTCGGGACGGCCCAGCAGCTCGAAGTTTCCGGTTCCTGCTTTGCGGAGGATGGCGGTGTCGAAGGTGCCGCCACCGAGGTCGTATACGGCGATGATACTGCCGTCCTCCACCCGCGTCTGCGAGGCGTAGTGCAGGGCTGCGGCCTCCGGTTCGCTGATGAGGCTGACGTCCCGGAGACCCGCAGCCGTGAGCGCTTCCAAGACCAAGGACATGCGGTGCTGCCCCCACGCCGCGGGATGCGTCATGATGATCGACGACGGCGCACTCCCCTCGCGCTCACGGGCCCTGTCCACCACCCACCCCGCCATGGTGGCGTACACATCCTCCGCGGCCAGCCATCGTTCTCCCACAGCAAGGGGAACGGAGTCACCTATCCGGCGTTTGAATTCCCGCACCATGTTGTGGGGATCGTCCAAGCCCCTGCGTTCAGCCGCTTCGCCTACCAACACCCGGCCGTCGTCGGCGTAGAACAGCACTGAGGGCACGGCACTGCCGTGCAATCCCAACGGGAGGACTTCGGGGGTGGTGCCTTGATCATTCTTAACCAGGGCTGCAGCGGTAAAACTCGTCCCGACGTCAATGGCGAGAACATAGCTCATGGGTACCTCGAAAGAACACGGCGCATCGCTGGCGGACTGCATCACAAGCGGGTTCTGAACAAGTTAGCACCTGCCCCGGAGGGGTAAAAGGCTTAGTTGCTACACCAATTTGTCATGGTTGATACACCGAATTGTCATTATTCAAGACCACTCACAGCATGGAGGGACAAAGCCCCTGCTCAGGCCGGTTTACCCCTTCTAGAGCCCCGAGTAAGAGTGCAGGCCGTTGAAGACCGTGTTCACCAGCGTGAAGTTGATGATCACGCAGGCGTAGCCGACGATCGACAACCATGCTGCACGGGTGCCGGTCCAACCACGGGTGGCCCGGGCGTGCAGGTAGCCCGCGTAGACCACCCAGATCACGAAGGTCCAGACTTCCTTGGGGTCCCAGCCCCAGAAGCGGCCCCACGCCTTTTCGGCCCAGATGGCGCCAAACATGAGGGTAAACGTCCAGCCGATGAAGGCGATGGCGTTGATGCGGTAGGAGAGGTTCTCCAGGCTCAGCGCGTTGGGGACCAGGCGCATGAAGCCCAGGTTGTCTTTACGGCCGGCGGCAAGGTTCTTCTGGCGGTGCGACTGCAGCAACTGCAGCACGGACATGGCGAACGTCAGGGTAAACAGTGCGGAGGAGAGCACTGCGATGGAGACGTGGATGATCAGCCAGTAGCTCTGCAGCGCCGGAACCAGGTGGCCCACCGGGGTCCAGAAAGCGGCCGAAGCGGCTACGAGCATGATGATGGCCAGGCCGATCACGAACGTTCCCAGGAACCTCAAGTCGCGCCGAATGAGGACAATCAGGAACACAGCAACAGCAACAAACGCGCCGGTAGTGAGGAACTCGTACATGTTGCCCCACGGCACGCGGCCCGCACCGAACGCACGGGTTACAACGCCCGCTCCATGAATAAGGACACCCAGTACTGTCAGCGCCACGGCCACGCGGGCAGGGGCGCGGCGTTCGCCTGCGTACTTCATGTCGCCGGCGGCGGTGCCGCCCTCAACGGTGAGGCCCGACGTCGGACGCTCGGCGCGGCCTGCCGGCCCACCGGCGTCGGGACCTCCCAGGCCTCCTGCGACGCGGCCTGCAGCAACCGTGACCTTCTCCTCGGCGGTGCTGGCCGCCGCCTTCAAATCCACGGCGCGAAGCATTTTGCTGCTCTTGGCCAGGTCCCAGGCAAAGGCGATGAACGCCACGGTGTACGTGCCGGCGGCCAACAGCATGAACAGCTCGCTGTACTGGCCCAGGGTTTCGTTGATGACGGGCATTACTGGTCCTTCGAGGTTGAGGAAGATCCTGCTGTAGTTGTAGCGGTGTCCTGCGCATCCGGGATGTTCCATTCCCGGGCAAAGATTTCACGAAGAGCGGCTGCTTCGCCGGCCAGGCGGTGGTCTTCACCACGTGCCAGCAGGCCGTACTCCACCATGGTGCGGCCGTCCGCATGGGTTCCGGTGCGGACCCAGACGCGGCGGCGGTTGATGTAGAGGGACATGACCAGGCCACCGACTGCGAGGAAACCGAAGATCAATGCATAGAGCTGGCCGGGGTTGTGGTGGATGTCCACGCCTATGTACTTCTTGACGCCATCGAAGGTGATGCTTCCCTTGCCTTCGGGCAGGTCCACCGTGGCCCCGGGTTTCAGGGTGATGCCACCGGCGGCGAGGTCGCGGGCGTTGAGTGGCTTCAAATCCTTGACGTCCAGTTCGAACACGTTCTGGGGAACGCCCTTGTCCAGGCCGAGGTCACCGTAGAAGGAATTCAGGCTCAGTTGCGGGTTGAAAAGTTCCGGGGAAGCACTAAAGGAGACGCCGTTCTCGGAAGGGAAAGCCGTCGGAAGGAAGAAGCCAACAAAACCGAGCTGTTCCGGCTTGGCGTCGGGGACCTTGATCACCACGGAGGAGTAGTAGTTATCGCCCTGGACCTTGGCAATGACCGGACCCTGGAACGAAATGTTGCCCTCGCCGTCGCGGACAGTGACCAGCGGCGCGTAGCCGTTGCCGGTGAGGTAGAGGCTGGTTCCTCCGAGGGAAACGGGGTCATTGACCTTCAGCGTTTCCTTCTTGCCTGGAGAATCCGGGCCTTCCTTGGTGGTCACCTCGGCTGTGTAATCGATGGGCTGTCCGGCTTTGCCGGGAGATTCCCCGCGGTCGAACGTGGCCTGGAACTTATCCAATTGCATGGAGTAAGGCTGGAGCGAACTGCTTTGGAAGTTGGTTCCCGGAGTGAATTGGTCATAGCCCACCAGAGTGTTGACGAACGTGTCACCCTCCACCAGGATCCGCTGGCCGCTGTAGCCGTACAAGCCGCCAATGGCCACCGAGACCAGCACCCCGATCAGCGAGGTGTGGAAGACCAGGTTGCCTACTTCCTTCAGGAAGCCGCGCTCGGCGCCCAAGGACGGCAGGGCGCCGTCGACGTCCCTGACCTCAACGCGGTAGCCGCGCTTCTTGAGCAGCCCGGCGGCATCGTTGATGGCCTTCGACGCCGGGATCCCGGCGTCGGCGGGCAGTGCCAGGGTGCCGTACTCCGGCAGGCGCGAAAGGCGCTTGGGGGTGCGCGGAGGCTGGGACTTCATGGCCTTGTAGTGCGCGATGGCGCGCGGAGTGACGCAGCCGATCAGGGAGATGAACAGCAGGATGTAAATGGCCGAGAACCAGGCCGACGAGTAGACGTCGTACAACTGCAGGGCATCAAGAAGTTCGCCGTAGGACGGGTTGTCCTTGATGTACTGCGTGACCACCGACGGGTTCGCCGGCCGCTGCGGGAACAGGGACCCCGGGACCGCGCCGACTGCAAGCAGGAGAAGCAGGAACAACGCAGTGCGCATGCTGGTCAGCTGGGTCCATGCCCACCGGAGCATGTCTTTGAACCCGAGGGCGGGCAGGGCTGCCTCGGACTTGGCCTGCTGGAGTTTTCCGTCCGCTGCACTTTCGGCGGCTGGTGACTTCTTCTTGGCTTTCACGGACTCGCTCATCAGATTGGCAACTTCACGTCGTTTTGGAACCAGTACTGCAACTCGGTCACCCAGGTTCCCCACACACCGGTGGCCACCAGGATGCCGAGCAAAATCAGGATGCCTCCGCCGATCCGCTGGATGGCCAGCCGATGCTTGCGGAAGAAGGACATGACTCCCATGCCCCGGCGGACGGCCAGCGCAATCAAGAGGAACGGGATGCCGAGTCCAAGGCTGTAGACGAACGCCAGAAGCGCGCCTTTGGCCGCCGAGGAACCACCGGACAAACTCAGCAACTGTACCGCGGAGTACGTCGGACCAATACAGGGCGCCCAGCCCAGGCCGAAGGTCAGCCCCAGGAGCGGCGCGCCCCACAGGCCGGCCGGCGGTTTGGCGTGGATCTTCGCATCACGCTGCAACCAGCTGAAACCGCCCATGAACACCACGCCCATGATGATCACCAGGATGCCCAGCACTTGGGTGATCCAAGCATTTTGCGGGCCGGTCAGCAGCGTACCCAACTGCCCGAACGCGCCTCCAAGGAGGACAAAAATCACGGAAAATCCCAGGACGAACAGTCCTATTCCGGCCAGCATGCGGCCGCGCCGCTGCTTTTGGAGGTCGACGCCGGTCAGTCCCGTGACGTAGCCGAGGTACCCGGGCACCAGTGGCAGCACGCAGGGCGAAAGGAAGGAGACCAGCCCGGCCAGCAGTGCCACCGGCACAGCCAGCAGCAGCGATCCATTGAGGATCGTCTCGGCGAAGGGACTGTTCATGGGGGCTACTCGGCCACTGCGGAGGTGATGAGGGCTTTCAAGGTGCTCTTCTCAATCTCGCCGAGCACGCGGGAGGCAACCTTGCCATCCTTGTCCAGGACCAGGGTGGTGGGAACTGCGCCCGGAGGCACGATGCCGGACACGGACAGGAGCACAGCCCCGTCCTTGTCGTTGAAGCTGGGGTAAGTGATGTTGAAGGTTTTGTCGAAGGCCTCGGCGGTAGCTTGTTCGTCGCGCAGGTTGACGCCGAAGAACTGGACACCCTGGTCCTTGAAGTCCTGGTGCAGCGCTTCCAGCTGGGGCGCCTCGATGCGACAAGGTGCACAGGCAGCGAACCAGAAGTTCAGGACAGTGACTTTGCCCTTGAGGTCCTCGGGCTTGACCGTCTCCCCGTTGAAGAGGGTGCCTTTGAGTGCCACTGGCGCGGCACGGTCCGCCTTGGCGAACTCCGTCACCGAACCATCGCCGGCTACGTAGTTTTTGTTGTCGCCCGCCTTGGCTTGCTTGGCCAGGGAATCTTCCTGCGCGCAGGCGGACAGGCCCATGGTCAGTCCTGCCAGGAGGACGCCGCCTGCAGTCAACGCGCTGCGACGTGAGAGGTTGTTGTCCATCTTCTATGCCCCCGGGGTGCTCGCCGCGCCGGGAAGCAGGACGGCTGCGGGTTCGGTGTACTCAACCCGCACGATCTTGCCGTTCCCATCCAGCGTCAAAGAGGTCAGGGATGTGAGGGTGCATTCGCGCTTGCGGGGATCGTGTGCCAGCCGGCGTCCCTCTGCCGTCAAGCGGGTTGACCAAATGGGAAGCTGGTGGCTGACCAGGATGGCTTCGGCGCCATCACCGCCCAGTTCAACTGCCTTGGCCCGGGCGTCTTCAACAGCAGCCAGCACCCGTGCCGCTTGCTGTTTATACGGCTCGCCCCAGGAGGGACGCAGCGGATTCCGGAAATAGAGCCAGTGCTTGGGCTTAAGGAACTCGCTCCTGGTGGGGTGGAGCCCCTCAAAGTGGTTCTCGGCCTCGATGATGCGGGGCTCCGTGGTGATCTCCAGGTTCAACGCCTCTGCCGTGGGCATGGCTGTTTCTTGGGCACGGGTCAGCGGCGAGGCCACCAAGTGGACAATCTTGGCACCCTGGGCAGCACGAGCCACAAAGTGGTCGGCCAGCATCCGGGCCATCTCCCGGCCACGTTCGGAGAGGTGGAATTCCGGCAGGCGACCGTACAGGACGCCGTCGGGATTATGGACCTCGCCATGGCGAAGCAGGTGGACAGTTGCTTGGGGCATGTTTACCAGTTTCTCAAAGAAGCGGGACGATCCGAAATCTTCTACCGCTAGTAGAACTCAAAGTTTTTCCGAAATGTTCCCCGGAGTTGGAATAAAAGATGCATATGCATGTTTATACTGGACACGAAGCTCGGTTGACGTTTCAAGCAATCGACCAGACCGGGCAAGCACGCAGTACCTACCAATCGATATAGGAGCAACACCATGATGACTCTCCCCGCTTCCGTCACCACCGGCACCTGGACCCTCGACGCTTCCCACAGCGAGATCGGCTTCACCGTCCGCCACGCAGGTATCAGCAAGGTCCGCGGCCAGTTCAAGGACGCCTCGGCCACCCTCGAGGTCGGCGAAACCCTGACTGATTCCAAGGTCAACGCCACCATCCAGACCGCCAGCTTCGACTCCGGCGACGTCAACCGCGATGGCCACGTCAAGGGTGAGGACTTCTTCGATGTGGAGAAGTTCCCGGAAATCACCTTCGTCTCCCGCCACGTCAAGGCCAACGGCAACAGCTTCGACCTCGTGGGCGATCTCACAATCAAGGGTGTGACCAAGGAGGTTTCCATCGAGACCGAATTCAACGGTGTCGCAGTGGATCCCTTCGGCAACACCCGTGCGGGCGTCTCCGGCGAAACCACCATCAGCCGCAAGGACTTCGGCCTCACCTGGAACGCCGTCCTCGAAGCCGGTGGCGTCCTGGTCAGCGACAAGGTTGTCATCAACTTGGAGCTCGCTTTCATCGCACCGGCTGCCGCATAGTCCCTCCCTCCCGGCCCGGGTGCACGGGTCCCGCCCTTGTTTGTTACCCCCGCCGCACAACGCCGCGGCTGACCAACAAGACGCTGATCCCAAGCGCAGCATGCCAAACGGCGCCCTCCACAGTTCACTCTGTGGAGGGCGCCGTTTCGCATATCCGTAAGTCACCCCGCAATTGTTCGGCAAACAGCCTGTATTTACCTGCGAGTTGGCTCCGAAGTTCCTATGCAACCCTCAACCCGCGGTCTACAGTGATGCCATGAGTACCCCAGACGAAGCACCACAGCCACAGCAGCCCGGCTCCCAGCCTCCGCAGCCCGGCAATGTTCCTCCTGCGGGTTACCAGCCTCCGCAGGGCTACCAGCCACCCCAGGGTTACCAGCCGCCGTCGCAACCGGGGCAGTATTCCCAGCCCGGCCAGACCCCGCCCGGTTCACGCCCGGGGCAACCCGGTTTCCACTTCGAAATGCCCACCGACGGGCCCCGCAACTTCAATGACGTCATGCCCCAGGGCGGCTTCTCTGGAATGTTCAAGACCCAGGGCCTCCCCACCGAGCTGAAGGTTTCCTACTTCATCTGGGTGATCTCCGGACTCCTGGGCCTCCTGTTCGGACTCATCGGCTTCTTTGCCATCATCGCGCTCTTCGCCTTCGCCCCCGGCGTTGCGGGGATCCTCTTGATCATCCTCATCCTCACCCTCGCTGTAGCTGCGGCCCAGGTGGTCCTGGCCATGAAGATGAAGGAGGGGAAGGAGTGGGCCCGGCTCGCCCTCACCGTCGTGGCCGGCATCTCCTTGCTGCTCACCATTTTCAGTGCCGCCAGCGCAGGAGGATCCAGCACGGG
The DNA here is from genome assembly GCF_013179505.1 of Paenarthrobacter sp. CM16. GTDB lineage: Bacteria > Actinomycetota > Actinomycetes > Actinomycetales > Micrococcaceae > Arthrobacter. Next base: position 7,200 of record NZ_JABMCX010000066.1, on the reverse strand, counting down.
CCTGGGCAGCAACTGGTTCGGCTTCCTCGTCAGCGCGGTAGCCGTAGTCCTGATGTGGCTCCCCAATTCGCAGCTCTGGTTCAAAGCAGTCAAAGGTCATGCATAGCGCAGACGCAAGTGTCGTCGTCGTTCGCTGAACGGCTGCATGTGCGCAGAAGGCCGCGGTAGTCCTCCCGGATTACCGCGGCCTTCATCATGCAGGCGTAAGCCAAGATGATGATTTTTGCCTTGAGCAGGAAATTCCCGCGTGGGATCATCTGCAGCGTCAGACCCGGGAGGTACGGTGGAAGCAGAACCACGCTGGGGGCAGGGTCATTTTGCTGATCCCGGCGGCCGCACCCGCAGTCGAACAAGCAAAGGAATGCCATGAGCAACCCTCCGTACCCGCCGTCAAACCCCGGCGATGCCAACCAGCCCGAGCAACCGGGCACCCAGCCCGCTGCTCCCTCAGCGCCGCAATACGGCCAGCAGAGCCCCGCTGCACCGCAGTACGGCCAGCCTTCCGCGCCGCAGTACGGCCAGCAGAACCCTGCCGCACCGCAGTACGGCCAGCCCGCCGCTCCCCAGTACGGCCAGCAGTCCTCCCCCTACGGCCAGGCGCCCAGCGCTCCGCAATACGGCCAGGACACCAACTGGCCCAGCCAGCAACCGGGCCCCACCGCTGTGCCGCCCATGGTGAACTACGCCTTCTGGATGATCATTGCAGCCGGTATTCTCTCCGCCATCAGCTCACTTTTGTTGGCCACCACCGGAGCTGACGCTTTCATCAACGCCATGAACCAGCAGGCATCCCAGCAGGGCACGGACATCCCCGCGGAATCCATGGAAGGCATGCGCGGCGTGATCGGCGTCAGCGCGGTAGTCGGCGCCATCGTGGGCCTTGGGCTCTACGCGCTGGTCGCTTTCCCTGTTCGCAAGGGCAAGAACTGGGCCCGAATCCTGGGCACCGTCTTCGCCGCAATCTCCGTCCTGGGTCTCACCAGCCTGTTCCAGTTTGGTGCCACGTACGGCATCCTGCAGCTGATCGTGATCCTGCTGGGCGTTGCTGCGATCGTCATGCTGTACCTGCCGGCGTCGGCTCCTTACTTCCGCAAGGCACAGCCGTTCGGCAACCCGTACCAGAACCCGTACGGCCGCTAAGCACTTCCGAATACCCAAACGCGGGCGTGGACCCGGCGAAGGCTAAACAGCCTGGCCCGGTGTCTGCGCCCGTTGTGCGTGGTACGCCAAAATTTGAAGCTCCGTGGCCATGTCCACCTTGCGAAGGTTCACATGCGGAGGGACCTGCAACAGCACCGGCGCAAAGCTGAGGATGCTCCGGATGCCGGCGGCAATCACGCGGTCGCACACAGCCTGGGCTACTGTGGCCGGCAACGCCAGCACCACCATGTTGGTGTGGGTTCTCTCCAGAACCCGCTCAAGTTCCGCCGAGTCACTCACGCGCAACCAGCCAACTTCATTGCCGATCACCATGGGGTCGGCGTCAAAGATCGCTACGACGTCAAAACCCCGGGACTCAAAGCCGCCATAGCGTGCCAAGGCTTTGCCGAGGTTACCGGCGCCCACGATCGCGACCTTCCAGTCGTGCGTCAGGCCTAGAGCGGCGGCAATGTGGCGGCTGAGGTATTGGACTTCATAGCCGACACCGCGTGTCCCGTAGGAGCCCACGTACGAGAGGTCCTTGCGCAGTGTGGATGAGCTGACGCCCGAGGCCTCGGCCAGCGCCTCCGACGACACCCGCTCCACGCCTTCAGCCAGCAAAGAGTTCAGCGCGCGCAAATAGAGAGTCATCCGGGCCACAGCCGCGGGCGGGATCTGCTTGGTGGCAGGTTCGTTGTCCCCGGCGGCAGCCTCCGGGGACGGTTCCAGCGCAGTCACGGTATTCTCCATTGCGTCGCTTTGTTGTTCCACTCTATGACCCCCGGCCGGAGTCAACAAAAGCAACTACTAGCGGGTAACCCCACCTTCAGTCCTCCAGGACCTTCTTCAGGGTGCGGGTAAGCCGTTCCTCGTCGATCTTCCAGAAATCGCGCTGGATACCATTCACCAGCACCACGGGAATCTCCTCCGCGAAGCGCTGCTGCAGTTGCGGGTCGCCGTCGATCCCTTGTTCGGTCCACTGCACGCCAAGACTTTTTGTGACACGCTCGACGGCGGCACGCGCCTCGGTGCACAGGTGGCAGTCAGCTTTGGTCAGGAGGACAACGTCGGGAAGAGCCATGCATCTAAGGTACCGGCCCAACCCTCTCCCACATCCCACCCCCTCCCCACCGTCCCTCTCCCACATCCCACCCCTCCCCACCGTCCCTCTCCCACATCCCGCGCCTATCCCACCGTCCCTCTCCCACATCCCGCGCCTATCCCACCGTCCCTCTCCCACATCCCGCGCCTATCCCACCCGTGCGCCCTCAACACCGGCCCCGGCTATTGACTAGACTCAAGGCATGCCCGAGGAGAAGAACGCCGCCGTGGTCGCAGATGCCTTGGTGCAGAAGGACATCGTGCATAAGCGCACAGGTGAAGCCGCATTCTTCGACGTTGATAACACTTTGATGAAGGGCGCCAGCCTCTTCCACGTAGCCCGCAAGATGTACGAACGCAAAGCCTTCACGCTGTCGCAAGCCGCGGGTTTCGCATGGAAACAATTCAAGTTCGTCATGCGCGGCGAGAACATGGACGACGTCCACTCCGTCCGCGACTCAGCATTGACCCTTGCCTCCGGTATCACGGTGGATGACATCAAAGCCTTGGGCGAGGAGGTCTACGACGAAATGATCGAGTCGCGGATCTGGCCTGGAACCAAGGCCTTGGCGGAGCAGCATCTCAGGGTGGGACGCAAAGTCTGGCTCGTAACGGCCACACCCATCGAGGTGGCAACCGTCATTTCCACACGGCTCGGACTGACCGGCGCCCTTGGCACAGTGGGTGAAGTGGAAGATGGCATGTACACAGGGAAGCTCGTGGGAGATATCCTGCACGGCCCCGCGAAAGCAGTCGCAGTCCAGATCGTGGCAGACAGGGAAGGTCTGGACCTGGACCACTGCTGGGCTTACAGCGATTCCGCCAACGACATCCCCTTGCTTACCATGGTGGGCCATCCCGTGGTCATCAACCCCGATGCGAAGCTGCGGCGGCATGCCCGTGAGAATAACTGGCCCGTTTACGACTTCCGCGCCGGCCGCCGGGCAGCAACGCTAGGGCTAAAGGCCGCCACGGTGGGCGGAGCGGTGTACGGACTCTGGCGTGGCTTTTCACGGTTCCGCGGCCCCCGCATCTGACCCTCTCCCACATCCCTCGGGCATCAACCCAGCCCTCTCCCACATCCCTCGGGCTTTAACGCAACCCTCTGCCACATCCCTCGGGCTTCGACGCAACCCTCTGCCAGATCCCGACAACGGCTTTAGCGACCTGTGGATAACTTCCCATGCCTGAGGCGTTTCTGGGCAAGAATGCCAGTTATGCAAAAAGCCGCACCCCTTCCGCTCCAAATGATCGACGCGCCGTTTACTCTCGCCGAGGCCGAGGCCGCAGGCCTGAAGCAATCGCACCTCTGGAATCGCAGCAAAATACTGGGGGTCAGCCGCGGCCTTTATCGGCCGTCGGACTGGGATTTCGAACTGTCGGCGGCAGCACGATCGCTGTCGGCAGCAAGTCCTGGCGCCTGGATCTCCCATGTGACGGCCGCGAGACTGTATGGAGCATCCCTTCCACCATGATTGTCAGATTCCAACGAACTGCATCTCAGCAAGCCGAGGCACCTCCCGCCGGTGCGGCGCAAAGGAGTGATCGGACATACGCTGGTAGCCTTCGACGACGAGATCGAGTGGGTCGACGGCATCCGAATGAGCACCAGGGCGCGGACCTGGTTGGATCTCGCCAGGCGCCTTCCGCTTCCTGAGCTCGTCTGCATGGGCGACGAACTCATCCGCAAGCCCCGCTCGGAATTCGAGGATCGCGATACCCCTTTCACCACACCGGACGCGCTCCGCCAGTTAGTGGACAAGCACAAGAACCTGCAGGGCGTTGTTCGGGCAAGAGAAGCCCTCGACTTGATGCGTATCGGCTCCGATTCCGCGCCGGAGTCACTGCTCCGATTGGCGATGTTGGACGCCGGCATTCCCGAACCGGAACTACAGGTGCACCTCCGCCCCAAGGACCCATTCTCGCCGTCCGCAGACTTGGGCTTCCGATCTCGACGCCTTGCACTACAGTACGACGGCGGTCATCACCTCGGGCGGGAACAGATCTTTAGTGATCGGCGACGCGACAAGGCATTTGAAGCAGCGGGCTGGGTAGTCCTCAAGTTCGGTAAAGATGACCTGGCGGACAACTTTCGGTCAGCCACCCAGAAGATCAAGGGTGCTTTGCGGTCAGCATGGCAGGATCCTGCGGTCAGTTCAGGCTTTTCCCGGGGGACGTGAAAGAGGGTTCCCATCAAACCCGAGGGACGTGAAAGAGGGCCAGCGTCAACCCCGAGGGACGTGCAAGAGGGCCAGCGCCAAACCCGAGGAACGTGCAAAAGGGTTCCCATCAAACCCGAGGAACGTGCAAAAGGGTTCCCATCAAACCCGAGGGACGTGAAAGAGGGCCAGCGCCAAACCCGAGGGACGTGAAAGAGGGTTGGCCTCAAACCCGAGGGACGCGAAAGAGGGCCAGCGCCAAACCCGAGGGATGTGGAAGAGGGTGCAAAAATGCCCGCCGCCTCGAGAGGCAACGGGCATTCACGCTTGATGAAGTATCTCTACTTCTTATTGCGACGCTGGTGGCGGGTCTTGCGAAGCAGCTTGCGGTGCTTCTTCTTGGCCATACGCTTGCGGCGCTTCTTAATAACTGAACCCACGAAAGTTCCTTACAAACTAGAAGTTCCTGTCTGTTGGAACAGATCCGCGGAAGCAGACAAGTACAACTGACAGATTCTTACATTGACGTAAAACGTTCCTTAACAGAGTACCGCTTCAAAGGGGCACCCTGTGACCACGGTCCGCGGGACGGACCCATGGAGCCTCAGGCGGTCTCGGATTGTCCGTCCACCACAGCACCCTTGAGGTACTGGGCTACGGCCTCTTCAGGAACCCTGAAGGAACGGCCGAACCTGACGGCGGGCATTTCCCCTGAGTGGACCAGGCGATACACGGTCATTTTGGAAACACGCAGGACGTCGGCCACTTCGGCCACCGTCATGAAACGCGCATTCGAGAAGTTAGTCTCTGCGGACATTTCCCATATTCCTTTGCTCTCAGACAGTAGGACACCCCCAGTAGAACGGTGTGCCGATGCTGAGCCATCCAACAACCATGTGCTAGATACTCTAGAGGCTGATGGGGCCAATGTGAAAGCATTTCCGCAAAGTGGGACCACACTTCCTCCCTCCTCAGCTGACCTGCAGCTGACCTGCCGCGCCCCCGCCGCTCACCCGCAGCGCCCGATTCGTGGGCTCGCTGCCTGGAGTGCCGGGCGAACGGCCTGTTGCGCAGCAAAGCCACGAAACGGAGCCGGACCAACCAACCGCCGCGCCGGGATACTACGGGGCAACCACCGCGCGGCGCTTCCGGGCCGAGGCTGCCAGCTGCTCCAACACCGAGGCCGTGACGTCCCATTCCATGCACGCATCCGTGACGCTCTGGCCGTAAACGAGCTCCTGCTCGCCGGAAAGTTGCTTGGCCACATCCAGGTTCTGCGCTCCGCCCACCAGGAAGCTCTCCAGCATGACACCGGCGATCGGCGAGCTCTCCCCTGCCTCAAGCTGAGCACCGATTTCCAGGGCAACCTCTGCCTGGCGGTGGTGGCTCTTGCCGCTGTTGGCGTGGCTTGCGTCCACGATCAGGCGCGGGTTCAGCCCCTTGGAGGCGAGCTTGGCGGAAGCAGCTGCAACATCGTCCACGGAGTAGTTGGGCCCCTTGCGTCCGCCGCGCAGGATCACGTGGGTATCCGGGTTGCCGGAGGTTGCGACGAGAGCCGCGCGGCCGTCGTCGTCGATCCCCAGGAAGGCTTGCTCAGCGGCAGAGGCGCCGCAAGCGTCAATGGCCACCTGCAGATCGCCGTCGGTGCCGTTCTTGAAGCCGATGGGCATGGACAATCCGGAGGCGAGCTGGCGGTGGATCTGGCTTTCGGTGGTGCGGGCACCGATCGCACCCCAAGAGACAAGGTCAGCCATGTACTGCGGGCTGATGGGCTCCAGGAACTCGGTGGCCGTGGGCAGCCCGAGGGCAGTGACCTGCTTCAGGAAGCCACGGGCTGCGCGCAGGCCCGCAGCGATGTCATGGCTGCCATCGAGGTGGGGATCGTTGATGAGGCCCTTCCAGCCAACCGTGGTGCGGGGCTTCTCGAAGTAGGTCCGCATGACGATCAGCAGGTCTTCCTTGTGCTTCTCCGCCTGGCTGACCAACCGGCGGGCGTATTCGAGGCCGGCCTTGGGATCGTGGATGGAGCACGGACCAACGATCACCAGCAGGCGGTCGTCAACGCCGTCCATGATGGCTCGGACCTGGTCACGGCCGCGGTCGACGACGGCAGCTGAGCGGGCATCCAGCGGCAACTCAGCGATGAGGTCATGGGGCGCCGGAAGCGGCTCGAAGCGGGCCACCCGCAAATTGGAGGTAGCGGGCTGTGCTGCCTCTGATGCGGAGTCAAGCGAATCGGTGGGTTCTGCGGCGATGCTGGTCATGTCTGGGTCCTGTTCCGGGATGCGGAGCGGGCCCCTTTTCAGAACCCGCCGGATATGGCGAAGGGCAGAGAATGATCTCTGCCCTGTTGGCTCTGAAGGAAGTTGGATGCGTGTCAGTTAGACGCGGGCCCCTCCAGAGCCAACGAAAAATACGCATACCAACGGTTTGTCATAGCCACACCATAACCGCGGTTCTTCACACCGGGCAAATTGCGTCCGTCATGATGACAAAAGTTTGCGCAGGAACTGCAGTTGCCTGATCCAGTGGTGTTCCTGCCCGCCCTCGTGGTTGTTGAACCGGTATACCTCGATGTCCTTTTCGGGCGCACCGCCGGAAACCCCGTAGTTGTTGTAGCTGGCGAAAACGGTGGACGGAGGGCAGATGTCGTCCATTTGGGCAGCTGAGAAGAGTGCAGGCACGGTGGCAGCACGGCCCAGGTGCACGCCGTCGAAGTAGTTGAACACCGCCAGCATCGGCTCATATTTGTCGCGGTGACGCCCCAGGAACCCGGCAATTTCCGGGTACGGGCCGCGCG
>NZ_JABMCX010000065.1 GCF_013179505.1 Paenarthrobacter sp. CM16 | reverse complement strand
GCTGGCCGGCCTGGACGCACGCTGTGCCTCCGTCAGGGCCAGTGGCATGGCTGTGCTGGAACTTGAGGAATATCCGGAGCGTGCTGTTGAGGCGATCGTGAGCCAGGCGGAGCAAGCGGTCAACCAGGACAAGGCCGAGGTCATTGTCCTGGGCTGCGGCGGCATGGCAGAACTGGACGAGCAGATCCGCCAGCGCACGGGCGTTCCGGTGGTGGACGGTGTGGCGGCGGCGGTGACCATCGCTGAGTCCCTGGTCCGCCTTGGGCTGTCCACGTCCAAGGTCAGGACCTACGCCACGCCCCGTCCGAAGACTGTCATAGGCTGGCCGATAACCACAGCCCCGCATTCAGCCGAGCCGGCTACCGCAACCGAGCCGGCCGACGTCGTACTCTGACGCAGGCACCAGCACTTCCCCGAAAGGCAACCACATGACTGACTCACACCCGCCCACAGGCCCGAGGGTCGCCGTCGTCACCGGGGCAGGTTCGGGTATTGGCCGCGCGGTCGCCAAGCTCATGCTCGCGGAGGGTTACCGTGTTGCGTTGGCTGGTCGCCGTGAGGCGCAACTGCTGGAAACTGCGGGGGACCACCCGGACGCGCTGGCGGTTCCATGCGACGTGACAGCGCCCGACGACGTCGCGCGCCTTTTCGCGGACGTCCGCCAACGCTGGGGCCGGGTTGATGTGCTGTTCAACAATGCCGGCATCTTTGGGCCGGCCGGCGACGTCGGTGAGATCAGCTTTGGGGAGTGGGAGGCCACGCTGCGGGTGAACGTGACCGGCTCCATGTTGTGTGCGGCGGAGGCGGTGCGGACCATGAAAGCCCAAGAGCCGCAGGGTGGCCGGATCATCAACAATGGCTCCATCTCAGCGCATTCACCCAGGCCCAGGTCCGTGGCCTATACGGTCACCAAGCACGCAATGACCGGCCTGACCAAGAGTATTGAGCTCGACGGCAGGGAATTCGGCATCACGTGCGGGCAGATCGACATCGGCAATACCCGTACCGAGATCATGGACACCATAGGCGTGGGTTCCGGGGCGCTGCAGGCCGATGGCAGCCGCAAAGTGGAGCCCATGTTCCCCGTGGACGACGCTGCCCGTGCCGTGCTGATGATGGCCAACATGCCGGCGTCGGCCAGTGTCGGTTCATTGGTGGTGACCGCCGCCGGCATGCCTTTCGTCGGCCGCGGCTAGCGAGTTTTTGTACACATAACGCCCTCAACACCGGTGGCCTGTACCGCCACCACTCACTGTGATTCCGGAATGCCCGTGACACGCCCCTAAGACGGTGTGTCGCGGGCATTTCTGCGCCAAAGAAGGTGGTGGAGGCGCGGCGAGAGCTCCTCCAAACCGAATGTGACTTCCACAATACGGAAACCAATTTTCCCCTTGCGGAATGGCCCGCGCAGGCCTACATTTGAAAAACCCCACAAAATGTGAGGCTGTTCACAACTGATTGGTTCAGAACAATGAAGATCCCAGACTCCGCGGCGCTGAAGGCGAGTTCGGCCCCGCAGAAGAAAAAGCGGCTGTATCAGTCGCTCTTTTTTCAAATCCTGATCGCCGTCGTCGCAGGTGTGCTCATCGGTCATTTTTGGCCGACCATTGGGTCCGCCCTCCGGCCACTGGGCGATGGATTCATCCAACTCATCAAAATGATCATTGCCCCGCTGATTTTCCTCGTGATCGTCACGGGCATCTCGGCAGTGGGCGACGTCAAAGCGGTCGGAAGGGTCGGGGTCAAAGCGCTCCTGTACTTCACCGGCGCCACTCTTTTCGCCCTCGTCTTCGGGCTCATCGTAGGAAACATCGTTCAGCCTGGTGCTGGCCTTAATATCGACCCCGCTACGCTCTCCCAGGATGCACTCAACGCCAAGACCGGCAACGCGCCTCCCAAGGACGCCGCAGCGTTCATCCTGGACGTCATTCCCGTCAGCGTGATCGGTGCTTTTGCCAACAACAGCCTGCTCCAGGTGCTGTTCTTCTCCGTCTTCTTCGGCGCAGCCATTGTGGTCATCGGCCGCGAACGGTGCCTCCCCGTCATCAGCCTCATGGAGACCGTCCTGGAGCTGATCTTCAAGATCATGTCCTGGATCATGAAAGTTGCTCCCATTGGTGCGTTCGGTGCCATGGCCTTCATCATCGGCCAGTACGGACTGGGCACGCTGAGCACTTATGCCCTCCTGATAGCCGCCTGCTACGGAGCCGCGATCATCTTCATCGGCCTGCTGTTCCTGGTGGCTTGGGGCTTTGCCCGGGTTCCGCTGTGGGCGTTCCTGAAGTACACCCGCGAGGAATTCCTGCTGGCCCTGGGAACTGCTTCCACGGAAGCTGTGATGCCGCGCATCATGACCAAGCTGACCAACGCCGGCTGCTCCCGTGCCACCACGGGCCTGGTGGTTCCCACGGGTTACTCCTTCAACCTGGACGGCGCCGCGATTTACCTGTCCATCTCACTGTTGTTCCTGGCGCAGGCCTTCGTCCACAACCTTGACCTTGGCCAGCAGCTGGCTGCCTTGGGCGTGCTGCTCCTGACCTCCAAGGGCATGGCCGGAGTGCCGGGTTCGTCGTTCCTGGCGCTCTCCGCCACAGCCGCCGCGCTCGGCATCTTCCCCGTGGCCGGCGTCGCGCTCCTCCTCGGAGCCGACCGCCTGATGGACTCCATGCGCGTGGTGGTGAACCTCCTGGGCAACTGCGTGGCAACGTTCGTGGTAGCCAAGTGGGAAGGCCAGTTTGACCGTAGCGTCATGCTCCGGGCCTTCAACGGCGAGATCACCAACCACGATTCCGCCATCATGCTTGGCAAGGAAGAAGTCTTCGAGGAACAAGAGCTCGAACGCATCAGCGGTGGCCAGGAGCCCTCGCCGAAGTTCCGCGGCGGTCCCGCGGCGGAGGACATCCCGCAGTTCGAAATGAGCAAGAAGGGGCAATCAACCACCCCGGTCTGCCCGGACTAAACCGGATACTTTTTGTACAGCTGATGCCCTTAAGACACGGTCTTAGGGGCATTAGCTGTACAAAAACTCCTTAGAGGGGGAGCAGTTCCGAGAGGTCCGCACGCAGACCGGACGCGGCGAGCCTGTGGTTCGAAACCGCGTCAGCCCAGGAGAGGCGGCCGGTGACCAGCGAAAGCCACGTGTCGGCGTCGCACTCGATCACGTTCGGCGGAGTACCGCGAGTGTGGCGCGGCCCCTCCACGCACTGCGTGACGCCGAACGGCGGCACCCGTACTTCCACTGAATTGCCGGGCGCGCGGGCGGTGACTTCCTCCAGGGAGTAGCGGACCGCCGTCGCAATGAGAGTGCGCGACGGCGGCGCCCCGGGAACGCTGCCCGGCTCACCGTTACTGCCGGAAGGCTCGACGGCGGCTTGCCAGGCTGCCAGCGCGGCGCGGCCCTCGTCGATGTTGACGCGGCGTCGTGCAACTGCCATGGGTGTTTCTCCTCCGAAGTACTAGTCGAGCAGGGCCGAGACAGCGTGGCCCAACCTGATCTTGCCCACCGTGCGTCCGCCTCCGAGGATGGGCTCAACTACGCGTTCAAGGACGTTCGACACGGCGGGGATGTCCACAGCGCCACTCACTGCCAGGAGCGTCAGCCCTACCAGGGTGGTGGCGCGGAGGTTCCCGTCCAGCATCTTCACGGCCACCGTGGCGCCCGTGGGGGTGGCCAGGACCAGGACGCCTTCGGCACCGATCTTTGCCAGGACCTCGAGTTCTTCCATGACGATCGTGTTGGACTCACCCTTGCCTTGCACGGCCCAGGGGTAGTCGAGCATGGACGTGGCGATGGTGGCGGCACGGGCGTTGGACGTTTTGTCCCCCGGAGACTTGGCCAAACGGGAGTACGCACGGGCCAGGCCGGTCAGTGACACGGCGGCAACGGGTGCGCCGCAGCCATCGATCCCCAAGTGCGAAATGGTTTCGCCGGTGTATTCCTCAATGACAGAACGGACCCGCTGCTGAAGCGGGTGGTTCGGTTCAAGGTAGCTGCGGAGGTCCCAGCTGTTTTCCGTGCACGCCCACAGGAACGCAGCGTGCTTGCCGGAGCAATTGAAAGCCAGCTTGGACTCGCCACGCTCCGAGCGGACCAGCCAGTTGCGGGCGGTCTCATCCTGCGGCCACGCTGTGGGGCATTGGAGGTTCTCTTCCTTCACGCCGGCCGCTTTGAGCATTCCCTCCACCACGTCCATGTGGTCAAGGGAGCCGGTGTGGCTGCCACAGGCAACAGCAACCTGGGCGCCGCGCAAGGGCACGCCCGACTGCATGGAGGCCAGGGCCTGGAAGGGCTTAAGGGTGGAGCGGGCCAGGATGGGGGCATCGATGTCACCAAGACGGGTGACCACCGAGCCGTCACCGGCAAGAACAACGGCCGCGCCGATGTGCCGGGACTCAATAAAGCCACTTCGTTCGATCACTGCCAGTTCCACCGCGGACTCAACGTTGAACGTTTCATGCGAACTCATGGGCATATGCCAAGTCTAGGGCGCAGCTGGGTCCGGGGAGTGACACAGCTTAGGCCGCGCGCCCTTCACAAAGTACCCTTGAGGACTGTGAAGGTACTCGTCATTGGCCCAGGCGGCCGCGAACACGCCATTGTCCGCTCTCTGCTTGAAGATCCCAACGTTTCCGAGGTCCACGCGGCCCCGGGCAACGCGGGAATCAGCAAACTCGTTCCCACCCATGCGATTGACGGGAACAACCCGGAAGCCGTGTCCGCCCTCGCCACCAAGCTGGCAGTGGACCTGGTTGTTGTAGGACCCGAGGCGCCGCTGGCTGCCGGCGTGTCCGACGCCGTCCGTGAAGCCGGCATTCCGGTCTTTGGTCCCAGCAAGGAAGCTGCCCAGCTGGAGGCTTCCAAGGCCTTCGCCAAGCAGATCATGGCCGAAGCCAACGTTCCCACGGCCATGGCCCGCGTTGCCACCAACGCCGAGGAAGCCGCCGACGCCCTGGACACCTTCGGTGTGCCCCACGTGGTCAAGGACGATGGCCTGGCAGCCGGCAAGGGCGTGGTGGTCACCAAGGACCGCGCGGAGGCCTTGGCCCATGCCCAGGCGTGCTTCGACGCCGGTGGAACCGTGGTGATCGAGGAATTCCTTGACGGCCCCGAGGTTTCCCTGTTCGTCCTCTGCGACGGCCGTACCACTGTCCCGTTGTCCCCGGCACAGGATTTCAAGCGCATCTTCGACAACGACGAAGGCCCCAACACCGGTGGCATGGGCGCTTACACCCCGCTTGAATGGGCCCCCGAGGGCCTGGTCCAGGAAGTCATCGACCGCGTCGCCCAGCCCACAGTGGATGAGATGGCCCGCCGCGGCACCCCCTTTATTGGCGTGCTGTACTGCGGCCTCGCCCTGACGTCCCGCGGCACCCGCGTCATCGAGTTCAACGTCCGCTTCGGCGACCCCGAGACCCAGGCCGTCCTGGCCCGCCTCAAGACCCCGCTCGGTGCGCTGCTGCTGGCAGCTGCCAAGGGCGAACTGGACACCGCAGAAGAGCTGCGCTGGTCCAAGGACACGGCAGTCGCCGTCGTCGTCGCCGCCGAAAACTACCCGGACGCACCCCGCACCGGCGATCGCATCCGCGGCCTGAAGAAGGTGGACGAGCTGGACGGCGTCCACGTGGTCCACGCCGGCACCAAGCTGGACGACGAAGGCAAGGTGGTCTCCGCCGGCGGCCGCGTCCTGGCTGTTGTGGCGCTCGGTTCCGATCTGGTGGAGGCCCGCGAAAAAGCGTACGACGGCGTGGAGCTGGTTCAGCTTGAAGGCTCACAGTTCCGTACGGACATCGGAGGCAAAGCCGCACGCGGCGAAATCCGAGTGCCGTACACCGCTACCGGCACCATTCCGAAAGTGCAGGCCTGAGCATGACTGATTCTCTTCCCACCGGCGGTTTCGAGACCGAGACCCTGGACCTTCCGGGCTGGACCCACGTCTATTCCGGAAAGGTCCGGGACCTCTATGTTCCGGCAGATGAGGCCATCACGGAGAAGATCGGCCAGGAGTGCGTGCTGGTTGTGGCCAGCGACCGCATCAGCGCCTACGATCACGTGCTGAGCAGCGAGATCCCGGACAAGGGCCGTGTCCTGACGCAGCTGAGCCTGTGGTGGTTCGACCAGCTGGAGGTTGAGCACCACGTGCTGGCCTCCACGGTGGAGGGTGGCGTACCTGCCGCGGTCGAGGGACGGGCCATGATCTGCAAGAAGCTGGATATGTTCCCTGTGGAGTGCATTGCCCGCGGGTACCTCACTGGCTCCGGCCTGGTGGAGTACAAGGAACACGGCACGGTCTGCGAGATCCCGCTGCCCGAGGGCCTGGTGGACGGTTCCCGCCTGGACAAGGCCTTGTTCACGCCGTCGGCCAAGGCCGAGGTGGGCGAGCATGACGTCAACATCACCTACGACGACGTCGTAGCCATGGTGGGCGACGATATTGCTGCCCGCCTGAGCGAGCTAACGCTGAAGATCTACACCCGCGCTGAGGAGATCGCCCGTGAACGCGGCATCATCCTGGCCGACACCAAGGTGGAGTTCGGCATTGATGCAGCAACGGGCGTCATCACCCTGGGCGACGAAGTCCTCACCCCGGATTCTTCACGCTTCTGGGACGCGTCCACGTACGCGCCGGGCAAGTCGCAGCCGTCCTATGACAAGCAGTATGTCCGCGACTGGCTGACGTCCGCCGAGTCCGGCTGGGACAAGTTCTCTGACACTCCGCCGCCGGCACTTCCCGCTGAGGTAGTGGAGCGCACCCGTGCCCGCTACGTCGAAGCGTACGAGAAGCTGACGGGCCGCACCTTCGCCTAGAAGCACCCAACTGAGTCGCAGTTAAGCGCGTTTGACCCCTCAAAACGCGCTTAACTGCGACTTACCTGGTTAATCAGGCTTGCGAGTGTTCTTTCGCCGCGCGACGCTCGGCGAGGCGGATCTCCAGCACTGCGTCCATGGCTTGCTGCACCCGATCAGAGGCCCCTGCGGCGCTGAAGTCATGCTGGGCCTCCTCGAGGAACTGGAGTGCTTCCGAGGCTTCGCCGGCTGCTTTCAGCGACTTGCCCAACAACAGGGAGACTTCACCGGCAGTGTGCCTGGCCAGGACCTTGCGGTCTGCGTGGATTTCGCGGAGCTTCCCGACGGCGGCCGGAATGTCACCGGTCAGGTACAGCCAGCGTGCGCGGATGAAGGCGACCTCCAACTGATCCGTCGTGTTTCCGCCCACAATGGACAACGCGAGTTCGGCACGTTCAATGGCGGAGAGGGTTTCCGGTTCCACGATGCCGGAGGAAAGCCGGACCGCCGCCGATGCCTTGTTGAACCTGGCCCACAGCTCAATGTCATTGGCGGGGGAGAGGAGCTTGGCTGCGCGCTCGTGGTGCTTGATGCCCTCCACGTAGTCGTGGCGCATGAAGGCGACGTTGCCCACCACCCAGGCAACCTCGCCTGCGAGCTGGGACATGGAGTGCTCGTCCATGTGCTCGATCATGGCAAGGCAGTACTCCCAGGCCTCATCCAGCTTGCCGCTCTCGGCCAACGCGCCGATCAGCGCGCGGTGCGCACCGATGATGAGCGTTGATCCTTTGGGAAGCTGCTCGCTGAGCTTGACGGCTCGCTTGGCGTGCTCGACGGCGGTGGCCAGCTGACCTTGTCCGTGACACACTGCGGCAAGCATCTGCCAGGCGCGGACTCCAAGGCCGGCGGATTCCGTGGCCATGGGGTGCTCCAAAAGGTGCTCAACAATTTGCTGGCACTCCTTCAGCTGTCCTTGTTTCATGACGCACTCAGCCTGCATGTACGTCATGTTCCACCAAGCGCTGTTGTTCTTGGCCTCGAGGGCGATCTGTGCAGCGGTGGCGGCGTGGCTGGCGGCGAGTTGGTAGTCGCGAAGGTCCCAGGCCTGCCGGGCATACAAGCCGGCCAGGACGTACTCAGCGTCGCTCACTGAAACAGGCTGGCTCCACGCTTCCAAGGCCTTTGGCGCGAGTTCCAGCCGACGGGCCAGCTCTTCGATAACCTCGGCCGTTGGCTCGCGGCGGCCGGTCTCCAGCAGCGAAATGTAGCTGGGCGAATACAGGTTTTTGCCGAGCTCGGCCTGCGTCAACCCACGTTCGAGCCGTTCGGCACGTAGCTTCTCGCCGAATCCGTTTCCCACGGGTCCCTCCTACAGGCGTCTTTTGACCTAAACCTTGACAGTCTCTGTGGAAAACATTTTACAATGTATGTCAACAGGGACCGTGCAATTTCCGTAACGAATCCGACTCGCATTGGGGTACAACATCATGTTCAAGAAAATCATCGCTTCAGTGGCCGTGGCGGGCGCACTGACGTTCGCGGTTGCGGCTCCCGGTGTAGTCTCTGCTGCTCCCGCAGCAGATTCCAGCACAGTAAGTGCCATTGGTAACTGGCCGGACCCGATGCGCGTGGTGGCGCCGACCAAGTCAACGGACACCACGTACACGCCGATGTCCATTGGCAACTGGCCCGACCCTATGTAAAGCAAGTGTAGTTAAAGAAACCCCGGGGCGTGACGAGCGATGCCCCGGGGTTTCTTTTTGCTCATTTGCAAGGTCAAGGGAACACAAAAGAGGGCCTTCCAATGGAAGACCCTCTTTGTTTGGTCGGGATGACAGGATTTGAACCTGCGACCTCTTCGTCCCGAACGAAGCGCGCTACCAAGCTGCGCTACATCCCGATCCGCTGCGAAAGCAACTGTTCAAGAATAGCCGAAACGTCCCGTGATGCGAAATCGAGGAGCCGGTGCCCCTTGTCACAGCCACGAGGCAGCGGAGGCTACACCAGCGAGTCCCGCCACGCCCCATGCAGTTGGGCAAACCGCCCGCCTCCACTGATCAGCTCGGCGGGTGTTCCGTCTTCCACAATGCGGCCATCGTGGACCACCAGAACCCTGTCGGCCGTCTCTACAGTGGAGAGCCGGTGGGCGATGATGATTGCTGTCCTGGCCCCTCTGCCACCGGCCACTCCTTCCAGCAGGTTGGACAGTCCTTGCTGCACCATGCGCTCGGAAGGAATGTCCAGGGAGGATGTTGCCTCATCAAGGATCAGCACGGCCGGTGCGGCAAGGAAGGCGCGGGCGAAACCGATGAGCTGCCGTTGCCCGGAGGACACCCGCCCACCGCGCTTGTTGACGTCCGTGTCGTAGCCCTCGGGGAGGCTCATGATGAACTCGTGGGCTCCCACCGCTGCAGCAGCCGCCTCAATCTCAGCCCGCGACGCCTCCGGCCGGCCCAGTGCGATGTTGTCGGCAACGGAGCCGCTGAACAGGAATGCTTCCTGTGTCACCATCACCACGGCGCGGCGGAGGTCGGTGGTGGACAGGTCCCTGAGGTCCACGCCGTCCAGCGTGATCGCGCCGGAGGTGACGTCGTAGAAGCGGGCCACGAGCTTAGCCAACGTTGACTTCCCCGCACCCGTTTGGCCCACCAAAGCAACGGTTTGCCCTGCCGGTATGTGCAGGTCGAGCTTGGGAACAACAACCTTGCCATCGCTGTAGCCAAACTCCACGGCCTTGAAGTCGATTTCGCCGCGGGAGCTCTTCAGCGCCACAGGGTTCTTGGGCGGACGGACGGTGGGAACTTCCTCAAGGAGTCCGGACACCTTTTCCAATGCTGCCTGTGCGCTCTGGAAGGAGTTGTAGAACATGGCCATCTGGTCCACGGGCTGGAAGAAGCGCTTGGTGGACAGGATCAGTGCCAGCAGGACGCCGACAGCCAAGTCGCCACTGAGCACCCGGAAACCGCCGAACAGCAGGACCACGGCGACGCAGACGTTGCCGATCAACACCAGGCCAGGCTGGAAAATGCCGTTCAGGTTGATGGAGCGGACGGTGTTCTTGCGGTAATCCTCGGCCAGTTCGCCGTACCGGGAGGCATTCTCGCGCTCCTTGCGGAAAGCCTTCACCGCGCGGATTCCGGTCATGGTTTCCACGAAGTGGACGATCAGGCGGGCTGAGACCACGCGGGACTCACGGAAGGCTATCTGCGAATGCTTCTGGTACCAGCGGGCCAGGAAGAACATGGGCACGCCGGCTGCCAGGACGATCAGTCCGCTCCGCCAGTCAAGGGCAAAGATGGTGAAGGCGGTGAACACCATGAACAGCATGCCGGAGGCCAATGAGCTGACGCCTGAGTCCAGGAGTTCCCGGAGAGCTTCGAGGTCCGAGGTCTGACGGGCAATGATGCGCCCGGACGTGTATTTCTCGTGGAACTCAAGGCTCAGCCGCTGGGTATGCCGGAAAACCCTCAGGCGAAGATCCAGCAGCATGGCTTGGCTCAACCGGGCAGTCGACGTCACGTACAGCGCCGTCATTCCAGCTGTGGCAATCGCAGCTGCCAGATAGAGGGAACCAGCAAGCACCAAGGGCCCGTTGTCACCCGCCTGCAGTGCAGGGAGGGCGTTGTCGATCCCGAACGCGATGAGCGCAGGTCCGGCAACCCGGGTGAGCTGCGAGACCACCACCATCACGATCGTCAGCCAGAAACGCAACCGTACCGGGCGGATGAGCGAGGCAAGCAAGGTGAGCGACCGGCGTCGTACGGCTTTGCTGTCTGCTTTGGTGAGGAGCGTGTTGTCCTCGTTGGCGGTTCCAAACGTTGCGGCACTCACCGGCGGGCCTCCTCAGCTTCTTCGAGCTCGTCCATTTCGGTGTCCAGGTCCTTGGGACCGGCGTCCAGGCTGGCAATGACGTAGCGGTAGTGATCGTTTTCGGCCAAGAGTTCCGTATGGGTCCCGACGGCGGTGATGGTTCCGTTTTCGAGCAAGGCCACCCGGTCCGCCAGTGCCACCGTGGAAGGGCGGTGCGCGACGATCAACGTGGTGGTCTCGCGCAGGACCTCCCGCAAACGGGCTTCCACGCGCTCCTCAGTGTTGACGTCCAACGCGGACAGGGGGTCATCCAGCACCAGGACTTTTGGCTTGGCCGCGATGGCGCGGGCCAGGGCGATGCGCTGGCGCTGGCCGCCGGAGAGGCTCAGCCCCTCTTCGCCGATCAGCGTGTCCACGCCATCGGGCAATGAGTAGGCAAACTGGGCCTGTGCCACGTCCAGGGCTTCATCCAAGGCGGCATCGCTGGGATCGGGAGCGCCCAGGAGCACGTTGTCCCGCACGGAGCTGGAGAACAGCGTGGTGTCCTCGAAAGCTACGGCCACTATCCTGCGAAGCTCCTCAACGTCGTGCTCGCGGACATCAACGCCGTCGATCGTCACTGCACCTTCGGTGACGTCATACAGGCGGGGGACCAGTTGGAGCATGGCGCTCTTGCCGCTGCCAGTGATGCCCACCAGGGCCATGGTCTCGCCGGGACGGATATCCAGGGTGAGGTCGTGCAGAAGCGAGCCGCCGTCGTCGAACCCGAAACCCGCGTGCTCAAAGCGCAAGGCGCCCTTCACCGTCTCCGGCACCGCGGCCTGATCCGGCGAGGTAATGGTGTTCTCGGTGTCCATGACCTCGAAGTGGCGGTCCAGGGCGGTCTTCGCGGTCAGGGCCATGGCAAGGAGCATGCCCGAAAACTCCACCGGTGTGGCCACTACTGCAGCCGTGGCGAAGAATGCCACCAGCGAGCCGATGCTGAGTTCTCCACTGGCGGCCAGCATGATTCCCACCACCAGCCCGACGCCCAGAGCCAGCTCCGGAAGCAGCGTGACCACCAGGGTGAAACCGGCTTGCTGCTTGGCTTTCGCGATCTCCGTCTGGCGAAGTTCCTCGGCCTGCCCGTTGAAGTTCTCCAGCGCCTCGCGGCTCCGGCCAAAGGCCTTCAGGACGCGGATGCCGTGGACGGATTCCTCAACGGTGGTGGCGAGGTCGCCGGCTTGGTCCTGGCTGAGGCGGGTGACCAGGCTGAAGCGGCGGCGGAAGCGGAAGGAATTGATCATGATCGGCACTGCCGCGCCCAGGAAGATCAGCGCCAGTTGCCAGCTCATGGAGAACATCACGCCGACGCCGATGATCACCGTCAGCGTGGTGACCACCAGCATGATGGCACCAAAGGCCATCCAACGGCGCAGGAAGCTCAGGTCCGTCATGGCCCGGGAGAGCAGTTGGCCCGAGCCCCAGCGATCGTGGAACGCCACGGTGAGCTCTTGCAGGTGACCGTACAGGGTCACCCGCATCCTGGTCTCAACCGTCGTGGCCGGGTTGATAACGAACTGCCGGCGCAAGGCCACCAGTCCCGCTTCAGCCACACCCAACGCAAGAATCACGACGGCGGCAATCCAGACTGCGTCCGTGGAACCGCCCGGCTGCAAGGAGTTGTTGACGAGGACGCGCAGGACCTGCGGAATCGTCAGCGCAACAATGCTCGCGAGCAAGGCGCAGATCAGGCCCATGAAAAGGCGGGGGAGGATGGGCCGCACATGAGGGTACAGGCGGCCTACGGAGGTGAAAAATGACGTTTGCTTGGACATGCCCGCTTCTCAACAGCTGGATCTTCAGATGGTGCGGAGGTAGTTTCCCGTAGCAACTACCCTATGCCATGGCGTGATTCGTTTCACAGGAGAACGCAACGTCGGTGAAATGTTTGACCCAGTTATTGAGGATCGTAATGATCCCTCTACGTTTAGCTGCGTGCCGTGAGGGTGAGCAGGACTGCCTCCGGGCGGCAGGCGATGCGGACCGGGGCGAAGCGCGAGGTTCCGATGCCGCCGGAGACGTTCACCGGCGTCGTGAATTCCTTGCTTTCCCAGTCGTGGAGGCCCTTGGCGCGCCACGTGGGGAGGTCGCAGTTGGAGACGAGGGCTCCGTAGCCGGGGATGCAGATCTGGCCGCCGTGCGTGTGGCCGGCGAGGATCAGGTCTGCTCCGGCCTCGGTGAAGTGGTCCAGCACGCGCTGGTACGGAGCGTGGATGACGCCCACCTTCAGGTGGCGGCGCGCATCCTGGTTCACGGTTCCGCGGGGCCAGCCGGCATACCGCTCGCGTTTGAGGTGGGGATCGTCCACTCCCGAGAAATCGAACCGGAGTCCATTCAGGACCACCGACTGGGCACGGTTGGTCAGATCGATCCAACCACCCATACCGAACGCGGAGCGAAGCCTCGGCCAATCGAGCTTGACGGGGTCTTTCTTGTGCCTCGACGGTCCGCGGAAGTAGCCGGCAGGATTCTTGATCCTTGGCGCGTAATAGTCGTTGGACCCGGGAACGAACACCCCGGGGAACTCCAACAGCGGACGTAGAGCCCGGATCAGGGGATCTATGGCCTTCGCATGGCTCAGGTTGTCGCCTGTATTGACCACGAGGTCGGGCTTCAGCTCAGCCAAGGACTCAAGCCACTGGGCCTTCTTGTCCTGGCCCGGGACGAAGTGGATGTCACTGAGGTGCAGGATCCGGAACGGCGCCGCACCCTCTGGAAGGATCGGCAAAGTTTCCTGGCGGACCTCGAACTGGTCCTTCTCCCACCAGCCGTAGGCAGCTGCTGCCGCGCCGGCTGTTGCACCGAGGGCTGTAGTGACGGCGAAACCGCGCCCGACGGTGCGGACGCGGTTTGCCAGTGAATCACGGAAGGACACGATTAGTCCTTATCGTTGTTGCCGTTGCCGTTATTGCCATTGTTTCCGTTGCCGCCGTTTCCGTTGTTGGAGGGCGGGGCGGGGTTCGGATTGGACGGCGCAGGCGTGGTGTTGCGCTGCGGGGCCGCCGTGCCCAGCAGGTTGGACGGCGGCGCTGGGAAGGGGTTGGTGCCGTAGGCAGGAGCCACCGACAACATGTAGTTGGTGAACTGCGGACCGGCAATCATGTAACCGTCAATGGCCTCGTAGAACTTACCGTTGACGGTCAGATTGCGTCCGGGGCGGAGCTGATTGTCCAGCGGGTCGCCGAACCAGGAAGCCGTGGCCAGGCCGGTGGTGTAACCAACAACCCAGGTGGAGCCATTGGAGTCGTTGGTGCCAGTCTTGGCGGCCACCGGGAAATTGCCCTTCGTGGAAAGTGACGGGCGGATCAGCGAACCCGATCCTGCGTTGAGCACTTCCTGCATGGCGTACGCAACGCCCCGGGCGACGGCGGGCTCAACGGCGTTTTTGCAGTTGGATGACTGGGCAGGCAATTCAGCGCCCGACTGGTCCTTGACAGATGTGATGGCAATCGGCTCACAGTACTTTCCGTCAGCAGCGAAGGTCGCAAATGCAGCCGCCATGGTCAGGGGTGCAGTCTGTGTGGCGCCGATCAGGTTGGACAAGGTAGTCATCGTGACCTTGGGGTTCGGATCGGTAACCTTACCCGTTTCATCACGGGTCGGGAGCCCCCCATGGATGCCCGTGGCATCAACAATGCCTTGAATCCCGCAGAGGTCCACCTGAGCTGCCGAAGCAAACGTCGCGGTGTTGATGGAGTTCATGAGGCCGTAAAGGACGGTCATGTTGCGGTAGTAACCCTCGTCCGAGTTCTGGAGGTCAAAACTGCCCGGGACGCTCTTGTCATAGAAACCGTTCACCGGTGTGGGACACGTGTTCCGCCAAGGGAAGTTTTGTTGATACGTTCGTCGCGAAGCGTTGACGTTCTGGTTCATCGACTTGCCCTCGTTCAGCCACTGGGCGAACGTGAAGGGTTTCATGGTCGAGCCAGGCTGGAAGCCACCGATGCCGTTGAGGTCATTGCCGTTGGCGTCCAGGACGTCAACGTTGAAGTTCTGGGTCTGATCGAACTTGCCCTCTTGAGGCAGCCAGACCGTGTTCTGGGCCATGCTGACGATCTGGCCCGTACCCGGCTGGACAGAGGTGATGGACGCGCCCCACTTATCCGGGTTGGCGCCGGCCGTGGCATCAACCTGCTGCTGGGCCACGGTCTGGGCTGTCGGATCGAGGGTGGTCTGGATGGTGAGGCCACCACGCTGGACGCGCTTGACGCGCTCTTCGGTGGTGTCGCCATACGCCGGGTTGTTGAAGAGCAGGTGAAGCACGTAGTCGCAGAAGTACGGCGCCATGGTGGCGTACGCGCAACCCTGGCGGGCCGGGGTGACCTTGGTGGTGACCGGGGTAGCAACGGCTTCGTCGTACTCGGCCTGCGTGATCTTGCCCTGGTTCACCATGGCGGCGAGTACGAGGTCGCGGCGCTTCTGGGCGTTGTCCGGGTTCGCGATGGGATCGAAGGCCGAGGGGCTGTTCACGAGGCCGGCCAGCAGGGCGGCCTGCGGAAGCGTCAGGTCCTTCGCGGAGGTGCTGAAGAAGAACTTGGAGGCGGCTTCAATGCCGTAGGCGTCACGGTTGAAGAAGACGATGTTGAGGTAGCCCTCAAGGATCTGCTCTTTGGAGAACTTCTTCTCCAACGCGATGGCGAGCTTCATTTCGCGCAGTTTGTCGCCCACGCCCTTGCCGCCACCGTTAAGCTTGACGTCTTCTTCACGGTCGGACGCCACCAGGGACTCATTGATGACGTTGTTCACGTACTGCTGCGTGATGGTGGACGCGCCCTGCTTGTTGCCGCGGGCGGTGCTGACAATGGCTCGCATGATGCCCGTGGTGTCGATGCCGCCGTGCTCATAGAATCGGCTGTCTTCAATCGCGATGACAGCGTCCTTGATGAACGGGCTCATCGAATCCAGCGGAACCTTGGTCCTGTTCTCCGCATAGATCGAGGCGATCGGCGTACCGTCCTTCGCCAGGATCGTGGTGTTCTGGCTGGGCGGATCCACTTGGAGCTCCGCCGGCAGAGTGTCAAAGAACTGGATTGAACCACTGGCGGCACTGCCCGAAACGGCGGCTGCGGGGACCAAAAGGCCCGCCACCAGGACGCCACAAATAGCGCTCACACCGAGGAAACCTAGAATCTTTCCGAGGGTGGTGGCAGTGTCGAATAGTGGGTTCTTGCGAGTCACCATGTTTTCCACTTTACCGGCAAGGGCTAGGCTTTCTGTCATGACCAAATGGGAGTACGCCACGATTCCGCTCATTATCCACGCTACGAAGCAGATCCTGGACCAGTGGGGCGAGGACGGCTGGGAGCTTGTCCAGGTTGTCGGTGGCCCCGAGGGCAAAGGCCTTGTTGCATACCTGAAGAGGGAGAAGCAGTAACCATGACCACCCCCGCAGAAACCACGTCTCCCGCGGAATCCGGCGCCCCCACGTCTGCAGTTGAGCAGCGTCTTGCCGAGCTCGGATTGACCCTCCCTGAGGTCGCCGCGCCCGTTGCCGACTACGTGCCGGCCATCGTCTCCGGCAACTACGTTTACACGTCCGGACAGCTGCCCTTTATTAACGGCAAACTCGAAGCTAAGGGCAAGGTATCCCTCGGAGAGTTGGGCACGTCCGACGAGCCCACCGTGGATCCCGACGACGCCAAGCGCTACGCCGCGATCTGCGCCATCAACGCACTTGCCGCCGTCAAGAGCGTCATCGGCGATCTTGACCGGGTCACCCGCATCGTCAAGGTGGTTGGCTTCGTAGCCTCCGAGTCCACCTTCACCGGGCAGCCCGGCGTCATCAATGGTGCCTCCGAACTTCTGGGCCAGGTCTTCGGCGACGCCGGCAAGCACGCACGCTCCGCCGTCGGCGTTTCTGTCCTGCCGCTCGACTCTCCTGTTGAAGTCGAGCTCATTGCTGAATTCAGCTAAGGAACCGGTTCACCCAATTGCCGCAGCTTGCCCGCCGCCTGTTTGTACTGCCTCCCGAACTCGAAGGGGCAGCCCGAAACTGGCTTGAGCTCGGCGAGCGGACCCCCAGGGCCGCCCGCTACGCATCGTCCGTTGTGCTCTTGCGCGACTCGCCCACCGGTTTGGAGACCTGGCTTGGTTACAGGCCAGGATCCTCGCCGTTGGGCGTTGTCGCGTTCCCGGGCGGTTCCCTGGACGCGTCCGACGACGACCCCGTCGGGTGGGTAGGCCCCACGCCCCAGCAGTGGGCTGAGCACATGGGAACGGACGACGTCGGACTCGCCCGCCGTCACGTGGTGGGAGCCATCCGCGAACTCTTTGAAGAAACCGGCGTGCTGCTCGCCGGACCGGATGCTTCCTCCACCGTTGAGGCCACATCAACGCTGGACTGGATGAGGGCCCGGGAAGCCGTGGCCGCACAGGAAAAGTCCTTCACGGAGATGCTCTCCAAGCGTGGGCTCTCGCTCCGCACTGATCTGCTCAAACCCCTGGTGAACTGGCTGAGCCCGGACTTCGCGCATGCACGCTTCAATACCCGCTACTTCGCTGCCACGGTTCCCGTGAACCAGCAGCCCAGCATCCTGGAGAGCAAGGGCGTGTGGGGTCGCTGGGTGACTGCGGCCGAAGCGATCGCCCTCCGCGACACCCCGGCGCTCGGTGATGAGATTGGCCAGCCGAATACGGTGGGCCTCACCCTCGGCCAGCTCCTGGTCCCCGGCTCCGAGATCATGCTCGAGAAAATGGCGGCCTCCAACGGTTGCATCGCCTACCTGAGCTACAAACGCAAAGCGCATGTGTATCAGGCCAAACTCGTGGACGAAGGTGGAATCCTGATGCTCGAGGTCGAAGCTGCCCGTACGATCGCCGGAGAACCCCAGCGCGAGCGTTAGCCCCCTCGATCCTCTCTCACGTCCCGCGGGTTTGAGCCGGTCCCTCTTTCACGTCCCGCGGGCTCGAGCCGCACGCTCTCGCAGTGCCAATAGAAAAGCCGCCCCGGTGAGAACCGGGGCGGCTTTTCTGCTGTGATGCTTAGCGCGAACGCTGGCGCAGACGCTGCATGTCCAGGATCACTACGGCGCGGGCTTCCAGGCGGAGCCAACCGCGCTGAACGAACTCGGCCAATGCCTTGTTGACGGTTTCGCGGGAAGCACCAACCAGCTGGGCCAGTTCTTCCTGCGTGAGCTCGTGAGCTACCAGGACGCCGTCGGTGGCCGGACGGCCGAAGCGGTCGGCCAGGTCCAGCAGGGCCTTGGCAACGCGCCCCGGAACGTCGGAGAAGACGAGGTCGGACAAAGAGTCGTTGGTGCGGCGGAGACGGCGGGCCAGAGCCTGCAGAAGCTGCGCGGAAACCTCGGGGCGCGTGCGGAGCAATGCGTTGAGGCTCTCGTTCTTGAGGCCGGCCAGGCGGGTCTCTGAAACGGCGGTGGCCGTGGCGGTACGCGGGCTGGGGTCGAACAACGCCATTTCGCCGAAGAGTTCGCCCGGGCCAAGGATGGCCAGCAGGGACTCGCGGCCATCGGGGGAGGTGCGGCCGAGCTTTACCTTGCCGGAAACGATGAAGTAGAGCTGGTCACCCTGGTCGCCTTCGCGGAACACGGAGGCTCCGCGTGAAAGGTCCACCTCGGTGAGTTCGTCCGTCAGCAAGCGGAATGCGTCGTCGTCAAGGGTGGCGAAGAGGGGTGCGCGGCGCAATACCTCGATGTCCATGAAATCTCCTGAATATAAGTTTCGGTCGTGGCGCTCAGGCCATTGTTTCAGAATTTTCAAGCTTCTGTGACGTACTTGGCACGCGAAACGCTGAAACTACGCGGGTTTCAGCCTTGGAACGCCCTAAATGGGGGCCTCGGAACAGGCTAAGAGCAGCATTCACGGGGCGCCGTGGTGATGCGACTAACGGTTGGTTGTCAGGGTCCACACCTAGAATTGGAGCTACCCGGCTATGAGGAGCATTGGTGTTTGGCTTGACGATATTGGATTTGGCATTGATCTTGATGCTGCTGTCCTACCTGATCTATGGCCTGCGCAACGGCTTTATGGTCACACTCGGTGGAATTGCCGGATTCGTGGTGGGTGCCGTTGCTGCGTTCATCGCGGTGCCGCTTGTGAGTGGCTGGGTGACGGACAGTGGTTGGAGGCTGAC
>NZ_JABMCX010000064.1 GCF_013179505.1 Paenarthrobacter sp. CM16 | reverse complement strand
CCTTCGCCTCGGACTCTGCGGTCATCTGGCGCTGGATGGCGACCTTGGCCAGGTTGTCGAACTTCTGGGCATCGACGGAGTCGCCGGCGGACCGGTATTCATCGGCCTTCCTGGACGCTGCGAGGGCCTTGTTGCCCCAGTCCTGGGCGTTCTTGATGTCCTCGTTGTAGTCCGCCTGCAGCATCCGGAGATTACCGATGGTCTGGGCCACGGCTGATTCGGCCTCGGCAATGTTGTTCGTGTAGTCGCGGACCATCTGGTCCAGCATCTTCTGCGGGTCCTCAGCCTGGTCCAGCAAGGCGTTGATGTTTGCCTTGGCGAGCTGTGAGATCCGACCGAAAATGGACTGCTTAACCATGGTGTTGCCTTTCGTCCTGCTCAGTGGTGCCACTGAAATCAGTGATCAGTTGTTGTACCGCTTCTATGCGGGGCATTGACCCCACTTAGTCTGTCTGGCTAGAAGCTGCCGGAGTCTCCGCCGCCGAAGTCGCCTCCGCCGCCACCCCAGTCCCCGCCGCCACCGGAATCGCCGCCGAAGAAGCCGCCGCCGCCTCCGCCGTCGTTGTTACCGCCACCCCAGCCGCCTCCGCCGCCGTTGAGGATGGAGTTGATGAGGATGCCACCGAGGATGGCGCCGCCGAGACCGCCTCCGCCGCCGCCACCTCCTCCGAACATTCCACCGCGTCCGTAGCCCTGCCCTTGGTCCGCATAGCCAAACTGGTCGACGTCGGACTGGGCAAGCTGGGCTGCCTGGGCGGCAAGTGAGTGAGCCTGCTGGGCGTAGGTCAATGCCGTCACGGGATCGTTGCGGGAGATTGACAGGGCGTAATCGAGGTTCCGCTGAGCTTCGGCCAACCTGGTCCGGGCTTCCGTACCCACGCCACCGCGACGGGCAGTGATGTAATCAGAGGTAGCACTGATCTGGGCTTGGGCAGCCATGATGGTTTGTTGCAGGGAAGCCTGTGCCCGGCGGGCCTGCTCCTGCTGGTCGCGAATGCCGGACAATGACTGGTCCAGGGCTTGGTGGGCCGACTCCACGCGGCTCAGCGTAGCGATGGGGTCGATCTTTCCGCCCTGAATTTCGGTTTTCACCTGCGCCAAGGCCGCCTCAACACCGGCAACGGGGCCGGCAAGCTCAGGGTGCTCACCTGATTGGATCATGGCCCGTGCCTGGGCAAGGTCCTGGCTGGTCTCTGCCACGGCACCTTCCAGGGACGCCCGGGCTTCATCCAGGCTGCCGGCAGTCTTTGAAATGGCATCGATCAGCACGTTTGTCTGGTGCAGGCTTTCCTCTGCTGCTCGAACTGCCACAGCCGCCATGCTGTTCTCCCCGACGGCCAGCTTCTCCTGAGCGGCGGTGACGGCGTTCTGCACGAATGCAAGACGCTCTTTCGCCTGCAGGATATTGTCCGAGACTTGGGTCAACGCAGATTCGGCGTACTTGGCCCGCAGGCCTTCGAGGGATTGTTCCGCGTTGGCGATCTTTGAATCCGCGTCCTTCGCTCCTGCCGCCACAGCGGCGAGAGCTTGCGGTGCGTTCTTTTCCAACTCACGCAAGGAGTCGAAATCGGCCTTTTGATCACGCAGTGAGGCGAGGGCAGCCTCCGACCGGCGGATGATCTCCCCGAGCCAGCTGCGCTGCTGTTCTTCGGTGTCAGGAATATGGTCATCCAGCTGCTGCTGCAGCTTGAAGGACTCTGTCATGTGGCCCTTGGCTTCTTCCAAAGCCTTGGTGAAATTACCGATTGCGGCATCACCATACTGTGCCTGGGCGAATCCGAGCTCCTGCTCACTGGACTTGATGGCGTCATCCGCCTCGATCAGCAGTGAGCCGCTCTTCTGGCGCAGCTCAGGAATAGTCAGCCCGGCCAGTGGGTCAAGCTGTTCACCCTGGGGCCCATAGCTGGCACTGACGGCCTTGGTGCCGCTCTTCTTGCGCCGGTTCCGGAGGTAGAGGTACGTGCCGGCGCCGCCAGCTGCCACTACGCCTACGCCTACAAGAACGCCGACGCCGGCATTCCCGCTGGGTACCGTTCCGCTTCCGCCGCCTGCAGCGTCGCCAATGGCAGCAGCTGTGTCGATGGCTGCTTGGGCGTAGTCCTTTTTGCCGCCTGCCAGATTGGCAACGACGGCGTTCTGTGCGATCGCTGACTGCTTCGAGTAAATGGAGCTGCCCGAGTTAAGGGCAAAGTTGTACTGGCCAGCAGTGGAAATCGCCAAAATGGCATCCGGCTTGCCCATACCCTTTTTCTCGGCTACGGCCTTGGTCCACTCAGCCGGGGACGACGGATTCGTAAAGGAGTCAACCGTCACTACGTACAGGTTGTATTTGTGGTCCTTGAGCGTCTTTTGGATCGCTTCCTGGACTTCACCTTTTCGGCTTCCCAGGACGTTGGCGTCGTCCACGATGTTCTGGCCGGACGGAATGGTCACCGGATCAGCGGCCCAGGCAGCTGTGGCCGGGAAGGCCAACATTCCAGCCAGGCCGATTCCGGCGAGTACGCGTTTAACTATTGACCGCATGTGCAACCCTTCAGCACGTCTGCGACTGGAACAAGGCGTACCAATCGTCACAGAATGCTCAGCGCCCCCACGCATGGTGTAAAGCCGCAGGTCGCTGTGGCAATTCCTCTTGATTCTATGGTGCACCCCATGGCCCGTCCACAGGGGTGAATATGCCACCAGCGAAATATAGGAGAGGTCAGGATTGTTGGTGCGTTGAGGAGATTTCGGATGGCCCGCTCGAGGGTGGGCCGAACCTTTCAGGAAGCTCCCAGCGAACGTCCGCTTTTGTTCCAGTTATTGGGTACATAGTTGTTGGAGACGAGGACGAAAGGAAGACCCATGACGGAGAACCCAGCGCAGGGCACCGCACCGGAGAACCGCGAGCCATCCGGCCCGCGGAACACAAACGGCGAGCAAAATGATGCCACGGCCACCCAGCAGCAGCCCGCCTGGACTTCAGGGCAAGAGAATTCAGGACGCGAAGTCGCGCGGGACACACATGCCACCACGCCTTTGCCGGCCTTCCAGCCGCCTGCAGGGTCGACGCAGGATTCCGCTCCGGTGCATCAGTCCCAGGAGCAGCTGCGTCAGTCCCAAGTGGGCGCCCCGACGCATCACGCCAGCCAGCACGCCGCCCCGGCACAGAACGACCCCCAGCATTACGGGGCGCAGCATGGAGGGCAGCACGCCGCGCCTGCCGGCCAGCACAACACCAGCACGCAGCAGCCGCAGTATTACGGCGTGCCCCAGCAGGACCCGGCGCACCGCCCCAGCTACCCGCAGCACCAGCCGTTCTACGGCGGAGGCGCCAGCCCCCAGGGCCCGCATGGTCCCGGAAGTCAGCACGCTCCTGCTGCTTCGGATGGCCATCCGAAGCGTAAGCCTGCTTTCGGCGTAGGAACCCTCGTAGCCAGCATGCTCGCTGCAGGCCTGATTGGTGGCGGCGTGGTGGCCGGGAGCAATGTGCTCTGGGACCAGCCGGCTCCGGCAGCCTCAACGAGCGGACAATCCAGCACCGTCATTGTGAACAACAAGGATGACGTGAACGTCATCACGGCGGCAGCTGCCAAGGCCTCACCCAGCGTGGTGACCATTAAGGCAACCAGCGGCAACGAGGGGGGAACCGGCTCCGGCATCATCCTCGATGATGAGGGCCACATCCTGACCAACACGCACGTGGTGACGCTCGACGGCGCCACGGCCAACGCCGCGATCGAGGTTCGGACCAGCGATGGCAAGGTTCTCAAAGCCACCGTCGTTGGCACGGATCCGTTGTCTGACCTCGCTGTGATCAAGGTCAGCGACGCCTCCGGATTGGTTCCGGCAACGCTCGGTGACTCTTCCAAGATCAACGTGGGGGACACCGCCGTCGCTATCGGTTCTCCGCTGGGCCTGACCGGCACGGTGACCGACGGAATCGTCTCCACGCTCAACCGGACCATCAGCGTTGCGTCCTCGGCCGTGCCGGAAGGCACCCCTGATGAGAGTCAGGGCGATGACGAGGGCTTCCAGTTCGCGCCCCCTAACGGCGGCCAGAGCCAGCGCACTGCCAATGAAGGCTCCATCGCCATCAATGTCATCCAGACTGACGCGGCCATCAACCCGGGCAACTCGGGCGGCGCGCTGGTGAACAGCAAGGGCGAGGTCATTGGCGTCAATGTTGCCATCGCCTCTGCCGGGAGCGGGACTTCCGATTCCTCCACCGGCAACATCGGCGTTGGTTTCAGCGTCCCCATCAACCATGCCAAGCGCGTGGCTCAGGAAATTATCGAGTCCGGCAAGGCCAGCCACGGACAGTTTGGCGTTTCGGTTCGCTCCAAGTCGTCCTCCGGCAGTGATTCGGGCTTCTCCGTTGGCGCCGAGGTTGCCGCAGTGACCACCGGATCGGCTGCCGCGAAGGCAGGCCTCAAAGTGGGCGATGTCGTCACCAAGTTCGGCAACTACACAGTCAGCGACCCCAACCAGTTGACGGCTGCTGTCCGTGAGCAGCCGGCAGGTGCCAAGGTCAAGGTCACCATTGAGCGCGGCGGGCAGACTCAAGAAGTAGAAGTTACCCTCGACGCCGCGCAGTCATAGGCGGCCCCAACAGCGGCGGGGAACAGCGCACGACGGCGGACGTCACCTCTTTGGTGCCGCCCGCCGTTCTGCCGTCCCCGGCGTGGCTCCGGCCGGACGTGGCTCCGGCCGGACGGGGCAATAGAAAGCAGACAGGGGCTGAAACAGGGGTTAACGCTGGGAGTGGTTTTCGGCGGGCAATATGCTTAGCTAGGATCAGCCCACGCGCTGGGCAATTCGCGGCCACGCTTTTGCGGTTGGCCGTCCACAAGCATGGAAGGCTGCTTCGAAGACAGTGGAAGAGACATTGAAGATTGTCGTTCTGGTCAAGCACGTCCCGGACGCGCAGTTCGACCGGCACATCACCGGACCTGACAACACAACCGACCGTGATGAGAGCATCTTGTCCGAGCTGGATGAGTACGCACTCGAGGCAGCCCTGCAGCTGGCCGAGGAACGCGGCGGGCCCAAGGCCGGCAACGAGGTCATTGCTTTGAGCATGGGGCCGGCAGGGGCAGTCAATGCCGTCAAGAAGTCGCTGCAGATCGGTGCGTATTCGGGCGTCCACCTCAGCGATGACGCTTTGGCCGGGTCCGATGCAGCGGCTACCTCGCTGGCATTGGCAGCTGCCATCAGGCACCTTTCGGCTGACGGCCGCCCGGTGGACCTGGTCCTGACCGGCATGGCGTCCACGGACGGTGAGACGTCGCTGATTCCGGCGCAGCTGGCCGAACGTTTGCAGTTCCCGCAGGTCACCTTTGCTTCCAGCCTGGAAGTTGCGGGCAACCAGGTCACCGCCCGCCGCGATGCCGGCGTCTTTTCTGAAACCGTTGAAGCGCAGCTTCCTGCAGTGGTTTCGGTGACCGACCAAATCAATGAACCGCGCTACCCCAACTTCAAGGGCATCCTTGCGGCAAAGAAGAAGAAGATTGCCGCCCTGTCACTCGCCGATATCGGTGTGGATGCCTCGCAGGTGGGCTTGGCAGGCTCCTGGACAGTGGTGGAATCCGCAGAGGCCCGTCCGCCGCGGACCGCCGGCACCATCATCACCGACGACGGCGACGCCGGCATCAAGCTGGTCGACTTCCTCGCCGCGCAGAAGCTGCTCTAAAGGGGATCGCAACCATGGCAAATGCACTTGTTTTCATTGACAACCCGGGAGCAGCTCTGAAGAAGAGCAGCTTGGAGCTCCTGACCATCGCCCGCTCGCTGGGGGAGACCGCCGTCGCATTGACAGGTGAGCTTACCGACGACGTCGCCGCTGCCTTGGGCGCCTACGGCGTCGCCACGGTTTACCAGCCCTCCTCGGACGATCTGGATAACTACCTGGTGGGCCCGAAGGCGGCCTATCTCGCCGCGGCCGTGCAAAGCGCAGGCGCCACGGCTGTCCTCCTGGACAACTCGCCCGAGGGCAAGGAAATTGCGGGCAGGCTTGGTATCAAGCTCAACGCGGGCGTGATTACCGACGTCGTGGGCGTGGAGGCTGACGGCACCGCGCACAAATCGGTTCTTGCCGGCTCCTACAACACCACGGCGAAAGCCACCACCCCGGTGACCGTTCTTTCGGTCAAGGCCAACAACGTTGAGCCGGCACCGTCCGGAGCTGCGGGAACTCCTGCGGTAGCCAGGATTGATCTCCCGGCGGATGCCTTGGTGAACTCTGCACGTATCGCCTCGCGGTCCGAGAAGCCGGTCAGCGGCAGGCCGGACCTCAGCGAAGCACGGATCGTGGTGGCCGGAGGCCGCGGCGTGGACGGCGACTTCGGTCCCGTCGAGGAACTTGCAGATGCGCTCGGAGCGGCAGTGGGCGCATCCCGTGCGGCCACGGATGCGGGCTGGATCGGTCACGACGCGCAGGTGGGCCAGACAGGAGTCACGGTTTCGCCCCAGTTGTATATCTCTGCGGGCATTTCAGGTGCTATTCAGCAGAAGGCCGGCATGCAGACCTCAAAGGTGATCGTGGCCATCAATAAGGACGCGGAATCACCGGTATTCGAGATCGCCGATTACGGCATTGTGGGTGACCTCTTCAAGGTTCTTCCGCAGGCCACTGCCGAGATCAAGAAACGGAAAGGCTGATCCCTTTGCCTACTGACTTCACGTCAGCAAAGAGCCCGTTCGATGCCTCCACGGAGCGTGTTGAGCGGGTGCTTTGTTTTACAGCTCATCCTGACGACATCGACTTCGGCGCAGCCGGCACCATTGCGGCGTGGACGGCGGCCGGCGTCGAAGTCAGCTACTGCATCATGACCGACGGCGACGCGGGAGGCTTTGACCCGGCGGACAGGGAACGGATCACCGAACTCCGAGCCGAGGAACAACAGCGGGCAGCCGCCTTGGTGGGCGTCAAGGATATCCATTACCTGCACGAGCTTGATGGCTACCTTGAGCCGACCCATGGTGTCATCAAGCAGGTGGTGAAACTGATCCGGGAAATCCGCCCCGACATCGTATTGACCATGCACCCTGAGCGAAACTGGGATCGTCTCCAGAAGAGCCACCCGGACCACCTCGCTGCCGGCGAGGCTGTCACCCGTGCGGTCTACCCTGCGGTGGAGAATCCCTTTGCCTACCCGGAACTGGCTGAGGCGGGGCTGGATGCCTACAAGCTGCCGTGGCTGTGGTTCATTTGCAGCCCCGACGCCCGGGAGAATCACTTTGTGGACGTCTCAGCCCACGTCACTGCGAAGTTGGAAGCCATCCGCGTCCATGCGAGCCAGCATCCAGACATCGAAGGCATGGATCGTGTAGTCAGGGGCCAGATGCTGACGAACGGTCAGCGCGCCGGAATGCCTGCCGGGACCAGTGCTGAGGGCTTCCACGTGGTGGCCGTCAACGGATCGACCACCATCGCCGGTTTCTGACGTCGCTGTGCGGACCATGCGGAACTGACCAACGCACGACGGCGGCCGTCCCACTCAAGGGGACGGCCGCCGTCGTTGGTTACTGGGTTGGAGTCAGGCGCTGAGCCCGACCACCAGTACCGGCTCGGTGGTGGGGGCGCTTGATCCGCCTGTGGGTTCCACGGTGATCGCTACGGACGAGGCGGAGGACAGGCCCTTCACCACGGCCGGCTTGGACAGGGTCTCAGCATCCATGGTGCCCTGCGGTACAGGGGCAGAGCCGTCCTTAGGCAGGGTCCACAGCTGGTAGACCTTGCCTTCGGGGGCCGGTGCAACCCCGTCCATCAGCACCACGAAAGAATCCTTGGCCGATGACGCGGAGATGGTGGCTGTACCGCCTCCGGGCACAGGTGCGGACTTCTTCTGGACGTCCTGGGCTTGAAGTACCTGGTTGACGGGGTCGTTTTGCCCCGAAACGTAGGTGCCGACTCCGATGCTGCCAAGGGCAATCACCGCTGCAGCGGCTGCCCCCACGATCCATCTGCGTGCGCCGCCGGCCCGTGTGCGCTCTTCACGTTTGGCCCGTGCTGCCGCGAGGTCGTCGACGGCGGGACTCACTACCGGAGGGGCGGCGGCCACGGCAGGGGATTGGGCAGCAGCATCGGTGGTAATGCGTTCCATGATGTTGTCGAAGAGCCCGGCAGGAGGTGCTTCTTCGGGCGCGAAGCTCACTGCGAGGGTCTCGCGGGCTTCACGGACCCTGTCACGGAACTCAGGACCTTCAGGGGCGTCCTTGACGTGGGCATCGATCATGGCCCGTTCGTCCTCGCTCAGGGCATCCAAGGCATAGATCTCCGCCAGTTCGAGGACGCGGCCCTCAGCGAGGTCGGTAGCGATGTCGTTGGCAAACATTCTGCGGATAAAGCCTCCACTGGTGTTTTCACTCATATCAACCCACCCCCAGGCAGGTCTTCAAGCGCAGCAATCCATCACGGATGCGTGACTTGATGGTGGGGACGGCGGCGCCCAGGTGCTCGGCGACCTCGCGGTAGGTCAGCCCGCCGTAGTAAGCCAGGCGGACCGATTCCCGCTGGGTGTCCGTCAGGGTCCCGAGGCATCGGCTCACAGCTTCGGCTTCGAGGTTGGTGTCGGCTTCTTCGGCCACCAAGTCACGGTCCGGATCTTGGCTCGCGGCACCATACCTGGCTTCGCGGTCCGTCGCTGCCTGCACGGCCCGGACGCGGTCAATGGCCCGGCGATGCGCAATGGTCATCAACCAAGCCAGCGGAGTTCCGGCAGAGCGGTCGAACTTTGCCGCTCCTTGCCACACCTGTATGAAGACTTCCTGGGTGGCGTCCTCACTGAGGTCAGGGTCTATCAGGACGCGTTTGGCCATGCCAAAGACGCGCCGGGAGGTCAATTGGTAGAACTCGGCGAAAGCCTGTTGGTTGCCTGCTGCCACGAGTTCGAGCAAGGCAGCCAGTTGCGAATTCAGATCAGTCGCAGGGCCGGTAGCTTCGAAGACCGTGGGGCCGGGATTGTTGGGGATGTCCATCACCGTCCAGCATATGCCGTCCCGTTTGAAACCGTCAGCATCACGGGTTTGCGTCGAGGGCGCGCCGGTGCAGCGGCTTGCCGTCTTCACCTGGGTCTGCAGCACGCTCACGTAGGCTCCCTCAACGAATCTCCAAGGCAGGAGTTGTCCTGCAAAAGGTATTCGGTGCTGAGGCGCCGTTGGATGGGCTAGACCTTGGCGCCGGCAAAACCGTTCTGCCGCCACGCCTCGAAGACGGCGATCGAAGCAGCATTGGCGAGGTTGAGCGAGCGGAGGGATGGCTTCATCGGAAGCCGGACACGGGCGGTAACGTGTGGATCCTGTTTGAGCCAATCCGGCAGGCCCACGGATTCGGGACCGAACATGAGGACATCGCCTTCGCGGTAACTGATGTCCGTATAGGAGGTCTCGCCGTCGGAAGTGTAGGCAAAGACGCGTTCCGGCTGCAGGGCCGCCCACGCTGCATCGATGTCCTTGTGGACAGTGACGACGGCGAGATCGTGGTAATCCAGGCCGGCGCGGCGAAGCTTGGCGTCGGAAAAGTCGAAGCCGAGGGGCTCCACCAGATGGAGTTCAGCTCCGGTGATGGCGGCCAAACGGATGGCGTTGCCCGTATTACCCGGGATTTCTGGAGTGTGGAAGAGGATGCGGAACACCGTTCCATCTTAGTGGCCAGTCTGTGGCGGACAGGTCAGCGGGCAGGTCCTTTACCAATGGCTGCGGCGCCGCTAGTGCATTCCCCGCAGCAGGCGCGCCAGAACCGGAACCACCACCGTGTTCGGAGCCGGCCCTGAGCTGAGGAACTGCTTGAGGCCCCTCACCAGCCCTGCTGCATTGACTACTTCCACAGCATTGTGGCTGGACTGGCCCTTGCCGTACTGGTCGATCACCGGCTCGTGCAGGTTGCCATCGGGGCTGTGCA
This sequence comes from Paenarthrobacter sp. CM16, assembly GCF_013179505.1. Lineage (GTDB taxonomy): Bacteria > Actinomycetota > Actinomycetes > Actinomycetales > Micrococcaceae > Arthrobacter. The sequence continues at coordinate 9,028 of NZ_JABMCX010000064.1, read as the reverse complement.
GGACCACCCAGCCGGTGACGTTGAGTTCAGGGAAGATGTCCTGCATGTGCCGGACTATGTGGGCCAGCTGCGGAGGAGCAACCGAACGGCCGCCGTGGCGCAGCGAGTGGCCGTCCCAGGCGTACGCTCCTTTGGGGAGCAGCATGGAGCCCACCAGGGCCAGCCGGTAGCCGGAGAGTACGGCATGGTCGATGTGGTTGTTGTCCGACGGCGAGCGGAGGCCGTTGATGAGCCGGGCAGCGGGCAGGGCGGGCAGCACCTGGCGGCTGATCAGTTGGACAGTTCGCATTTCACGTTGGATGCGCGCCTCGGCGCCGAAGATGCCCCGCTTCCGGGGGAGTCCATGGACCTGCTGCGCCGCTTCCGCCGCAGAAATGAGCGGGACTTCGTCCGGATCGTCAAAGGCAGGTACATAGACCGGGGGATCACCGGCGGTGTTGCGCTGGGTTTGGGGTCGCCGGACACTGCCGGTGGCGAAAGGTCCCGGGGCGGCCGTGCCTGTGTAGTCGCCCGGCCGCGGCTGGCTTACGCCGGATGCTCCGCGGGCGTATCGGCGGTCGTACTCGGCCCTGCGCCGGGGGTCTATCAGGGTTTCATAGGCCAGCGTTACCCGCCGGAACATCTCCGCTTCCCCGCCGTGATCGGGGTGCGCTTTCCGGGCAGCCTTACGGTAGGCAACCTTGATCTCCTTGTCCGTCGCAGTGACGGAAACACGGAGAACCTGATAGTGCGAACTGCTGCCCTCGGCCAAGCACGGGCCCTTCTCTAAAAGTCGATGCGCTCTGCAAGAGGCGCGGTAGTGGCAAGTTTATCCAGCCACTATGTGAACGTTGGCATCGGGGTATGTGGTTCCCGGCTGGCATAATTCACGATGTGACCCCACCGGCAGCCGTCAACCCCTCCAGTAAGCCGGGAGTGATCGTCATGGCCATCAACCCGGCCGCCTCCTTTGGCCGGACCCGCCATGCCGGGGACCACGCCGCGGCACAGTTCCGCGCCGCCGGACGGGACGTCGTCGTCCTCCAAGCGGGCAATTACCTCAACCTGAGGCGCCTTGTTGACCAAACGTTGGCCGGCGCGGCAGTGGCCGCACTGGTGGTGGTAGGAGGCGATGGCATGGTCCATTTGGGGGTCAATGCGCTCGCCGGAGGAGAAGTTCCGCTGGGAATAGTGCCCAGCGGAACGGGAAACGATGTGGCCAGGCTCCTGGGTTTGCCCCTTCATGACACGCCTGCCGCATGCCGCTTGATCCTTGGCGCGATGGCCTCAGGCGGACGGAGAATCGACGCCGGGCGGGTTACGGCGGATGGGCAGAGCACTTTTTTCGTCGGGGTTCTCTCGGCCGGGTTCGATGCCGCGGTCAACGAACGGGCCAACTCATGGAGGTGGCCGCGGGGAAAGAGCCGCTACAACCTCGCCATGCTCAAGGAGTTGGGTTCCTTCCGAAGGATCGACTACGTGGTCACTGCCGATAACGTGACGTGGCGCCAGCCTGCGTTGCTGATTTCGGTGGCGAACGGGCAATATATTGGCGGCGGCATGCGGATCACCCCGGATGCTTCGCCCGACGACGGTCTCTTGGATCTTTTTGTGGTCAAGCCGTTGTCACGGATGCGGTTCCTGATGGTCTTTCCGAAAGTATTTGCCGGCAAGCACACCAGCCACGCCGCCGTGGAGATCCAACGTGTCCGCACCGTCCGGCTGGAGGCGGAGGGCGTGGTTGCATACGCGGACGGCGAGCGCATTGGCTCGTTGCCGGTGGACGTCCATGTTGTTCCGAACGCCCTGCGGGTCCTCGCCTAGGCGGGCCTGCCGGATAGACTCGATCGCGGCAGATGCCCTGCCATCTGACACGGCATGGCGACAAGGAGCGAGGGTGGCGCGAAACGTTCGACGACGGGTGGCTGGGATTGCTGCCCTGGCAGCAGTCGGTGCCGTGGCATCTGGCTGCACCGTTAATGTTCCTGATCCGACGGCGCCGAAACCTACGCCGTCGCAGTCTTCGTTGGCGACGCCCACCATCACGCCCGGGCACGATGCTGGTGCCGTCGCGGCGAAGGACCTGCCCCTGGCCGCCGGCAACACGTTGGCTCCCGGGGATCCTGTGACGGTTTCAACCCGGTTGGAGGAAGTTCCGGGGTGGACCGTAATTCACTCCGGCCTCCAAGGTGAGGTGCGTTATCGAAAGGATGACGGCTGCACCTTGGCAGTCCGCGTCAGCGTCAACCAGGGACCCTTGGTGGTTGCCGGTGATGACGCGGCCTCCACCAAAGAACTCTTCCGTTACCTTGATCCGGGCATTGCGTTGGATAGCTTGAAGCCGGTGTCGCTGCGGTGGGGGCAGGATTCGGATAAGCCCCAGCACAACGTGGAGCTCCTCGCCCTGGAGTCTTCGGCCGCGAAAGGCGGGAACGCTGCTGTGGTGATGGCCCGGTTGTTCAGCGCGCCGGCATCGTCGGTTTATATCTCGGTGGCATGCCCGGATGACGGGTCCTTGGACAAAGCACGTGCCGAAGCGGCAGCCCAGCTTGTGGTGGTCCCGCCAGGATAAGCCTCCTGGACCCCCATCGGTGGACCCCCCATCGGTAGAATGGCAAGGTGCCTGTATACCTCGATCACGCTGCCACCACACCCCTGTCGGCCGAAGCGCTCGCCGTGATGACACGGGAGCTTGCGCGAACCGGAAATCCGTCTTCTCTGCATGGGGCGGGTCGTCGTGCCCGACGCGCCGTGGAGGATGCCCGCGAAACGCTGGCCGCAGCAGCCGGCGCGCACCCCTCGGAGGTCATTTTCACCTCAGGCGGAACCGAGGCTGACAACCTGGCGGTCAAGGGCTTGTTTTGGTCCCGACGGGACGAGGACCCCCGCCGGACGCGGATCCTTTGTTCCGCCGTCGAACATCACGCCGTCCTTGACACCGTGGAGTGGCTGGAGCGGCACGAAGGTGCGGATGTGGTGTGGCTTCCGGTCGATGACTCCGGCACCGTGCAGCTTGAGGCTCTTCAGCGGGAGATTGACCGGGATCCCGGAGCAATCGCACTCGTCACTGTCATGTGGGCCAACAATGAGGTGGGCACCATCCAGCCGGTGGAGGAGATCGTGGGGCTGGCAAAGCCCCATGGAATACCGGTCCATTCCGATGCTGTGCAGGCTTTCGGTTCGGTCCCAGTGGATTTCCGGGAGAGCGGCTTGGCAGCGATGTCAGTATCCGGGCACAAGTTGGGCGGTCCGGTGGGTGTGGGTGCACTCTTCCTGGGGAGGTCCGTGAAGCTAACGCCTGTCCAGCATGGTGGCGGCCAGGAACGCGATGTTCGTTCAGGAACGTTGGATACGCCGGCCATTGCCGCTTTTGCCGCCGCGGCCGAGGCAGTCACCGCGAACCTGGTGGACGAGCGGACGCGGTTGAGCGCGTTACGTGACCGTTTGATCGAAGGTGTCCGTGCTGCAGTGCCCGAGGCAGTGCTTCGGGGTGCCGGGGGAGAGCGGCGGCTGCCCGGAAATGCCCACTTCACCTTCCCCGGCTGCGAAGGCGACTCACTGCTTTTCCTCCTGGACCTGGCAGGCGTTGAATCATCCACAGGCTCTGCCTGCACGGCAGGAGTTCCGCGTCCATCGCACGTTCTGTTGGCCATGGGCCTGGACGAGGACGCCGCACGCGGGGCGCAACGCTTCACTCTGGGTCACAGCTCCACGGACGCTGATGTGGACGCGCTGCTGAAGGCTCTGCCCGAAGCCTGTTCAAGGGCCCGGCAGGCCGGCATGGCCGGTCACGAGTCCAGCATCCAAACAGCGGCAACAGTGGCGCGGCAAGCATCTTCGGCTTCCTGATCCGAGCGCGATAAGCGCGGGCCGGTACTTCCACAGGCACGTGGGTATCCGAGGGGACGGCAGCCACCGATCACGGGATTTAGCACAGGCGTTGTACTGCACGCTAGAATGGATGGGCACGCCGACTGTTCTGAGTCGGAACAGGTGCCACAGCCTCCAACACAGAAAGCCAGCATGCGAGTACTTGCAGCAATGAGCGGCGGAGTAGACTCCGCCGTGGCCGCCGCCCGCGCCGTAGAGGCCGGACACGACGTCGTCGGAGTCCACCTCGCGTTGTCGCGCATGCCCGGCACCCTGCGCACCGGAAGCCGGGGCTGCTGCACCATTGAGGACTCCCGTGATGCTTGGCGGGCTTGCGACGTCCTGGGGATCCCTTACTACGTGTGGGACTTCTCGGAGCGCTTCAAGGAAGACGTCGTCCAGGACTTCATTGACGAATACGCCGCAGGCAGGACGCCGAACCCCTGCATGCGCTGCAACGAACGCATCAAGTTCGCTGCACTTCTGGAGAAGGCCATTGCGCTCGGCTTTGACGCAGTTTGCACCGGACACTACGCCAAGGTGATCGAAGACGCCGACGGCAACCGTGAACTGCACCGCGCAGCCGATTGGGCCAAGGACCAGAGCTACGTCCTGGGCGTCCTGACCCACGAGCAACTCAAGCACTCCATGTTCCCGCTGGCGGACACGCCTTCAAAGGCAGAGGTGCGCGCGGAAGCGGAGCGGCGGGGCCTTTCGGTGGCCAACAAGCCGGACAGCCACGATATTTGCTTCATCTCCGACGGCGACACCCGCGGGTGGTTGGCTGAAAAGATCGACATGACCACCGGTGACATCGTTGACGAGACCGGGACCAAGGTTGGCGAACATCCTGGCGCCAACGCGTTCACGGTGGGACAGCGCCGCGGACTGAAGCTGGGAACCCCTGCCGCTGACGGCAAGCCGCGCTTTGTCCTGGAGATCCGCCCCAAGGAAAACAAAGTGGTAGTGGGCCCCGAAGCACTGCTTGCCATCGACGAAATCCGCGGCATCAAGGTTTCATGGGCAGGCCTGCCCATCGCCGAAGTTGCTACCGGTGCAGAGTTTGACTGCCATGCCCAAGTACGGGCACACGGGGATCCCGTTCCGGCGCGTGCACACGTGGAATCCGTCCAGGACGATTCCGGTGTGGAGCGGGACGAACTCGTAGTCACCCTGACCGATCCGCTCCGCGGAGTGGCTCCGGGGCAGACGGTAGTCCTCTACCAGGGCAGCCGGGTTCTGGGGCAGGCCACCATCGACGCCGCCCGTTCGCTCCAGCGGGTGGCACTCTAAGGTCCGTCGCCTCTGGCGCCAATCCCTCCACGAGCCATTGCCTCGGCAATGGTGCGCCCCCATACTGGGCTAAGCAGCGCTTCCGCTGCGGTGTTTGGGGTCCGCATTCGGGATGGCGATGGCTGTGGCATTTCCAAAAAAGAGCCCTGGAGACATCAAAGCCGGGCAGATGGTCTCCGTTACCGTTCTGGCGGAGGGTCCCCTTGGCACTGCGGGGGCACCTCCACTGACAACACAGGTCCGCATCCCGGTGGAACGCCTCAGGCGAGGTCCTACGGGGCACCGCTACGCGATCCATATCAGGAAGTGGCGCGGCACCACAGTCTCCCCGGTCACCCTGACGCAGCAAGGGGATCCCTGGCAGCTGATCTCCGAACCTCCGCCGGCCGGTTTGCGTGAACTCCTCGATGACACCCGGTTCCTGGCCCAGCACGTCTATGGCGTGGCAATGAACACTCTGGACATCTTTGAAACGACCCTTGGCAGACGCATGCCATGGAATCCGGAAGGCCGAGTGGTCCTCAAGGCCCGTGACCTGATCACCGCCACGGACACCGGCTACGAGCGCGGCACCAACATCATCCGCTTCGGTTCGGTGGATCGGATGGGATACAAAGTCCCCACAGCCCTCTACCGGGACATCGTGGCCCACGAAGTGACACATGCGATCCTGGACGGGTTCCGGCCGGCATGGGCTGACCAGATGGCCACCATGGAACAGTTGGCCATGCACGAGGCGTTGGCTGACATTGTTGCCATCCTTTCCGTGTTTTCTTCCCGCGACGTCGTGGCGCGGCAACTTGACGCCGCCGCCGGTGGCTCTGAGGCCGGCCAGGTGGTCGATGATGCGGTCCTGATGCGTTCCCTCTTCGATTTTGCACGTGACCTCTTCGCTCGCGGCCCACTGCGGGAGCCTTTCATTGGCAAGGTGCCCGAAGACTGGCAGTCGCTGCCGGAGCCCCATGCGCGGGGAGCCGTGGTGGTGGGGGCCGTGCTTCGGTCCGTCCAGAGGCTGTGGTCGGAGCGGAACGCACGGTTCGGGGACGGCCAGAGCCTGCAACAGAAGGCCGAGTCCGGCTCAATCGTGGCTCTTCGGGTCTTAAGGATGGTGATCCGTGGACTCTCCTATATGCCCCCGGTCGATGTTTCGTGGCGGGATCTGCTCAGAGGCATCATCGCCGCTGACCTGGACATGGTTCCCGAAGACAACTACGGATACCGCGAGGCCCTCCAAGCAGAGTTTTCCGCCATCGGAATCCGTCGGGTTTCCATGAACAACATCAGCGGGGTGGACAATTACCAGGGACTTCGTTATCCCGTCCGGCTTTCAGCCCTGGGCTCCGATCCCCAGGAGGTGCAGCGTTTTGTCTGGGAGAACCCCCGGCTCCTGGAAGCGGCCAGGCTGGAGCGCCGCACGCCCCTCAGTTCCACCCGGGTCCGTACTTCCGAACGTGTATCCCCGGACGGATTCGTCATCTCCGAGATCGGTGCCTCATTCATCCAGACGGTCCGGATGAGCCGGCGGGAGGCTTATGTCCGCTTGGGCTTGAAAACCCGCAGGGACTTCGTGGACATCCGTGGGGGAGGGCTGTTGCGCTTTGATGCCGGCGGCCGGCTCGTGTACGCAGCGCTCAAACCGGTGATGGACAGGGACCGGCAAGGGCAGATGTTTGGCTCGGACCAGCATCATGACGCCGAAGAGGCCGCGTCATCGGGCGTCCGGGATAAGTTCCATGGCACCGGAGACTGACCGGATCACTCCGCGCCGGATCACTCCGCGGGGAGCAGCCAGGTGCTCCACAGGGTTCAGGCGCCCCACGCCGCCTTGCGTGCCGCCGTCGTGCCTTCCAGTTGGGCGATCTGATCGAAACCCCCGGCCTTGAGGCCTTTACTGACCTGTTTGAGGATCTCGGCCCGCCCCACGGTGCCCTCACCCTGGAGGGACTTCACAAAGTTGTAGGTGAACGCACCGTTGTACCGGCCCTCAATGAAGGCATCGGCAGCCGTCTGGTCGGAGCGGCAGGCCGCCATCAGTACCGGGGCGGAGAGCTTGGCCGTCTTGACCATGTCCCGCAGGCTGCGGATGTCCTTGGATTCATTGGCAATCACCGCCCGGGGCGTTGGAGCCGGCAGGAAACGGGGGCGGCGTCCCGGAAGGAGGTCCAAGGACTTCAGCCCCGTTCCGCTGTGGCAGGTATCCAGCACAACATCCATCAAGACGCCCTCAGGCAGGCGTGCGAACAGGGTGGCCAGTTCGTCGTCGGTGATTACCGTGTCCACATCCCAATCTTCACCCGAGTTATTGATGTCGTAGCAGGCAAAAGCCTCATCCAGGCGGTCGCTTTCATCCCCACTGGTGTCCGGCACTTGCGTGCCGTGGCTCGAAAAGGTGAAGACGATGTGGGTGGCGGTGCCCGCAACTGCGGCGTCGACCAGTGCGTTGAGCGCTGCCATGACCGTTTTCTTCACTGCCTTGGCATCCCGCAGGACGGTAATGCTGGAACCGTCGAAGCCATACTGTTTTTCAAGCAGCGAAGCAAGGTCTTCGGCATCGTTGACGCAGCCGTTAAGCCAACTGGCCTGGGGGAGAAACTTGAACTTGTTGATCCCTACACAGAGTGCTGCCTTGCTCATCGGCTTTGTCCTTTGGGCGGTCCTTCAGTGAGTGAGACTCCGAAACAACGATATTCCGGCACATCTCACGGAGCAATGGCCCAAGGAACGCGATCAAAGCTACTGGAAAGTAAATTTTGTGTCTCAAATCACTAAAATGACGCTTTGTGACCTGCGAAGTCTGGTTGAATCGAGGCACTAAGAGTGTGCGCTGTCACAAATATCCCACGGCGGCGCGCCGAATCCATCGAACAGAAGGTTCACCAGATGGCACTGAACAAGAAGGCCCTGCACGGCGCTATCGCGCTGGCGGGCATCTCCGCGCTCGCCTTGACGGCATGCACGGGACCCTCCGGCGGCGGCTCCTCGTCCGCCCCGGCTGCCGCCGGCCCCATCGCCTACGGCACCACAGACAAGGTCACATCGCTTGACCCTGCCGGATCCTATGACAACGGTTCATTCATGGTGATGAACCAGATCTACTCCTTCCTCTTGAACTCCAAGCCCGGTGGCGCGGAGCCCGTGCCCGACCTCGCGGAATCGTCGTCGTTCACCTCGCCGTCGGAGTACACAGTCAAGCTCAAGTCCGGACTGAAGTGGGCCAACGGCCACACCTTGGATTCGAAGGACGTCAAGTTCTCCTTCGACCGCCAGGTAGCCATTAACGATCCCGCCGGTCCGGCATCCTTGCTGACCAACATCGAAAGCGTCACGGCCCCGGACGCCACCACTGTGGTGTTCAAGCTCAAGAACGCCAACGATCAAACATTCAGCCAGATCCTCAGCAGCCCTGCCGCTCCGATCGTGGACGATGAAGTCTTCCCGGCAGACAAAGTGCTTTCCGACGACGAGATCATCAAGGCCAACGCATTCCATGGCCAGTACACGATTGACAGCTACAAGAAGAACGAACTTGTCAGCTTCAAGGCTTTCGCGGACTACCAGGGCGTTCTGGGCAAGCCCGCCAACGACGCGGCCACCATCAAGTACTACGCCAGCCCCACCAACCTGAAATTGGAAATACAGCAGGGGGCTATTGACGTTGCCTTCCGCAGCCTGAGCGCCACGGACATCGACGACCTCCGCAAGGACTCCAAGGTCAAGGTCCTTACCGGACCAGGTGGCGAGATCCGCTACATCACATTCAACTTCGACACCATGCCATACGGGACCAAGGCTGAGGGCGCGGACCCGGCCAAGGCACTGGCAGTACGCCAGGCCGTGGCCAACCTCGTTGACCGCCAGGCCATTGCCGATCAGGTCTACAAGGGCA
>NZ_JABMCX010000063.1 GCF_013179505.1 Paenarthrobacter sp. CM16 | reverse complement strand
CACGGCGAATGCCACCGCAGAGGCAGAATGGCCGGAGGGCATGGAAGAACTGGTGGGTTGCGGATTCACAAAGCGGAAAATCGGAAGGTGCTCCGGCAGCGGGCGGGTCCTCGGGAGCGCCTTCTTGAAAATGAGGTTGGTGACGCCCGACGCGACGCCAAGGGCAAGGAGTCCGTGGAGGGCTGCCCTGCGCGGCTTCCCGGGGAATGTGGCCATGACGCCGGCAATCCCGAACCAGAGCTTTCCTTTGGTGGCTGCGGATGAGAGCCGCCGGAAGAAGGCATCGTGGTCGCCTTGGGGCTGCCGGGAGACAACCCGGACCAGGAAGTGGTCGAATCTCGCAACTCGTTTGGGGCCCTTGGCCACGAAGCCTCGCATTACTTCACAGTAATGCCTGCGCACCCCGGCCAAGGGGGCTGCCCACGTCTTCCAGCCGCCGTGGCTACGATGAATGGATGATTCGTGTCCTGCTTCCGCGTCAACAGCCCGGGTGGCAGCTGGTTCTCCCGGGCGTGCTGCTTCTGTGTGCCTTCACGGTGCCCGGCATCATGATCCTTGCCGGACAGGGCGAACCTGCGTTCAACAGCGTCGACACCACGTGGCAGGCCTTGACGTTCACTCTGCACTCACCCTTCTGGGATGGCGTTAACGCGGTACTCAACTGGGCCGGCTATGCCGGGATCCTGGTCTTCCATGTGGTGCTCGCCCTCGCGCTCCTGGCCTGGCAACGACCCAAGGGGGCCGTCTTCGCAGCGACCTCCGGGGTGACAGCCTTGGCGATGACACAGCTGGCCAAGGCAGTGGTGGGCCGGGACCGACCCCAAGGGGCCCGGGTCCTGAGCGATACCGGCTCATACCCCTCCGGGCATGTATCGGCCACCACTGCGTTCCTCCTGGTGCTGGCCATCCTCGTCGGCCGCTGGTGGATGACGTTGCTGGCCGCCCTTGGTGTCATTGCCATGATGATCAGCCGCACCTATCTTTCAGCCCACTGGCTCAGCGATGTCCTCGGCGGCGCCTGCCTGGCTGCCGGCATCGTGCTGCTCTTCTGGTGGCGCTTCCGGGACGTATGCATCAAAGAGAATGAACGGGCTGGCGGCCAGACTATTTGGGCGGCAAGGGCTTCGCGACGCCTGCCAGCAGGAGAGCCAGCAGAATAGGTGCGCCGATGGCCAGCAAAGCCAAGTGGATGCCCGTGTGGTCGCCCAAATAACCCAGGAGGGGTGGTCCCGCAAGGAAGGCGACGTAGCCGATGGTGGAAACCACGGATACCCGGGCGGCGGCATGCTTGGGGTCATCCGCTGCCGCTGACATGCCCATGGGGAAGGCCAGCGCGGCGCCGATACCCCACAAGGCCGCACCAACACCGGCAAGAATCACGTTGCCGGCGAAGACAAACAGCGCCAGGCCGGCTGCGGCTGCTGCCATGCTGGCCCGCAGGACGGCCACGCGGCCAAAGGTATCAATTGCCTTGCCGCCCAGGAACCTCATGATGGTCATCGCCAGGACGAAGAGCGCGAACAGCAGTGCACCGGTTGATTCAGAGGCGCCGAGGCCGTCCACGGCCGCCTTCGCGATCCAATCGTTGCCGGCGCCTTCGGTGAGGGTTGCTCCGAGGACCACGACGCCGATCAGCAGCGTCCTGCCATCCCGCCATGCCGAGGGCCCCTTCGCAACCGGAGCGCCGTCGTCGTGAACTTCTGCTGCCTCATGCGGCAGGAAGAAGCGGGGGACCGTCAGGGCCAGCGCCACGGCAATGGCTGCAATGACCAACAGATGCTCCGGGAGGCCTACGCCCAGCTGCGAGAGACCGGCGCCAATCAAGGCACCCAGGAATGCTCCACCGGAGAACGCTGCATGGAACTGCGGCATGATGGTGCGCTTGAGCCGGTGCTCCACGTCTGCGCCCTCAATGTTCTGGGCCACATCCCACAGACCGATTCCGATGCCGAAGAAGAACAAGGCAATGGCCGTGGCCGGGACGGAGGCGGCCATCAGTGAGAAGGCGATCGCCGCGCCCGCGGCTCCCGCCACGATGCCTGCCACTCGGACCGTATTCGCGGTGCCGATCCTGCCTACTACCCAGCCCGCCGACGGCAACGCCAGCAAAGACCCGACGGCGGTGCAGAGCAGCAGGGTGCCCATCTGGCCGGAGGTGAGGCTGAGTGCCTCCGTGACTGCCGGAATGCGTGCGGCCCAGCTGGCAAAGACCAACCCGTTCATGCCGAAGATCAGGAACGTCGCCACCGCAGCGGCGTTGACGTTGGTGGTGCTTCTGGTGCTGGTGGTCATGCAATCACAACTTCCACGGAGAGTTTGTTGAGCCGGGCAAGATCTTCGGGGGACGGTTTTTGGTCGGTCACAATGACGTCCACGGCGTCCATTGCGGCAACCAAGGCCACCGCGCTGGCATTCCATTTGCTGCCCGCGGAGGCCACAATCACTCGCGCCGCCGATTCCAGGCCGGCTCGTTTCACCGCCGCATCGTCAAGGTCGTGGGCCAGCAGGCCGTCTTTGAGGTTGAGTGCGCAGGGGGTCACGACGGCGGTGTCGAACCTGAGCGAGCGGATGTTGGCTTCGGTCATGGGGCCCCGGAAAGACTGCTCGCCGGGGATGAGGCTGCCGCCGGGGAGGATGAGCTGGGGTGCCCGGCCGTCCTTGGTGCGCGTCAGGGCTTCAACGCCGTGAAGCGACATAGGCATCACAGTGAGTTCCCGCGTTCCCAGCCGGCGCGCGATCTCCGTGGCGGTGGATCCGCTGTCCAGCCACACGTGCTCGCGGTCCTTAAGGAGGCTGTCAACGGCAGTGGCGATGCGTGTTTTAGCTTCGTGGTCTTCCAGTTCCCGTTGGCCATAACCCGGGTTGTCTCCACGCGCCAGCAGGCTGCGCGCACCACCATGGATGCGCTTGAGAACTCCGTTGGCTGCGAGGATCTCCAGGTCGCGGCGGATGGTTGCGCCCGAGGCCCCCGTGGCGTCCACCAGTTCATCCACGGTGGCTTGTTCGCGGGTGCGCAGCAGCTCGCCAATGAGCCGGTGTCGGTCAGCAGTTCCCATGCTTCAACCGTAACAAGCTTTGCGCATTTAATCACTCCAGGTGATCATCTGCGCATCCGATCCTCTCTCACATCCCATGGCTTAAAGCGAAACGCTCTTGCAGCAGGTGCAAGAGCGTTCGCGGAAGACCAACGGGATGTGCCAGAGCGTCAGCGGGCGCGCTCTACGCGCTTCTCATCCCAAACAGGTTCCTCGGATTCGTACACCTTGCCGTCGGAGCCGAAGATCATGAACCGGTCAAAGGACTTGGCGAACCAACGGTCGTGCGTGACCGCAAGGACGGTACCTTCGAAAGAGTCGATGGCACGCTCCAAGGCCTCACCGGAGTGCAGGTCCAGGTTGTCGGTTGGCTCGTCCAGCAACAACAGGGTGGCACCGGAAAGCTGCAGCAGCAGGATCTGGAAGCGGGCCTGTTGGCCACCGGACAAGGACTCGTACTTCTGCTCGGACTGACCAGCCAAGCCGTACGAATCCAGGGCACCGGCCGCGGCTTCGCGGGCGAGTCCGGAACGGTGCTCATCACCGCGATGCAGGATCTCCAGCAGTGTCCTGCCCAGCAGATCAGGCCGGACATGGGTCTGCGCGAAGAACCCGGGCCGGATGCGGGCGCCCAGCTTCACGGTTCCTTCGTGCGGCACTTCAGCAATAACGACGTCGGACACGGGCAAGTGCTCACGCTCCGGATCGGTGCCACCGGTGGCAAGGAGCCGCAGGAAGTGGCTCTTGCCCGAGCCGTTGGATCCAAGCACGCCCACGCGGTCCCCGAACCAGATCTCCGTGGAGAACGGCTTCATGAGTCCGGTCAGTTCGAGCTTTTCGGCCACGACTGCGCGTTTGGCTGTGCGCCCGCCCTTGAGCCGCATCTTCACGTTCTGCTCGATCGGCAATGCCTCGGGCGGGCCGGCCTCCAGGAACTTGGCGAGGCGGGTTTGCGCAGCTTGGTACCGGTTGGCCATATCGGAACGGAACGCAGCTTTGTTCTTGTACATATTGACGAGTTCTTTGAGCTTCACGTGCTCCTCGTCCCAGCGCTTGCGGAGTTCCTCGAACCGGGCGTTACGGTCCGCACGTGCCTCGACGTAGGATCCGAAGCCTCCGCCGTGGATCCAGGCGGAGGCGCCGTTGATGCCGGGCTCGAGCGTGACGATGCGGCCGGCGGCGTTATTGAGCAGTTCACGGTCGTGGCTGATGAACAGCACTGTCTTCTTTGACTCGTTGAGCTTGCCCTCCAGCCAACGCTTGCCGGGGACGTCAAGGTAGTTGTCCGGTTCGTCGAGGAGCAGGAGCTCGTCCGGGCCGGCAAACAGCGCTTCGAGCACCAAACGCTTCTGCTCGCCACCTGAAAGCGTCGATGCACGGCGGAATTGGGCTTTGTCGAAGGAAATCCCCAAGGCAGCCATGCACACTTCGTCCCAGACGGTCTCGACGTCGTACCCGCCGGCATCTCCCCAGTCCACGATCGCCTGGGCATACTTCATCTGGGTGGGCTCGTCGTCGTGCTCCATCATGGCCAGCTCTGCGTCCTCAACCGCCTTGGCGGCAGCTGCGAGGCCGGCCTGGGCAGTGGAAACCAGGAGGTCGCGCACCGTGGATTCGTCCCGGACCTGGCCAACAAACTGGCGCATGATGCCCATGTTCCCTGATCGGCCCACAACGCCTTCGTCCGGAGTGAGGTCGCCGGAGATGATTTTGAACAGCGTGGTCTTACCGGTTCCGTTCGGGCCAATCAGCGCAGTCTTAGTGCCGTCGGGGACCTTGAAGGTCACGCCGTTGAGCAGCTGGGTGCCGTCGGAGAGGAAGTAGTCGATGCCGGAAACGTCAATATGGGCCACGTTTCAATCCTCCCACGGCAAGGTATTAATGCTCGACGGCGCCCGCAGGCAGCGCTCGACGCCGGACGCCGGGGGCTCCAGCACGGCTAGGGTTTCCTCCGGGCAAACTCCGGCGCATGCTCGGGGCGAGGGCCGAAGGCGATCATTCGAGCGGGAAGCTTCCCGAACCATGGGAAGTTGCCCACCACAAAAAGCAGCGGCTTGGGAGGTTTCGGCTGCTTACCCGCCATGACCTGCGCGAACACCACCCGGTGCAGCACCCGTTGGAAGGACTGGATCAACACCGTGGGAAGCCAACGCCGCTTCTGGACCGCAGCGAGGTGGCCGTCGTCGAGCGTTTCCCTCAGCAACGGCGAGGCCAGCACCCGCGCCGCGGCCACCGCATCCTGCACAGCAAGGTTGATTCCCACCCCGCCGGCAGGGGACATTGCGTGGGCGGCATCCCCAATGAGCAGGAGCCCTGGCTTGTGCCACCGTGACAATCTGTTGAGTTTCACGTCCAAGAGGTGGAGATCGTCCATGGACCCGATGGTGTCCACCCGGTCAGCGAAGTCCGGCCGCAAACGGGCTACCTTGCCTCGGAACGCTTCCACGCCGTCAGCCCGCAGTTGGGGATCCGAGCCCTTAGCTGCCAGGTACGCGATCTGGTGATAATCCTTGCGGGTCAAGCTCAGCAGGACGTCCGAGCTGCCGAAGCGGGGTGCAATGGAGGCCACCGGTTCGTCCTCGCTTGGATTGCGCGGGATCCTGAACCACCACGTATCAAACGGCACAGGGAACTCCCGCGGCACCAGGCCGGCCTTTTTGCGGAGGACTGAACCGCGCCCGTCGCAGGCCACCGTCAGCGGTGCCCGCAGCTCTCCGTGTCCCACCAGCGCACCTGTCTGCGGATCACGGGTTCCATACCTCACTCCAACTACCGCGCCCGAAGCATCCGTCAACAGGTCAGTTGCTTCGGTATTCATCAGCAGGGTGAAGGTTGGTTCCTCGCGTGCCGCTTCCACCAGGAAGTTCAGCAGATCCCATTGCGGGACCATTGCCACATAGTTGTACGGGGCCTTGAGTCGCCCAAAATCGGCGAGGACCACGGAATCGCCTGCTCCAGCGGGTAGCCGGAAGTTGCCCAATTTGCTCTGGGGAAGGGCTCGAAAACCCGCACCCAGGCCCAGCTCGTCCAGGAGGCGGATCGTCGAGGCGTGCACAGTATCGCCCCGGAAATCGCGCAGGAAGTCGGCGTGCTTCTCCAACACGGTGACCTCCACGCCGGCGCGGGCAAGCAGCAGTCCCAGGACTATTCCAGCGGGCCCTCCGCCCGCCACTACACACTGGGTATCTGCTGCCATGATCAGCCTCCGATTCAGCCTGCCGCGGTGAGGAACGACTTCAGCAACGGCCCGCTGGTGGTGGCACCCAGCCCGCCCTCTTCAACAAACACTGCCACGGCCAGGTCTCCGTGCGTCGCAACAATCCAGGCGTGGGTCTTGGGCGGGTTCTCGTTGCCGAATTCCGCGGTACCCGTCTTTGCGCCTACCGGAGCGCCTGGAACCTCAGCCAGGAACCCCGCATGTCCGGACGTCACCACGGCACGCATCATGTCGGCCAGGGAGGCGGCCTCTGCCTGGGTAATGGGCTGGGTGGAGGCAGGTGCAGCGGTTGCCGTAGTAGAGGCGGACGACGACGGCGCGGAGCCGCTTTCCGTGGGGGCAGCAGTGGCGCCGGGGTCCTGCGCGGCGTCGGCGTTCAGCACGAGCTGCGGTGAAACCGGGGCCCCCTTGGCCACGGAAGCGGCCATGACGGCTGCCGAGAGCGGCGAGAAGAGGACTTTGCCCTGGCCGATCATGGACGCAGCGTGTTCCGTTCCTTCAGCGGCGCCTGGAACGGAACCGAGGAACGCGTCGGCGCCCAGCTTGGGTGCTTCAACGGCCACACCCAAAGCCTGTGCCGCTGATTCGAGCTGATCCTGGCTGACAGTTTCGCGGGCATTGATGAAGGCAGTGTTGCAGGAGTGTGCAAACGCGTCCCGCAACGCGACGGAGCCGAGCGAGGTTTCGGGATAGCCCTCGGCATTCTTGAAGGTGCGGCCGTCCACCGTCAGCGTTGAGGGGCATTCCACCTTGGAGTCCGGGGTGGCGCCGTTGCGGAACATCGCCAACGAATCAACAATTTTGAACGTGGAACCGGGTGCGTACTGGCCCAGGAGCGCAGTGTTATAGCCGTTGCTTCCCGGTCCGGATGCTGCGGCGAGAACGGCGCCGGTAGAGGGCCTGAGGGCCACAATGGCTGACGCCGGCTCGATTCCCGCCAGCGTTTGCTCGGCCAACTGCTGAAGCTTCAGGTCAAGGGTGGTCTTAAGGGTGGTGCCGGGAGCGGGAAGGGATGAGAAGAACACCTTGGTGCCGGGGGTTTCACCTTCGGCTTTCTCAGCCGGGGTGGCCACCACTTCCACGCCGTCCTTGCCACGCAGCAAGGCATCGTACTTCTGCTGCAGGCCGCCGGTTCCGGTGGTGTCTCCGGGGCGCAAGGCACCGTTGGATTTCTCGATCTGTTCTGCGCTGGCTTGTCCCACACTGCCCAGCAGGGCCCGGGCAAAGGTCCTTGTGGGGGCCAGGGCCATGGAGTCCAGGATGCTGACGCCACCGGGAATGGCCTTGATCCTGGCCTCGGTGATCTCGGCGGTGTAGGCACGGAGGACGAGGCCCTCCACGAAGGCCTGCGGGCCGGAGGCTGCAACTTGCTTGGCATACTCTTCGGCATCCACGCCGAGCAGCGCCGCCATGGCGCGAGCCGAGGCGTCAGCTTGTTCAGCGGGAACCTTGGTTTTGTCGATGCCCACCCGGAACACGGGCCGGTCCTCGACAATCGGGGCATCCCCGGCGCCCAGGATCTGGCCGCGCTGTGCGGGAACCGTCTTGACGGACAACGTTTCGCCTTCGGAAAGCTCCGGTGCCAGCAACGCCGGGCTCCACTGGACAGCCCATTTGTCGCCGGATTTCTTCAGCGTGGCCTCGGAGCTGTATTCCCACTTGGCAGAGCCGATGTTCCAGCTGTAGTTAAGGGGAAAAGTGGCGGTGTCGCCGTCGAGTTTTACGTCCCCGGAAGCAACCGAGGGGTTGGCGTCCAGGCCTGCGAACACGGCCTTCAGTTCATCGTTGGCCGCGGCAGCGTCCTTGCCCTCAACGGCAATCGATCCGACGTCGAGCGCTGACAGGGAGGAGGCAAGCTGCTTGGCAGCACCCTCCGCACCGGCGCGGCCGTCATCGCACGCGGCCAGTGAACCAGCCGTCACCAACGCCACGAGACCAAGAACAAAACCCTGCTGCATTTTCAGTTTCCCCATTTGCGACATTATGCCCCGTTCCCCTGACAGTTTCTTGTTGTGCCCGGGAAGCGGACAGCCGTCGCGTGCCACCCCAACGTGGGACGGCACGCGACGGCTGCCTGGGACATCACGCTATGGAGCGCACGTGAACTTGGCATCACCCCAGACCCCGTGTGCGCCGTTGATGGAACCGGATGGGTCAACCACCAGTTCCACGTAAGCCACGCCCGTCAGGTCCACGGATACCGATTCGGGAGCGAACCCGGGGGTGTACGTCCGCGACTGGTACTTGTTCACGCCATCGGCATTGACCTTGAAGATGATGTTGCCGCCGAAACCGCTCTCAAGACCCACCTGTGAGGTGAAGGACGAACACTTACCTCCCAGGTAATACGTGATCTTTGAGGCAGCGTGGACCCCCAGGCCCTTGGCGAATACGGGCTGCTGCCCAGTTGCGGGGTCCGTGTAATTGATGGCCAGCGGCTTGTCCGGGGACGACGCCGAATCCTTGTTGGCCACGTTCTTCCCGATCACTCCATAGCCGTTCAGGGCTTGGACCCACGGGGTTTCGGAGGCGTACACAGAGCCGACCGGAACGGCCGGCAAGGGTTGCGAGGTCACTTTCCAATCGAAGAACTTCACCCGGGTGTCAGTTGGCAAAGTCACCGATGCCAGCTCCTTGGTGGGGTTCAACCGGACAGTATTGGAGAACGCCTGGTACTTGTATTGCGTGTACTCCGGTGACGGCCCGTTGGCGTTGTTGCGGCCCTGCTCGGATACGGCCACGACCGCGCCGTTCAGCACGGAGGGCTGCAACCAGTTGGGGAAGAAGATGGACTGTTTCTCCATGCTTCCATCGGCATATGTCAGGGTCAGCGTTGGACTGGTGCCGTTTCCCGCTGCTGCGGATCCGAGGACAGCCAAGTGCGTGCCCTTCCCCTGAACGGCGATGGTTTGCCCCGAGAGTGCCACGGAGTTGGGAACGTCCGGCCCTACTGCCGGCCAGGCGTAGTCCACCTGGGTTGGTTTTCCTGCGTCTACTGTTACCGTGCTGCCCGGGCGGACACCGCCGGTAGGAACCGTAGCGGCAGCCAGTTGCTCAGCCGCGAAGGTGGCCCCTCCGCCGTCGAAGTTTCCGAGTGCTTTACCCGCCACAGTGGTGACGGAAACGGTATTGTAAGCCGCTGCCAAGGAACCGTAGGCGACGTAGATCTGGTTGCCGCCGGTCACCGTTTGGGTGCTTCCGGAAGCAGTGTACGACGCCGAAACCCGCACCGTTTGTTGGCCCGCCTTTGCGCTGGTTCCCGGCTTGATGACGAACGTGGCAGTTGCTGTGGCACCGCCTTCCACAGTGGCTGCTGTGGCTCCGGAGGATGAGACCACGGTCCAGCCCTCGGGCAGCACCGGCGTCAGGACGACGTTCGTTTTGGCCTTGGTTCCGGTGTTCACGAATGCCGCAGTGACCGTGGTTTCCTGGTCTTGGAAGACTTGCCCGCCGGTGGTCACACGGACTTCAGCTGCAGTATCTTCCTGGCTCTTGCCACCCAGCGGGCCCGCCTGCTGAAGCTGCACGGTAGCCGACTGGTTGGAAGCGATGGATCCTGTTTTGACCCGGACGGTGCCGTTGTTGGCTTCATCGAAGAACCAGCCCGTGGTTGCTGCGGCGTAAGCGGCCTGCGTGGAGTGTTGGGCGAGCTTGGTACCGCCAATCTTCACGTCCTTGGGAGCTGCGCCTGCATGGACCTTCAGCTCGTAGGGACGGGCTGGGGCTTTGCCGGTGTAATCCCCCTTTCGCTCACCGATGGAGACCTTCACGCTGCTGTTGCCCGTCCCTGGAGCATCTACGGTGAAGACCTGGCTGGAGGATTTGCCATCCTTGAATTCGCGGGTGACTTTGTCGTCTTCGTAGAGCGTGAATGTGTCCTGCCCCTTGGCGTAGACATCCAACGTGATCATGGAATCCTCGGGAACCAAGGAAGCATTGCGCGCAACAATTCCTTCGGGGATGACAGCACCGGCACGGACGAACACCGGAAGCTTGTCCAGTGGTGCGTTGTAGCCGTTGAGGATCTGGCCGCCCTGGTAGAGCTTGCCCGTCCAGTAGTCCACCCACTGTTGGCCTGCAGGCAGGAAGATTCCGTTGCGGACGTCGGTCTGGGTAAAGACCGGAGCCACCAGGAAATCAGAGCCGAGCATGAACTGGTTATTCGCCTCGGCGCCGTAGGACCACTCCTGGTCAGGGAACTCAAGGGCCATGGAACGCATCATGGAAACGCCGGTGGTGGAGGATTCCTGGGCCAACGTGTAGATGAACGGCATGAGTTGCTGGCGGAGCTGCAGGTACTGGCGGTTGATGGCCGTGGCCTCGTCACCGTAGAGCCATGGCCGCTTGTCAGTAGCTGCCCAGCCGGACATGGAGTACAGCGCAGGTGCGAAGGCCTTCCACTGAAGGTCGCGGACGTAAGACTCTGCTGAGCCACCAAAGATGCCATCAACGTCACCGGTGGTGAATGCCAAACCCGAGTTGCCCGCTCCGGTGAGGGCCGAGACCTGCCAGCGAACGGCGTCGAGGTTTCCTGAATGGTCGCCCGTCCACTGCATGCCGCAGCGCTGGGAACCAGCCCAGCCTTCGACCATCAGCGAGGTGCCCCGCGCATCCGAGTACTGCTCGATTCCGCTGTGCGCGGCCTCGCAGCCGGTGAGCGCCTGGCGGTAGCCTTGGCCCACCCACGCGACGTCCAGCTTGCGCAGCCGGACCCCGGCTTCGCCGACTTCGTACTCCTGGTTGGTCAGGGAGCGCTGCGTCCACAGGCCAACTTTGAGATCGGTTTCTTCCTCAATGTTGGCCACTGTTTCCGGAAGCTGCTGGTATTCGCAGCCGTAGCCGTCGTTGACCAGCATCCAGCCTGCGGGCATGTCGTTCTCAACGAACTTCCGCGCGGTTTTGATGGCGTCCGGCGTGCGCTGCTTGGCGCCGTCGGGGTCGCCGTATCCGGAGGATGAATATCCCGGGTTGGAGCGGTTGTAGCAGTCAGCATCGCCGTATTCCAGTGCGTAGACCGGTGGCATCATCGGTTTGCCGGTCAGGGTGGTGTAGGCGCCCAGGGACTCCTTGTAGTCACCCACGAAGTAGTAGGCGTCAAAGCGCTTTTCCTCATGCGTTGTGGTTGGCTGGCCGCCGAAGTTGTAGGAGCCGCGGGCGAACGTATCGCGGAGGACGCCATAGCCCTTGGAGGACATGTAGTACGGCACGGCGTTGGGGTAGCCGTCATCGTCCCAGTCGAAGTTCTTGGCAATGTTGATCAGTGCGCCGGTGTGGACTGAGCGGCCGTTCTGCATGCCGCCGCCAATAAACTGTTCGCCGTCCTGCTGTGCAAGGTGCTGCGTGGCGGAGTTGGCACCGAAGGTGATGGGCGCGGACTCCTGGAGAACCACCGACCCGTCAGCCCTGAGGACGCGGAGCTGGGTGGTGGCCTTGTTGATCTCCACACTGACCTTGGCGGTCTTGAGCATCAGCCAGTCACCGTCGGTAACTGCCGGGGTGGTGCCGGGAAACTTGTCTTTGCCCACCACAATGTTGGCTGTCCTGGCAGGGTCGCCCTGATCAGTGTTGGCGGGATCAGTGAACGTTCCACTGGGATCGGCTTCCAAGCGGAAATTGTCCTCGTCCAGGAAGGTGACCCGGATGGCACCATTCCCGGCAGATATGTCGACGACGTTGCTGGACTGGGTAAAGCCCGTCACCGCGCCGAGGGGTATTCCGGAAGCGTCAACGGGGACTTCCGGGGTGACGGCTTTGACGGCGGCCGGGTCGCCGGGAGCGGCATTGGCAGCAGCAGCGAAGGACAGTGCGGGAATGGCTCCCGCGAGGAGCAGCGAGGCCAGGCCAAGAGAGGCTGCCTTCCTGGCCAACGAACGTTTTCTGATGTATCCGAAGCTGTTGGGCGCAGCTCCGGACAGACCCAAGGAGGGTGCGGACATGTGGGGCCAACTTTCGACGAGTGACATTTAGTGATCTAACTCATAGCGAAACGTGCACTAATCGTCACTGCAAATGGGCCAAAGGTCAACCGTTTCACCAAAATTACCCGGCCGGACTCAGTGTCCGCGGATGATCCTGCGCTGCGTCGCTACGGCGATGGCGGCCGTGCGGTTATCCACCCCGAGCTTCGAGTAGATATGCAACAAGTGCGTCTTGACCGTGGCCTCGGAAATGAAGAGCTGCCTGGCCATGGCACGGTTGCTCATCCCCGTGGCCAATAGCTCCAGGAGCTGGACTTCCCGGGCACTCAACACGGGAGCGGGATTCCGGATGCGGCCCATAAGACGTGCAGCAACTTCAGGTGCCAGCGCAGTCTGACCGGCAGCCGCAGACAGCACAGCCTGCCGGATCTGCTCGGGCGGAGCGTCCTTCAGCATGTAGCCGCTTGCACCCGCTTCCACTGCCGCAAGGATGTCGGCGTCGGTGTCGTACGTGGTCAGGATCAGCACCGGTGGCGGGGGAGTTCCGGCCTCGCCCGCCTTGATCTTCCCGGTGGCCGTGACCCCGTCCATGCCACCGCCCATCTGCAGGTCCATGAGCACCAGGTCCACCGGCTCACCGAGTGCGTGGAGCTTGCCCAACTCGGCCAGCGCCGCATCGCCGTCGGATGCTTCGGCAACCACCGTAACGCCCGGAAAGTCAGCGAGCATGGCCCGGAGGCCCGCCCTCACCACCGGATGGTCATCCACCAACAAAATCCTGATTTCACTCACGAAGCACCTTCATCCGCCGGCAACGGGACCCTGACGGCCACCACCGTTCCTTCACCCGGTGCCGACTCAATCTCCAGGTTTCCATCCAGCGCGGCCAGCCGTTCCCGCAAACTCATCAGTCCGACGCCGGTGCCGTCCCCACGCGCTGTACCGGCCGCCGTCGACGGCTCAAAACCTACGCCGTCGTCGAAAACGTCCAACATCACCTCAGTACCGGGAAAGGACAAGGTCACGACGGCGGCACGGGCGTGGGCGTGCGCCCACACGTTTGCGAGGGAAGCCTGGGCGGCCCGGAGCAGGGTGGTCTGGTATGCGCTGGGCAACTCAACCGGCGTCCCCACCAGCTCGAAGCGGCATCGGAGGGCAGTTCCCCTGGCGGCGGCTTCGGTCTCGGTCTTTTCGCAGAGCCTGCGCAACGTGTCCACCAAGCCGGACTGCTCCAGGTCCGGCGATCTCAGGCCCCTGACAAAGCTCCGGGCCTCGGCGAGATTGCCGGACGCGGTGTCCTGCACCATCTTCAGCCGCTCTCTGGCTACCAGCGTGTCTCCGTCATCGAGGGCTTTTTCAGCAGACCTGCCCATGAGGACGATGCTGGAGAATCCCTGGGCCAGGGTGTCGTGAATTTCGCGGGCCAGCCGTTCACGCTCAGCCAACATGCCGGCGTCGTGCTGTGTTTGCGCCAGCTCCGCGCGCGTCCGCCGGAGGTCGTCGGCAACGGTTCGCTGGTTCTCGGCTTCGAGGAACAGGGCCCGATAGGCGAGCCCGGTCACCACGGCGAAGACCGCCCCGAACACCGGGCCCAGCACCATGGCGAGCTGCAAGCCGCCGTCGGCCGATTCCCGGCTGTGGAACCACAAGGCACCCACCAGCAGCGCCGTGCTCAGCGCAATGGCAGGAAGGGCAAGACGCCGGGGGAGCAGGTGAAGCTGCAGGAAGAACAGGGGGAAGGCAACCCAAGCGAAGTCGCCGCTGACCAGCAGGAGCAGCAGCCAGAGCAGCATCACCGCCACCAGCCACCAGCGCGCATACGGCGTGGGGTCGAAACGGGAAGCGCCGCCCGCGTGGCGCTTCTCCAGGATGGTCCCTGCGAGATACACCAAGGCCAGCAACACCGATAACCCCAGGCCTGAGGCAACAGCCAACGGTGAAGGTGCATCGGCCGTTCCCACACCTGTCAGCAAACGGACAACCGCCACCAGCAACAGCACCGCAAAGCCCACGTGCAGGCATACGCGCAGCACGCGGAGGATGGTGGCGGCGCCGGTGGACTGCATGCCTCCCAGCGTAGCCCCGGCATTCCCTCGCGTAGCCCGGTTTCCTCGCCGTGACACCGGAATCAACCATTCGGATGATCGTCCCCTCAACCCGTCGTCGGCAGTCAATCCATCCGGCTCCCGATGTGCAGCGGGCCCGTCGGCGGAAGAGTTGATTGTGCCGGGATCAAGCCCGCAACAAGCAAAGGATTCTGATGTTTCTCGCCATCCGCGACCTCCGTTTTGCCAAGGGCCGCTTTGCGCTCATGGGCAGCGTGGTCGCCTTGATCACCTTGCTGCTCGTGATGCTTTCCGGGCTGACGGCGGGCTTGGGCAACCAGTCCACGTCAGCCATTGCGGCGATTCCCGCGCAGCAGATCGTCTTTGGTGCCCCCGCCGGCGGAGAGCCCAAAGCTTCATATACCGAGTCCGAGGTTTCCGCAGCGCAGCTCTTGACGTGGCGCGAACAGCCCGGTGTCACGTCGGCCCAGGCCATGGGAATCAGCCAAACCCGGTTCCAGTCCTTGGACAGCGCCGGCGCCCCGAACGGAACGGCGAACGTCGCTGTGTTTGGCGGTGCACCCGCTCCATCGGCTGTGGAGGAAGGGACCGTAGTGATCGGTGAATCCCTTGCCAAAGATCTGTCCCTCTCCAAAGGGAGCCGTGTCCGTGTGGGCAGCACAGAGCTGACAGTGAGCGATGTTGTGGAGGACCAGTGGTATTCGCACACCGGGGTCATCTGGACCACCCTTGAGTCCTGGCGTACCATCGCCCATGCGGAACCCGGTACAGCTACCGTTCTGGCCATCACGCACGACGCCGGATCCTCCTTGGACGTCGACGCCGCCAACGCGGCGGCCGGGACGGTCAGCACTGATCCAGTGGGCTCTTTCCAGGCCTTGTCCTCGTACAAGAGTGAGAACGGCTCACTGATGCTCATGCAGGCATTTCTCTACGGCATCTCTGCTCTGGTGATTGTTGCCTTCCTGACCGTCTGGACCGTGCAGCGAACCCGCGATATCGCCGTACTCAAAGCCCTGGGCGGATCATCCTCGTACATCCTCAAGGATGCCTTGGCCCAGGCCGCAATTGTCCTGGTCACCGGGGCGGCCTTGGGTGGGGCCATTGGCCTGGTGGCAGGGGTTTTTGCGGCCCAGGCGGCTCCTTTCCTGATCACCCCGTTAACAACACTGCTCCCGGTGGCAGGGGTGGTGTTGCTGGGACTGGCCGGCGCTGTTTTGGCAGTCCGCAAGGTCACCTCCGTTGATCCGCTGCTCGCCCTCGGCGGCAACTAATACATTCCTTGAAAGGAATAAACCATGTCCCTTGCCCTGAACCTCGTCAATGTTTCCTTGGAGTACCCCGATGGCGGCTCCATCCTGAAAGCCTTGGACGCAGTGAATCTCCCGGTCCGCAGGCGTGAGTTCCTCTCCCTGGTGGGTCCGTCCGGATCAGGTAAATCGTCCTTGCTCGCTGTCGCGGCCACCCTGGTCAAAGCATCTGCGGGAACGGTGGTGATTGATGGGCAGGACGTTTCAGTCCTCACCGATGCCCAACGCACAGCACTGCGCCGGGACAAGGTGGGCATCATCTTCCAGCAACCCAACCTGCTTCCCGCGCTGACCGCCGTCGAGCAGTTACTGATCCGTGAGCACCTTCGCGGCAAGTCGCTGAAGGAGGCCCGTCGCAAGGCCGAGGATCTTTTGGACGTTGTAGGTCTGTCCGCGGCCGGGTCCAAGAGGCCACATCAATTGTCCGGCGGGCAACGTCAGAGGGTGAATATTGCCCGGGCCCTCATGGGCAGTCCCAGTGTCCTGCTGGTGGACGAACCAACGGCGGCATTGGATCACGAACGGAGCGAATCGATCGTCCGGCTGCTGAGGCAAGTGACGGATGAGTTCTCCACGGCCACTGTCATGGTCACCCATGACACCGAGTTCCTGCCCATCACGGACGCGGTGGCCACCATGCGCGACGGAAGCATCAGCCCCGCCTTGGTCCCGTCCGCACAGCCCAACTAGGTGACAGTAAACGTCCCAATGGGGCCTCATTGCAGCAAGAGCTGTTACTCAGTTGGGCGAGCCGAGGAGGGCTTCGTCCTGGGCATCGTCGTAGGCGTCCCGCGCTTCAAGGATGGTGGGCACATGGCTCTCGGCCCAGCGACGCAACAGGGTAAGCGGCTGCAGCAAGGACTCGCCCAAGTCCGTCAGCCCATACTCCACCCGCGGCGGCACCTGCGCGTAGACGGTCCGGGTAATCAAGCCGTCACGTTCCAGTGCACGCAGGGTTTGCGTCAGAACCTTCGGAGTGACCACGTTTACCATCTTGCGCAACTCCGAAAAGCGGACAGGGCCGTCGCCCAGTACCTGGATCACCAGTGATGCCCATTTATCGCCGATGCGCTGGAAGACCACCCGCGAGGGGCAGTTCGGGTCCAGGACATTCCCGGCCAGGTCATTAGTATCCACGAGGTAACTCAGTTCCTTTGAAGCTATCAGTATCAAATAGATACTGTTGTCTTATTGCAAGGATACCAACCCCAAGGAGAGCTATGAAAATCGCAGTTTACGGCGCAACGGGCATGGTCGGCAGCCAGATCGTCAACGAGTCCATCACCCGCGGCCACCAGGTCACCGCCATCTCCCGCAAGGGCGCAGAAGTTCCCGGCGCTGCCGCACAGGCCGCGGACCTGGCTGACAGCCAAGCGTTTGCCTCCATTGCAAAAGAGCACGACGTCGTTGTGCTGGCGACGGGTCCCAGCCGCACCGGCGGCGACCATGGAGAATGGCTCGACGCCATGGTGTCTGCCTACAGCAACGCAGAAGGAACGCGCCTCATGATCGTAGGCGGTGCCGGCACCCTGGAAATTGATGGTGTCCGCTTGCTCGATTCCCCGGACTTCCCGGAGGCCTACAAGGCTGAGGCCACCACAGCAGCCAAGGCCCTCGAAGCCGTCAAGCAGACCCCGGAATCCGTGGACTGGACCGTGCTTGCCCCCGCCCCGGTGATCCAGCCCGGCGAACGCACCGGCGAATACACCGTGGGCAAGGACTCACCCGCCGGCAACATCAT
The DNA here is from genome assembly GCF_013179505.1 of Paenarthrobacter sp. CM16. Taxonomy (GTDB): domain Bacteria; phylum Actinomycetota; class Actinomycetes; order Actinomycetales; family Micrococcaceae; genus Arthrobacter. Next base: position 1,744 of record NZ_JABMCX010000063.1, on the reverse strand, counting down.
CTCCACGCAGGACTACGCCGTAGCCATGCTGGACGAGATCGAAACCCCGGCTTACCGCCGCGCGCGCTTCACGGCAGCGAACTAGCCCCTGCCTACAGCCCCAGGGCGAGCCCGGGTACCTGCATTCCGAAGATGTCCTTGAGGGCATGTTTGGCTGCATGGTACCCGGGCATTCCTGTGACACCGGGGCCGGGAGGAGTGGACGATGAGCAGAGATACACCCCTGGCATAGGTGTCCTCCACGGCACGTTGGACACAACCGGCCGCTGCACCAGACCGCGGAGGTCCAGCAGCCCGGCGCTGAAGTCGCCCCCAACATAGTTCTCGTTGTAAGCAGACAGTTCCGCCGCCGTCGTCGTTTGTGAAGCGACCACTACGTCCCTGAACCCCGGGGCGTACCTTTCTATGCGGGCTGTGACGGCTTCCGCCATGTCCGCCGTGGAATTCGCGGGCACATGGCAATAGGACCAGAGGACATGCTTGCCCTCGGGAGCGCGGGTTGAATCCACCACCGACGGTTGGGACACCAGGACGTAGGGCTCAGTGGGGTGCTTTCCCATATCCACCAAGTTCTCGGACTCAGCCATGGCCAGTCGCGATCCACCTACATGGACCGTTCCGGCCTTCGCCAGTCCGGCATCAAGCCAAGGGACCGGAGCTGAAAGGATGAAGTCCACTTTGCACGCTGCATTCCCGAACCGGAATGTTTCCAGCGCCCGCCGGTAGCGGTCCGGGACTTCGGCTCCGCCCAGCCGTGCCAGCGTTGGTGGAGCGACATCCAGCAGGATGGCCTTCGCGGGGCGGATCTGATCCAGGGAGTTGACGCGTTCTCCAACGTGGATGCGTCCACCATGTTCGATCAGATCGTCTGCCATGGCCTTGGCGATGGACATGGAACCGCCCACCGGTATCGCCCAGCCGTCAGCATGGGCCAGGATACTGAGCAAGAGCCCGGCACCCGTTGAACTAAGGGATGGCTGTGAACCAAGGGCGTGCGACATGACGCCCGTCAACAGCGCCGGAGCAGCCGATTCCTGGAAACGGCGGTTCCACAACGGTGTCCCTTGGTCCAATGTGGCCAGCCCGAACATGACAGCCGCCAAGGGGTCCTTTGGAAGACGCAACAGCTGGTTGGAGGTAAAGTCCACCACGCCGTTCGCCCGCTTCACCAATGGCCCCAGGAGCCGCCGGTAAGCGTCACCGTCAACGCCGAGTTCCAGCGCGGTCCGCTCCAAGGACTGGTACGCCAGGGCAGCGCCGCCGGAATCCAGAGGAGTGCCATGCTGGACCTCGGGAATCCGCAGCTCCACACGCCGGGAAAGTTCAAAGGCACGGAAGAACGGCGACGCAAGGGCCATGGGATGGACAGCGGAGCAGACATCGTAGAGATAGCCCGGTTCCATCAGCTGGCTGGTGCGCGAACCGCCTCCAATGGCCTCCGCGGCCTCATACAGTTGGACGTTCAGGCCTGCGCGTGCCATGACTACTGCGGCTGCCAGTCCGTTGGGACCGGCTCCGACGACGGCGACATCACCCATTGCTGTTTACCTCCGTTCGCTGGGCTTCCGGGATTCGGGAACATTGTGGGCGGCGCGCCAAGGCAACAGGGACCGTGAAGGTCGGAAGAGATCAATTCTCAACCAGTCCCGGGCTCCGTCAAAGGGTCCGCCATGGGGGTCGTCCTCGCCGTGGATGCGCAGCGGGTCCTGGGCAGGATCCCAGATCTCCATCACCACCCGGGCCA
>NZ_JABMCX010000062.1 GCF_013179505.1 Paenarthrobacter sp. CM16 | reverse complement strand
CTGAATGCCCCTTGGGAGAACGTCATCGCCACTCCGGGCCAGCTGGTCAAGGGTTACCCGGCCACGCCGTCCGGGCAGGCCGCGAACTTCCGCGCAGTCCAGGATGTGGTGGCCTCCGCCCCGGGCGGCCGCGGCCTCGGCGCTGTCTACTGGGAGCCGGCCTGGACATCCGTCCCCGGAAACGGCTGGGACCCAGCCGACCCATCCTCCGGCAATGCTTGGGAAAACCAGGCCATGTTCGACTACAACAACCGCGCGCTCCCGGCCTTGGATGAGTTCCGGCCGGACGCAGGGTCGACGCCGACGCTTCGGTAGGTGCTCACAACATAAGTAACGTTCGACGTCGGCACCCGGGCGGGTGCCGACGTCAAGCTTTTTTGCGGGGTTCAGCCACTCCGTGGGTCCACCGAAGAGCGGCCCGGTTTAGACGTTCACGCGGGTCGTGTCTTTGCGATCCCCTGGGCGAAGTCGTCCAACGCCGCAGCCACAGCATCCGGGTGGCTCAGTGTGGCGTAATGGCCTCCCTGGATCTCCACCGGTTCGATTCCCAACCGATCCTGTACTTGGCGCCGCATGAACGACGCCGGGAAGAACTGGTCGTCACGGCACAGAATGGCCAGTGTGGGCACGTCCGGATGGTGGCCAGGCCAAGGTCCAGACATCCAGGCCCCCTGCTGATCGCGTTCCTTGTTCCGGGCCTGCTGTGCAAGATCCTCAGGGACGAGGTTGAAGAAGGCCTCGTCGGGGATGGTTTCGCGATCATGTCCGGTATTGGTCCACCATTCACCGAAGGTCTCACCCGGCATGGGAATCATTGCCGAGAGGTACACCAGGCCGTCCGAATTGAGTTCATCGCAGACCAGGGGCGCCGTGAAACCGCCGAGCGAGTGGCCAACCACAATGGTGTGCCGGGCGTCGTCGGCCGCCTCCATTGCCGCGCGGGTGTAGTCCTCAAGCATCGCGTCCTTGTCTTCGATGGGCAGGTCCACAGCAATAGCCTCATGGCCCGCAGCCTCGAGCAGGGGCTGGACCAAGTGCCAGTCCCACGACGTGGAGCCTCCACCATGAATCAGTACGAAAACCGCCATCTTCCTCACCCTTCCGACATCGCTCCCCCGGTGCATGCGCCAGCGATTAACCAGCATCGACGGCGCTGACTCCAGTATGGGACGAGTCAGGGCTTTACCCCAGGCCCAATTCCCGAAGGAATACCCCTAGGGGGTACTTGACGCATACCCCCCATGGGTATAGATTCTAAGTATGAGCACGCCAGACCTGAGCATGAGCCAACCGGATGCACCCGCCGTCGAGGTGGAACCGGAGCACACCGCACCCCACGGGTACACCAGCAACAAGGACGCGTACCTCAAACGCCTGAAACGCATCGAGGGGCAAGTCCGCGGAATAGCGCGGATGGTGGAGGACGACAAATACTGCATCGACATCCTCACCCAAGTGGCTGCCGCCACCAAGGCCCTCCATGCCGTCAGCCTGGGACTCGTCGAGGAGCACATCGGCCATTGCGTCGTTGGGGCTGCTTCCGAGCCCAACCCTGAAGCCCGCGCCGAACAGATCGACGCCAAAGTGAAGGAGGCCACCGATGCCATCGGGCGCCTGCTGCGGTAATTCCGCCAACAACCACCACACCATCCAACTCACCACCAAGGAGACCACCATGAGCCAGACCATCCAGACCAACGTCAACGTTTCCGGCATGACCTGCGGCCACTGCGTCTCCAGCGTGAGCGAAGAACTTGAGTCGCTCAACGGCGTCGAAAATGTGGCCGTAGACCTCAACCCCGGTGGACTGTCCACCGTGACCATCACCTCAACCAAGGAGCTCTCGCCGTCTGAAATTGGCGAAGCCGTGGCAGAAGCCGGCTACCTGGTGGTAGCCAACGAAGCTTAGGAGTCCTCTTGAGTAGCCAGGAGACTTTCAACCAACCTGCACACAGGGTCATCGAGCTGGACATCGAGGGCATGACCTGCGCCTCGTGCGTCAATCGAGTGGAACGAAAACTGGGCAAACTTGAAGGAGTCGAGGCCAGCGTCAACTTGCCCCTCGAATCAGCCCACGTCACCGTCCCGGCAACCGTGACAGACCAGCAAATCGTGGACACGGTCAACGCGACAGGCTACAAAGCCACCGTCCGCCAAGCCCCTGCGCCACACACCCGCGAACCCCGCTCCCATGAGCACCACCACGGAAGCGAGGCGATGGAAGCCGGACACGCTTCCGGCGGCGCCGAGCACGAAAATCACATGGAGCACGGGCCCTCCGCCTCGACGCTCCGCCCGCGCCTGATCGTTGCGGCGCTTCTGACAATTCCAGTGTTTGCCATCTCCATGATCCCCGCCCTCCAGTTCGCCAACTGGGGCTGGGTTGTGGGGGCAATGGCCTTGCCGGTGGTGAGCTGGGCGGCCTGGCCGTTCCACCGCGCGGCCGCCGTCAACGCCCGTCACTTCGCCTCCACCATGGACACTCTGGTCTCCATCGGTGTCATCGCCGCGTACCTGTACTCGGCGTGGCAGTTGTTCACGGATCCCCGGATGACTGAACACCCCGGCATGGAAAACATGTCCGGCGGCGGGCTGTACTTCGAGGTCGCCGCGGTGGTCACCACGTTCCTGCTGCTGGGCCGCTACCTTGAGGCGAATGCGAAGGCCAAGGCCGGCAATGCTCTCAAGGCCCTGCTGAATTTGGGCGCCAAGGACGCCACCATCCTGGTGGACGGCGTGGAGCAGAAGATCCCAGCCGATCAACTCCTGGTGGATGACGTCATAGTGGTCCGCCCCGGCGAGAAGATCGCCACCGATGGTGTGGTCACGGATGGTGCTTCCGCCGTCGATGCTTCACTGGTGACCGGCGAGTCGGTGCCGGTGGAAGTCGGCCCGGGAAGCGCCGTGACGGGCGCTACCATCAACACCTCGGGACGCCTGCTGGTGCGGGCAACCCGCGTTGGCTCGGACACGACACTCGCCCAGATGGGTCGACTGGTCAGCCAGGCGCAGACCGGAAAGGCGCCAATCGCCCGGTTGGCGGACAGGATCAGTTCGGTGTTCGTGCCGATCGTGCTGGTTATCGCCCTGGCGACGTTCCTGCTGTGGCTGTTCTTCTCCGGTGACCTCAACGCAGCCTTCACGGCCGCCGTCGCGGTCCTGGTGATCGCCTGCCCCTGTGCCTTGGGCCTGGCGACTCCGGTGGGGCTGCTGACTGGAACGGGCCGTGGAGCCCAGCTGGGCATTCTCATCAAGGGGCCGCAGGTTCTTGAGGATACCCGGCACGTGGACACCATCCTGCTGGACAAGACGGGCACCGTGACCAGCGGAAAGCTCGCCGTGGACCACGCTGTGGGCCTCAACGGCTACTCCCAGGCCGCCGTCCTGGCACTGGCCGGAGCGGTTGAAGCCGCCTCTGAGCACCCGATCGCCCACGCGATTGCGGCCTCGGCGCAGGAAGCAACGCACGACGGCGGCAGCCTGCCTCGCGTCGAGGGCTTCAGTTCCGCTCCGGGCGGCGGCGTCCGGGGAACCGTTGCTTTCGAGGGAACCACCAAGACCGTGGTTGTGGGACGCTTCGGTTGGCTCGAGGAGAACGGCATCACGCTCGACTCCAGCCAGCGGGAAGCACTCGCTGCAGAGGAAAACGCGGGCGCCACGGCAATCTGGGTTGCCGTTGACGGCCAACCGGCCGGCATCATCAGCCTGAGCGATACCATCAAGCCCGGTTCGGCAGCGGCAATCCAAAAGTTGAAGGACCTGGGCATCCGCCCCATCCTGTTGACCGGCGATAACGCTGCCGTGGCCGCGCAAGTAGCGGCCGCCGTCGGGATTTCAGCGGACGATGTCTTCGCAGGCGTCCTGCCCGAGGGCAAGGTCGAGGCAGTCCGGAAGCTTCAGGCCTCCGGCGCCACGGTAGCCATGGCCGGTGACGGTGTGAATGACGCTGCAGCCTTGGCACAGTCGGACCTTGGCATCGCGATGGGCTCGGGGACGGATGTTGCCATCGAGGCATCCGATCTCACGGTGATGGGCAGCGACCTTGGTCAGCTGGTGCAGGCGATTGAGCTGTCCCGCAAAACGCTGTCCACCATCAAGACCAACCTGTTCTGGGCGTTCTTCTACAACGCGATCGGCATTCCGGTGGCGGCACTGGGATTCCTGAACCCCATGATCGCCGGCGCAGCGATGGCAGCGAGCTCGGTGCTGGTAGTAGCCAACTCGCTGAGGCTGCGCTCCTTCGGGAAGTAGCCCCAGGAACGGAAGCAGGGCCCGGCTAGGCTGTCCCGAAACGGACGGCCGACCGGGCCTTTGCCTTGGCTGCTTCCTCGTCCCGGTTCTTCGCCGGAGCATTGCTCACCAAGGAGTCCAGGAGATGCTGCGTAATATGCGCGATCTCGTGGACAGCCTCTGCGAAGGCTTCCTCGTTGGCCTTGGAGGGCTTGGTGGATCCGCTGATTTTGCGCACATACTGCAGCGCTGCGGCCTCCACTTCGGCATTTGTGGCATGCGGTTCGAAGTTATGCAGGGTCCTGATATTGCGGCACATAACCCCATGCTAACTATGGGCAGTGCTGCATGGGGAGGGGTGCCCATCGACGGTTTTTGGATTCCCGGGATAGGTTTTAGTTATTGGATCTTCCGGATGAGCCGGAGGCCGCTGGGGATGCCGAAGAGCTCGGGTCCGAACAAATGAAGGAGAATCTCATGGCTATTTGGGGTGCAGATGTTGATCAGCTTCGTCAGCTCGGTAACAAGCTGAAGGCAGGTGCCGAGAACATCGAGCAGCAGCGTTCACAGCTCAAGGGCGCGCTTGATGGCACCGACTGGAAGGGCCCGGACGCTGACAAGTTCCGCGGCGAGTGGGACAGCCAGCACGCTTCGAACCTGAAGAAGGTTGCCGACGCACTTCGCGAAGCCGGCGACCGCGCTCAGAAGAACGCTGAGCAGCAGCAGCAGGCTTCCAACTAAGACAGTTGGGAAGAACCCGGACGCACCAGCGTCCGGGTTCTTTGCTGTTAAGGGAGCAACGAGTCCCGGCGTTGTTCGCACACGCTGCCGTTGTTCGGCGGAGATTTCGAACAAGCCCGGGATTCCTCCGGCTTAGCTGCGGGGCGCTTCGGTGACCGAACCGCTCGGGACGGGTTCGACGTCGTTCGGGTGGTCCAAAACCCGGGCGGCGCGGCGGTCGCCCCGGAGCTCGTCAACCCGGACCAGGACCACGCCGCCCACAATGAGGAGGCCGCCCAGCAACTGAATGGGTCCAGGAAGTTCGCCCAGCAGCAGCCATGCCCAGATCACGGCGAACAGCACTTCGGTCAGTGAGACGAACGACGCTACTTTGGAACCCAGGCTGCGGGCCGCCATGATTCCTGAAACGTAGGCGAGCACTGTGGCCAGGATAATGAGCCCGACGGCGGATACCCACCATGGAGTGGTCCACGGGCCAAGGGTTGTGTCGGCAGCGCTGAACGTCATGGGCAGCAGCCCCAACAGGCCTACCAGCCACATCACCACTGCACCGACCAGGAGGCCGCCGGAAGCGAGTACCAGTGGAGGCAGGGTGTCATTCTCCTTGGCGGTAATGAAGAAGTAGATCACCAGGCACACGGCCGCAGCCATGCCCCACAGGACGCCGATGAAGTCCACCTTCACGGCACCGGTCAGGTCAAGCACCAGGACCAGGCCGCCAAGGGACAGCAGGGCCCCGGCAGCTGTGAGCGCGCGCGGCCGTCGTCGGCTGGCGATCCAGAGCCACAGCACAATCATCACCGGAGCCAGGTACTCCAGCAGCAGTGCTACGCCCACAGACAACCGCGCCACGGCGTTGAAGTAAAACAGTTGGCAGCCTGCCACGCCGATCAGTCCGAAGAGCAGGATGGTGAGCCAGTTGTCCTTGAGTTGGTGCCAACGGCCGCGGAGAACCACGACGGCGGGTATCAGCAGAATCAGCGCGGCACCTGTAAGGCGCACGGCAACTGCGGCGCCGGGTGACCAGCCGGTTTCCAGCATCGACTTGGCGAATGAGCCGGACGTGCCGAAGACAGCGGAAGAAAAGAGTGCGATGCCGAGTCCTGATGCCAGGAAACCTTTTGCATCAGCCTTCGTCGTTGGAGCTGACACAGCAGCCTCCTGTCAGGAGTAAAGTGGGCTAATGGTCATGACAGTACTCCCGAAACTTGTAAGGAGTCAAAGTGCTTTTTGCGCCTGACACCGAAGTTGCCCTTCGCAGCGTCGTCAATCTGATCAACACGGCAGCCAATGGGCAGGAATCACTCGTCACCCTTGAGGACCTCGATGCGTTCCTGAAGGCGGAAGAGTTCACGGGTTCGCGGGTCAATTCCCCTGCCGAGCTGAACAGCATCAAGCGACTTCGGAGTGAACTCACGGCACTCTGGAGCGCCGATGAGGACACGGCCGCAAAGTCCGTCAACAAGATCCTGGCCGACGCCAAGGCACTCCCCCAACTGGTAAAGCACGATCACTGGGACTGGCACCTCCACGCCACCACCCCCGAAGCTCCCCTGGCAGACCGGATGGGCACCGAAGCCGCCATGGGCATCATCGACGTGATCCGCAGCAGGGAAATGGAGCGCATGCGGGTGTGCGCTGCAGAGGACTGCGACGCCGTGGTGCTGGACCTCAGCCGCAACCGCTCCAAGCTCTACTGCGACACCGGCAACTGCGCCAACCGCGCCCACGTCGCCGCATACCGGGCCAGGAAGGCTGCCGAGGGCGAATAGAAGGGCATAATGGCGGGCATGGGGGAACAACACATCCGGCCTGGAATCAATCACCACGGACAAACCAGGTTGCGTGTTGCTTCTTTCCGGCAAATTGCCGTCGTTTACCCATTCGTAGCTACGGCTTGGATTGCTGCGATGCTAACGCCGCCGATGATCGGCGTCGACACCATACTTGGCGTCTTATTCGCCGTGACCCATGTTCCGGTCTTTGCTATCGGCCTGGCATTGCTGACTGGCCTGCCGCTGCGACTCAACCAACGCCTTTCACGCTGGTGGATGGGAAATGGCCGCTGTTACAGCTTGCTCGCTGCCGCCGCGACAGTCCTCATGATTTCGGGCTATTCCCGGCGGATTCGCCAAACGGGGGTGATCGACGGAATGCCATACGACGAGGTGACCCCCGACATGGGACTTGTGGCCGCCGGCTGCTTCATCATCACATTCCTGGCTGTGAACGCTTCGCTCCCTCTCCGATTCAAGAAGCGCACCGACGTGGGGAGCATGGCACCATGAGTGACCTCCACGGCGGGTCAGCCGCGGAACCGCCAACCAACCCCTTGGGACCACCCAGATATCCGGTTGTCGCGGAAAGGCATCATCCGCAGGCAACCGGCAACCACTGCCACAGCCTGGCGCCCCACGGCCTTTGACCCTGCGGGAACTTCCCCGGGAGCGGTCAGGCAGCACAGGCCTGGCACCTTTCAGCCAACTGGCCCTCGCCTTCGCAGTGCTCGCACCGGCCTGGGCTAGCTTCCAGATTTCTTTGATGGTGGGCTATGACGGGCTGCTAAGTTTCATCGGTCTGGCGCTGAGCGGCCTCATCATTCCGCCGTTGGCGATCGTGGCCGCGGTTGTTGTCGGCCTGCCGCTTCGACTCATCCCCGCAGTGAACCGTTGGTGGTCAGGAAACCTGCGCGTATATGCGTCTCTGGCAACCATCACCGTCGGCCTCATGGCGGCCGGATTCGTTATTACAGTCCGCCAGGTTGGCGACTTGGACGGAATCGCCTATGACACCGTCACCCCGGACCCCAACCTCCTATGCGCCGGCTGGCTTCTCGCGGCCCTTCTCCTGGTCAACGCGTCGCTCCCCCTTCGGTGGTCGAAGAAATCAAGAGCGGCCTGATCCCTCGAACCAGCTGCCGCACCGTTGAAGGCAGAGACCAGCAGCGCCAACAAAAAAGCGCTCCCCCACCAAGGTGAGGAAGCGCTCGTAGGTTAGCGGCCGGCGTCGGGCGCTTCAGTCTCGTCGTCCGGAGCCCCCGGACCACCGTGCCCGGGACGCTTGGAACTGAGGTTGACTCCGGATCCCTTGCCGAGGTGGTCGGCGTTTTCCTTGTGGCTCATGGACAACATGGCCGCCACAACGAGGCTCACGATGAACGCGATGCCGGCGCCGGTGAAGGCGAGGTCGAACCGCGGGGCCTTCGCGCTGCCGCCGGAAGCGAAGATGAGAACAGCCACGAAAGCCAGTACTGCAAAGAACGCGGAGAACATGAGCGGTCCCTTGACCGAGGTCCGCATCTTGCGCGGTTCTCCTGGTGTCTGGTCAGCCACGGTCATTCCTCCAATGATGGCGGTTCGTGCCCGCCGGTCTGCAAAAGTTCTACAACGAGTAGAACGTCCAGCTACTAGTTTACGGCCTCGGGCGAAGCGCCGGGAGCAGCGGCCGGGGAAGTGCCGGAGGCTGTTTTGGCATCGTGACGCAAAGTCAGCCCGGACAGAATCCATAGGACCCCGGAAATGATGGCCCCACCACCGGCAACCCCCAGCAGCGCATGCGCCCCGAGCGAGGTGAAGAAGGGCAACAACACTGCGGTTCCCACGGAAATGACGCCGGAAACGAGCCAGTCGCGCGCCAACATGTCCCGTTTCCGGAAACCATGGGCGAATTCAAGGAGCCCCAGCACCAGCAGAGCCAGCATTGCCGACAAAGCTACGCCCGCGTCCGACTGGGTTACCAACGCGCCAACCCCACCCAGAGCCACCACCACAGGTACCGCCACCGGCAAAGCGCGGGCCATCCACACGGCCCCGGCGGTGGCGAGCAGATACAAGCCCACGGCCCACGCCAGGACATGCACCGAGGGGGTAGCCCAGAAGATCGTGACCGCGCCGAACACCAGTGCCACGGTGGCACGGATCAGCACGGGTTTCCAGAGTCCGTCCGCGGAGGCAGAAGGAGTCTGGGCAGGAGTCGCTGGGAGAGTCACCCGTCCAGTTTAGTGCGAACCCAGCACCATCCACCGATCCGTACGTGCACGCAGCCCCAAAGTCACCCCGCGGGCCAGCATGTAGCCCAGCGCAAACGCCGCCCACAGCCACAGGAGCCCCGCCTCGCCGTCGGGCCTTTGTTGGTGGACTGCCACCAACAGCGGCACATAGACGGCCAGATTTACGACGCCGGCAATCGCCAGATACCGCGCGTCGCCGGCGCCGATAAGGACTCCGTCGAGGACGAAAACGTAGCCTGCCAGGGGCTGTCCCAGCGCGAGCACCCAAAGGGCGACGGTGAGGGCCGAGCGGACACCGGCGTCAGGGGTGAAGAGGTACCCGGCCCAGGGTGCCGCAATGGCCAGGAGCACGCCGGTGATCACGCCGAATCCGAGGCCCCAGCGGATCATGGTGCGCGTCAGTTCCCGGACCCGGCCGGCGTTCCGGGCGCCAAGTTCCTTGCCGATCAAGGCCTGCGCGGCAATGGCCAGGGCATCCAGGGCGAAGGCGAGGAACGAGAAAATAGTCATGGCCAACTGGTGGGCCGCGAGGTTCACGGCGCCTTGGGCTGTGACCACCAAGACCGTGGCGAGGATGGCGAGGCGAAGGCTGAGGGTGCGGAGCATGAGCCACGAACCCACCTTGGTCATGGCGCGGATGCCATGCCAGTCGGGTCGCAAGGACACGCCGTGTTGCCGGGCATTGCGGCTGACCATCACCAGATAGACGGCAGCCATGGCCCATTGGGCGATGCTGGTACCGATTGCGGAACCAGCCACAGACATGTTCAATCCGTACACGAAGAACAGGTTCAGGGCGATGTTCACGGCAAAGCCCGCAGTTGCCACGACAAGCGGGGTCCGGGTGTCCTGGAGTCCGCGAAGAACACCCGTGCCGGCAAAAATGAGGAGCATCGCGGCCAGGCCAGGCATGGACCAGCGCAGATAATCGACGGCGAACTGGCGAACGTCTCCAGTGGCTCCCATGAACCCCACCAGGGGCTCGGCCGCCACAAAACCAACCACTGCGAGCGCCAATCCGAGCAACAGCGCCAGCCACACGCCGTCGCGCCCTGCTGCCAAAGCCTTGCCCAACTTGCCGTCGCCGATCGCGCGGGCCACTGCCGGCGTCGTCGAGTAGGCCAGGAAGACCATCAGCCCCACGGCGGTGTGCAGAATGGTGGACGCGAGCCCCACGCCGGCCAGTTGGTCGACGCCCAGATGCCCGACGATTGCCGAGTCGGCCAGCAGGAACAGGGGCTCGGCTATGAGTGCGCCGAACGCGGGGACGGCCAGGCGGAGGATCTCGCGGGCGTTGGAGCGGGTGGGGGCGGTTGTGGTTTGAGGCACTAAACCAGACTAGTCCGCCGCGGGCCGGGTACATTTGGGCCGTGTCACATGAGCATCCCGTCACCGTTTCCGTAGCCCGCACCATCCTCCCGGGCTACACCCGCCAAGCCAACGCGTGGGCCCATGCCGGCCAGGAACTCGCCCGCGAATGGCCCGGATATTTGGGGTCGGGGTGGGTTCGCAATGGGGTGGATTCCACTGAATGGCACATGCTTTATCGCTTCTCAGACGCCGAGTCGCTGCAGGAGTGGGAGGACTCCGAGGAACGGCGTTGGTGGATTGACAGCGCCAGGGACATGATGGAAACCACCCGGGTGGAGCGTCACACGGGGATTGAGGGCTGGTTCTCGCAGCCTGGCGACGTCTCGGTGGTAGTGCCCGAAACGGTGGTGCCGCCGCGTTGGAAGCAGGCCATCAGCATCTTCCTGCCGTTCTTCCCCCTGAGCCTGCTGGCCAATTTCCTGCTGCACCCGTTGACGCAGGACTGGCCGCTGGTGTTCTCGGTTCTCCTCAACATCGTGATCCTCACGCCGCTGATGACGTACATTTTCCTTCCCATCACCACCAGGCTGCTGCAGCCGTGGCTTCAGGCGAAGCCCCGCCGCAGCCGTTTGGTTCGTGCCAGGGGTGCCCGGAAATGACCTACGTTCTCTCGGCGGATAAGGACCGCGTGGATCGCGAGTGGCTCTGGGCGGAACTCTCCACCAATGTCTACTGGGGGAAATGGCGTACGCGCGACGACGTGGAGGCCCAGTTGGATAACGCCTGGCGGATTGTGGGCGCCTATGATGCCGTCACCGGGGCCATGGTTGGTTACGCCCGGGCCTTTTCCGACGGCGTCGCCATCGCCTACCTGGCCGATGTTTACGTCCATGAATCCGCGCGCGGCCTGTCGCTGGGCAAGGCCATAGTGCGGGAAATGATCGAGGACGGGCCGGGGGCAAACTTCCGCTGGATGCTTCACACCGGCGATGCCCATGGGCTGTACAAACAGTTCGGATTCGCGGAGCCGGATGCGCGCTATCTTGAGCGGCGGGAAAACGGGTAGCTGGGAATTTGGTCATAAAAAGCCATGATTAGTTGACACTTCAAGTTATCTCTTGGATGGTTGAAGCTATGAACAAGTCCAGCTTGACCACCACAGCCCTGACCATCCTGCGCGTTATTGCAGGATTTCTCTTCGCCGCGCACGGTTGGCAGAAGTTCAACGAATTCACTATCGCAGGCACCCAGGCCTCCTTCGCGCAGATGGGCGTCCCCGGCGCTTCAGCCGTTGCCCCGATTGTTGCAACGCTGGAACTGGTGGGCGGCATCGCATTGATCATCGGGCTTCTGACCCGGGTATTTGCAGCCCTCCTGGCCGTCAACATGCTCGGCGCACTCTTCCTGGTGCACGCGCCGGCCGGCGTCTTCGTCGGCAACGGCGGGTACGAGCTGGTGCTGCTCTTCGCCGGTGCAGCTTTGGCCTTGGCGCTGGCCGGAGCAGGCAAAATCTCTGCCGACGCCGCACTGTTCGGCCGCTCAGGGTCGAAGCTGCGCGTCCTCGCGTAGTCAGGCCCCCGCCCGCGTCCCCCGACGCTCTATCACATAGCAGCCCCTAAACGCCGACGCTCTCTCCCTTGCTTCAAGAAAGGGAGAGAGCGCTGGCGTTTAAGGCAGGGGACGTGAAAGAGGGTCGGACGTTTCGATGGTAGAAATGGCAGCATGAAGACCATCCTCACCGGCATCGGTGCCAGTACCGGAACAACCCAGGGACCGGCACGACTCATTCACGGACCCGACGAATTCAGCCGCTTCCGACCTCATCGCCAGCCTGGGAATTCAACGCAGCTGACGCCTACGGACCCACACGTCTTAGTCACGTAACAGAAACCCGCCGACAGTAAGATTCCAACCATGAGCGATGACGCCGCCAATTCAGTGACCCTCCGCTTCCTGGCGGCACCCATGGACATCGGACACAGCGGGTCCGTCGACGCCGGCACCGTCCTTGAGTGGGTGGACAAGGCAGCGTACGCAGCAGCAGTGGGCTGGTCGAAGTCGTACTGTGTCACCGCCTATGTAGGCAACATCCACTTCACGGATCCGGTCAACAGCGGCGACATGGTTGAGGTGACCTCCACCATCGTCTACACCGGCCGGTCCTCCATGCATATCCACACGGTGGTCAGCTCGCGTGATCCCAAGGGCGGTCCCGAGACCATGCACAGCCAATGCATGGTCATCTTCGTAGCCGTAGGTCCGGACGGCAAACCAATTCCCGTCCCCCAGTTTGAGCCGTCCACACCTGTTGAGATCGAGCAACGCGACCACGCCTTGGCACGCATCGAAGTCCGGGAGCAGATCGTCAACGCGATGAACGCCCAGGAATATACCGACGCCGGGACCGCCGAGCGCGTCGTCCTGCGGTTCATGGCGTCCCCCACCGACGTGAACTGGGGCGGCAAGGTCCACGGTGGCATCGTCATGAAGTGGATCGATGAGGCCGCATATGTGTGCGCCTCGCGGTACTGCGGCAAGGACACCGTGGCCGTCTTCTCCGGCGGCGTCCGCTTCTACCGGCCCTTGCTGATCGGCCACGTAGTGGAAGTCGAGGCCCGCCTCGTCTACACCGGCGCCAAGGGCATGCACATCGCAGTCCACGTCCGTTCAGGCGATCCGAAAACCCGTGAAATGAACCTGACCACTTACTGCCTCACAGTGATGGTGGCGCGCGATGAAACAGGAACCTCGGTGCCCATCCCGGCTTGGGAGCCGGTGTCCGATGAGGACAAAAAACTGCACGCGCACGCCCGCGAACTCCTGGAAATCCGTGGCCGGGCGCCCGGAAACCGGCTGCCGGACCACCTGCTGAAGGCCGCTGGCAGCTGATGGATGCCGTTATTGTGGTGGCCGCCTTCGGGGCGGTGTTTGCCGACAACCTGATCGGCTGACCTTCAGGATCACCCTGGCCCCAGCACGCAGAGCTCGTTTCCTTCGGGATCCGTAAGACACCTCCACGGCACGTCTCCTTGGCCGATATCGGCATCAGAGGCGCCTAGCGCATGCAGCCGCTCCACTTCAGCCGCCTGGTCGTCTCCGGGATACGGCTTCAGGTCCAGATGGATGCAGTTGTGCAGTGCATCGGGGTCCGGCGTGCGGAGCAACTCCAAATATGGGCCAACCCCCGACGACGACCGCAGCCTGGCATGGTCATCGTTCACCTCATGGAGGGTCCAGTCTGTCGCCCCACTCCAGAACCCGGCCATGGCCCGCGGATCGGTGCAGTTGACCACCACAGTGGCAATCGGTCCTGTGTCCTGATAGATCGGGCGGGGTTCCAGGACGCAGAACAAGTTGCCCTCGGGATCGGCGAGTACCGTCCATGGAACGTCTCCCTGACCGATGTCCGCCGGAGTCGCGCCGAGTTCCTTGAGTCGCGCAACCAGTTCTGCTTGGTGGGCGACAGAAGTGGTAGCGAGGTCCAGGTGCACCCGGTAATTCACCGCATCCGGGTCTGGAACTGTCACGACGTCAATGCAGACGGCTGAAGGGTCCGGCCAGCTGAAACCCAAAGGCTCAAGGTTGGTCACGCCAGGCCCCTCACTGGAAATACCCCACCCGAGGGCGTCAGCCCAAAACTTCCCGAGAGCAGAACCATCCCGGGCTTTGAAGTTCACCTGAACCAATCGCAGTGCCATGCCGCACAACCCTATACCTCTTGCTGGCCGAAGCCTCAGCGGCGTATTCTCCACGAACAGGCAGGTGGGTGTCCTGGCTTCCGTCCGGAGGGCGCGCTCATGAATCTACTGAGTCAGGTGTTGGCAGGGGCTACGGCCTTGGCCTTAATCATCGTCGGCTTGATGGAGATCTTCCGGCACGGCGATCAGCGCCTTCACCGTTATTTCCTCATAGAACCTGGCGATGTCCGTGCCGCGCGCATGTGGGCCATGAACGTTGGCGCCTACAACATCACCTTCGGGGTTGGCATAGCGGTGGGATTGTGGATGCTGAACTCCGGCAACACCGCCGGCGGTACAGCCATTGTTCTTTTCTGCTGCGCGAGCCATGTCTTCTTGGGATTCTGGCTCTGGGTGACGGAAAAGCGTTTGCTCTTGAGCGCCATCGGGCAAGCCCTCTTTCCCGGCCTGGCAGTGGTCTTCTACCTGATTTTGGGGTGAAGTGGCAGGTCTCCCGGGCAGCACATTCCGGACTGGCCTACAGTTACCAAGGTCCGCTGCCTGACCCGCGGTGGGAGGAAGATTTCCAGCGCGCGGGAACGTTCGTCCGCCCGCGCCGGCTTCCGCGAAATCGTTCTGATGGCTGCCCTGCCCCAGAGGCACCAAAAAGGCCGCCCAGGGCAGGAAAGCACCAGCCTGAGCGGCCTCCGAATGCAAGAACTACTTGATCAGCGCGGCTGCCTGGTCCATGAGTGCCCCGGCCGCTTGCGGTCCACCGTCCACACCGTCACTAGCAGAGGCCGTGGCGGAGATCAGGACACCATCTTTGACCGCATGGGCGATGTAGATTGCACCCACCCTTCCGTCAGGGAGGGCCATGACGGTCTTGTAACCCACTGTTCCGGGTACTTTGCCCACACCGTCGACCTTTTGAGTAGAGGTGGTGAGGGTTTGCCCTTCAGCGGAATACGTCACCTTTTTGCACTCCTCCGCCTGGGACTTGCTCTTCTCCAAATCGTCCTGGAGACGGGCAGCATCGACGCCGGATGTCATGGAGACACTGCTGATGAAACCGTTGGCCTTGGTGCGGGTGGTGCCGGCCACCGCGGAACCATCGATGGTGCGCGGCGCCCCGAGCAGGAAAGGATCCTTGCAGGCGGCGGGTTCAATGGTGGCTCCCGCGAATCCCTTGACCACCGAGTCATACTGCGCCAGCAGCTCGTCGCCGGAGAGGACGGCGGGGGTGGTGCCATCAGCCAGCTTGACCTGCCCGACCAATCCGATGAGCTCTTCCTTGGTGTACTGCTTCACGGGCGTCGGCGCCGGAGCAGCAGCCTCGCTGGCCGGGGCGGACTTTGATCCTTGTGGGGCCGCCGTCCCACCACCACAAGCCGTGAGAGCCAAAATCACCAGTGCCGATGCCCCGAATCCGAGCAGCGAATTTTTCTTCATGTGTTTCCCCAATAATTCTTAGCGATGCGCCCGCAAACACGGACTCCACTCAGACTACTGGCCTTATTTGGTCGCCCTGGACCAGACCGTACGGGCTAGAAGCCGCCGCCACCAGCGCCTGCATCGCCTGCCATATTGGCAAAGCGCGAGTAGTGGCCCTGGAAGGCAACCACAATGTCCTTGGTGGGACCGTTACGGTGCTTGGCGATGAGGATGTCGGCTTCACCGGCGCGGGGCGATTCCTTGTCATAGACATCTTCACGGTGCAGCAGGATAACCATGTCGGCGTCCTGCTCGATCGAGCCGGATTCACGGAGGTCGGACACCATGGGGCGCTTGTCCTGACGCTGCTCGGAACCACGGTTCAGCTGTGACAGGGCAATGACGGGAACTTGCAGCTCCTTGGCGAGCAGCTTGAGTGCACGCGAGAACTCGGAGACTTCCTGCTGGCGGGATTCCACCTTTTTGCCGGAGCTCATGAGCTGGAGGTAGTCCAGGATCACCAGCTTGAGGTCGTGCTGCTGCTTCAGGCGGCGGCATTTTGCCCGGATCTCCATGAGCGACATATTGGGGCTGTCATCAATGAACAGCGGAGCGTCGTTCATGCGGCCCATGGTGGTGGCGATCTTGGACCATTGCTCGTCCTTGATGGTGCCCTTGCGGAGGTCCTGCAGGCCAATAGTGGCTTCCGCGGAAAGAAGGCGCATCGCGATCTCGTTCCGGCCCATTTCCAAGGAGAACATGACGGTAGCCAGGTTGTTCTTGATGGCCGCGGAACGGGCAAAGTCCAACGCGAACGTGGACTTACCCACGGCGGGACGTGCTGCAATGACGATCATCTGGCCGGGGTGGAGGCCATGTGTCAGTTCGTCCAGCTCATAGAAGCCGGTAGGAACACCGGTCATGCCTTCGCCGCGGTGGCCGGAGGCCTCGATCTCGTCCACCGTGGACTCCATGACGTCCTTCAACGCCACGTAATCCTCTGCAGTGCGTTTTTCCGCTACCGCATAGACCTCTGCCTGGGCCTGGTTTACCAGGTCTTCCACTTCGCCGTCCTGGCCGTAGCCCATCTGGACGATCTTGGTGCCCGCGTTGACGAGGCGGCGAAGGACCGCTCGTTCGGCAACGATCTCGGCGTAGTACCCGGCGTTGGCCGCCGTGGGTACGGTCTGGATGAGCTCATGCAGATAGGCAGGACCGCCGATCCTGTTGATTTCTCCGCGCTTGGTGAGTTCATCGGAGACGGTGACGGCGTCGGCAGGTTCGCCACGGCCGTAGAGGTCGATGATGGACTCATAGATGGTCTCGTGCGCGGGACGGTAGAAGTCGTGCCCACGGACGATTTCAACCACGTCCGCAATCGCGTCCTTGGACAGCATCATGCCGCCGAGTACGGACTGTTCAGCGGGGATATCCTGGGGAGGCTTCCGGCTCGAGTCCGAAGCGCGTGTGCCCTCGATTGAGTCCAAGTGCGTAACTGACAAAGCCGTCCTCCATTTGTGTACCGCTGCAGAGATCTACTCCCTGGCGGCCCGTAAAGCGCAGTGTGTGGCTACGGAGTCCGCCTGGTGCCTCTGACAATGCCAGACAGGGCGGACAAAATAACGTATCCACAAGTTATCCACAGCCGATATCGCCGGCCTGCTGCCAGTAGTGGATTTTGCAGGGCTCGGAGAAACTCAAGAGGGGATATCCGCGTCCAAAATGGACACTCCAGACACGTTACAGCAGGTGCCGGGCACCCCCTGTGGAAAACCTGTGGAATACCTGCCCAGCGTTGTGCACAGACTGTGGGTTACTCTGTGGATAGAGAAATTCTTTTACGGGAAACAAGCCTCTGACCTGCGAAAACACGGCTCACATGCTGTGGACTAAAGAAAGTTTTGCGGGGAATTAATCCACAGCCAACAGTCCCCATCGGGCGTTATGGAGAGCGGAAAGCACGCCAAACATGCCGCAAATGTGATGCATCTTACAAAGGCTGTCCGGATTTGACACCACCCTCTCGGAAGCTTATGCCGTTCGTGGAATGTGCTGTGGATAACCAAGTTCTGGCATAAGCTCTAAGCATGGGGATGAACTTTGGTGACGTGTTGACGATTGCCCTTCCGCTTCTAGTCCTCGTAGGCCTGTTGTGGGGACTCACAGCGGCATTCAAACCGCGCGATACCGGCGTTTCCGACGCGGAACGGTACCAGCGGGAACTCGCGGCCCGTTCCGCTGCCCACCAAGCGTCCCAAGTGCAGGAGGCGCTGGCATTGCGGGCCCGGATCGAAGCCACCACCAAGCCGAGCCAGAACGAGGCCAGCCACCGGGAGCAGGCGGAGAACGCCAGGACCGCCATCCAGGCGCAGGCCGCACGCTCACACGCAGCCAACCAAAGCGGCCACCAGCCCGCTGTCCTTCCCAACGGCCAACTGAACCCGCAGCTTGCTTTGGAGCTCCAAAATTTGGTCCGCAGCGGGAAGAAGATCGAGGCCATCAAGGTCCTGCGCCAAGCAACCCACTCAGACCTCCTTACCGCCAAGAACTACGTAGATCGGCTCTGACAACGCCATGGATTCCATCCTCATCCCGCTCCTGATCCTCGTTGCGGTCATTGCGGGCGTGCTCCTGCTCATTCGCTCCTTCTCCAAGCGCTCCGCTGAATCCAAGGCGGACGCAGCAGTGGCGAACGCCCCCAAGGATCCGGTGCAACTTGCCAGGGAGTCTGCTGCCAAGCTCAACCAGGAGCAGCACCGGCAGCTGTACTCCCTGATCGCCCGCGGACAGGGCATGGCCGCCATCAAGCTTTACCTTCAGGCGACCGGGGAAGGCTTGCGTGCGTCACGTGACGCCGTGGGAGCCCTCGCCGCGCACCCGCAGCCGTTCACGCCTGAAGCCCCCGCCAAGGACCTGTTGGCGGACGACGATGACGAGCCGGAGCGCTTCCCCTACCGATACCGAGCCATCGTCAGCAAGGGCGAGGTGACGCGGGAAGTGAGCAGCAACATGCTCAATGACGAGATTTACGGAAGAATCCGGACGCTCGCCAAAAGCGGTGATGTCGAGGGCGCTGCCATTGCCCTGACGCGCCACTCGGACATCACCATCAAACAGGCCCGGGAGTTCATTGAACTGCTGGACGACTAGGAAACCCTAGAAGTCGAACAGGTCCCCAAGGAAGCCTTCCTTTTTCTTACGCTTGCGGCCATATCCGTCGCGATCGTAACTGTCACGCCGATCGCCGTCGCGCCGGTCATAGTCGCGCCTTTCCCTATCGTCATAACGCGGCTGCTGGGGACGGGATTCGAACGGATTGTAGAGGGGCGGCGGCGCAATGGGGGGCTGGGACGGTGCAGCCGCCGGACGGGCAGGACCAGGACCGGTTTCTGCCGCGACGCGATCAATGATCTTGTCCAGCTCCCCACGGTCCAGCCATACACCCCTGCATTGCGGGCAGTAGTCGATCTCCACGCCGCTTCGTTCGCTCATCACCAGGTCAATGGAATCCACAGGACATTTCATGTTTGCCCCAACGATCAACCGCGCAAATTAGTTCGGGCCAACCAAGGACCGGGATTCGCCAGGCATTCACTTCCCGTGCTTCGGGGCTACCTGCCGGCTGAGATCCCTGCCAGGAGCTGCTCGAACGGCAATGACTCGAGGGCATCGTTCTTGCGGTTCGGCTGCGGGCCGCTGAGCAGTTGCACCAGTTCAC
>NZ_JABMCX010000619.1 GCF_013179505.1 Paenarthrobacter sp. CM16 | reverse complement strand
AGCGGGTGGCGGAAACCGGCGGGAGATCGTATTGGGGCGTATCCCATCAACTGCTGATCGCCGACTTCTACGCCACCTTAGGGGAGCCGGGCCAGTTTTGGATCAACCCCGCGGAGGCGGCCAAGTCGCTGGGCATCATCAAAAACATTTATGCGCAAAGCTACCCGGACATGCTTGAGAAGGTGGGCTGAAGCAAGGGTGCAAGCGTGATCCAAGTGCCCCGCCCCGGCGCTTGGCAACAATATAAGAAACTTTTGACAATCGGTTGCCAAACCCCATCAAAGTCCGTACTGTAAATCTCACACCCATAAAAGTGTGGCGCAGGCCACACACCCCCAGCTCTGACTCGCATCAGGCAAAGACTCAGTAGGAGCCGACAATGAAGTTAGGTCCCAAGGCGGCAGCAGCTGCCATCGTTCTCAGCGCCTCCCTGGCGCTCACCGCGTGCGGCGGCGGCGGTGCCGGCGCTGGAACCGGTTCAACCGGCGGCAGCAAGACCGT
>NZ_JABMCX010000618.1 GCF_013179505.1 Paenarthrobacter sp. CM16 | reverse complement strand
TTCGAAACCAGCTGAAAACCAGACCACCACACACGGGGGTGCGCAACGATCCAGCCATAATTTCAACCAATCAATAAAACAATCGGTATCAACAAACTTGGCACACTATTGAGTTCTCAAACAACAGACACACCCGGCACCACCCAAACCCACCAAAGGGTCCAAGATCGCTCCGGAGCAACTTTTCAAACCTACCCGAACCAGCCGCACAAAGCAAACCAAACCCGGGCCTCCCACACCAACCAGCAGCGCACCAAAGCACCACCGAAGCCGACAATTTGAAGGGAGTCTGTCACCATCATTCCGCATCAGCGGCGGCGACTCGAATAACTTTACACGCGCCCAACTCCCACACCAAATCCACCCCAACACCGCCCAAAAACCCCGCCAACACAAGCTAAACAACCCCAAAACACCCCTAAAACCCCACCAAACAACAACCACAAGCCACAGTGAAGCCCGTCACAACCCCCAACCACCCGACCCGGCCACCGACACCAC
>NZ_JABMCX010000617.1 GCF_013179505.1 Paenarthrobacter sp. CM16 | reverse complement strand
GCCGCAACCATCGTGCTGCCCCAGCTCGCGGCCATGCTCGCCGGGCTCCACGAAAGCCGCGCCACGGTCCTGACCCAGGTCGAGACTCTTGTGGAGGCCCACCCTCTTCACCCGGTCCTGATGTCTCTGCCGGCCGTGGGCATCAGGACCGCTGCACGAATCCTCACCGAAGTCGCCGGGAAAGACTTCCCCACCGCAGGGCACCTGGCCTCTTACGCGGGGCTGGCCCCTGTTACCTGGCGATCCGGGTCTTCCATCCGTGGCGATCATTCCTCCAGGAAAGGCAACAAAGTCCTCAAACGAACCCTGTTCCTCTCCGCGTTCGCCGCGCTCAAAGACCCGCCCTCCCGGGCCTACTATGACCGCAAACGAGCCGAAGGAAAACGCCACAACCAGGCACTCATCGCCCTGGCACGACGACGCTGCGATACCCTCTACGCCATGCTCCGCGACGGCACCCTCTACCAACCCCCAACACCCGCAACCGCTTGACGAAAAACATAGGGGCACT
>NZ_JABMCX010000616.1 GCF_013179505.1 Paenarthrobacter sp. CM16 | reverse complement strand
ATGAGCTCGGCGAGCTTCAAGGTAGTCAGCGGTGTCTGCTCCGAGGGCTTCAGGACCAAGGTGTTGCCCGCGGCAAGGATAGGCGCGATCTTCCATACGGCCATCAGCAGCGGATAGTTCCACGGTGTGATGACACCCACCACACCTACCGGCTCACGGAAGACAACCGAGGTGTGGTTTTCCGCGTAGTCCCCTGCTCCGAGGGCGGTGAAGGCCCGTGCAGCGCCGGCGGAGAACCGGAACGTGTCGATCGCACTGGAAATATCGTCTTCGGCCACGGCGATTGGCTTGCCGGTATTGGTCGCTTCGAGGTTCTCAAAAACCTCACGGTTGGCCTCGACAATATCCGCAATCCGCAGCAGGACCGCGGAACGGTCCTTGGGCGTCTTAGCCGCCCACTCGGCTTTCGCTGCCACGGCAGCTGCCACGGCGGCGTCGACATCTTCCAGGGTGCCGGCCGGCACCTGGGTGATGACTTCCTCGGTAGCCGGATGGACGACGTCGACCGTTGC
>NZ_JABMCX010000615.1 GCF_013179505.1 Paenarthrobacter sp. CM16 | reverse complement strand
GGGTCTCCAGGCGAGCGATCGCATCGCGGGGAGAATTGGCATGCACCGTGGACAGAGAACCGTCATGGCCGGTGTTCATGGCCTGCAGCATGTCCAATGACTCACCCCCGCGCACCTCGCCTACGATAATTCGGTCAGGCCTCATGCGGAGTGAGTTTCGAACGAGATCGCGGATGGAGATGGCACCCTTGCCCTCGATATTGGGGGGACGGCTTTCCAAACGCACCACATGGTGTTGCTGTAGCTGAAGTTCTACCGCATCTTCAATGGTGACGATACGGTCAGAGGCGGGAATGAAGGAGGACAACACGTTAAGGAGGGTGGTCTTGCCTGTGCCGGTTCCGCCCGACACGATGACGTTGAGCCGTGCCCGGACGCAAGCGCTCAGCAACTCCGCCATCTCCTGGGTCATGGACCCCCACTCGATCAGGTTGGCCACAGTGAGGGGAACATGGCTGAATTTCCTGATGGTCAGCGAGGGGCCGTTGACTGCCAGGGGAGGAATAATCGCATTGA
>NZ_JABMCX010000614.1 GCF_013179505.1 Paenarthrobacter sp. CM16 | reverse complement strand
ACTCCCCCATCCTGGCCTCCACCAACCCCGCCGTGAAAACCTACGACCCCGCCTACGGCTACGAAATCGGCCACATCATCCGCCACGGCCTCGAAGAAATGTACGGCCCCGACACTGACGGCACCGGAACTGCATCCGATAAAAACGTGATGTACTACCTCACCGTCTACAACGAACCCATCACCCAACCCGCGGAACCGGAAAACCTGGACATCAACGGGCTCCTCAAAGGCATCTACCGCCTCGCCGAAGCCCCCACCGGAGACGGAAACCGCCCCACCGCGAACATCCTCGCCTCCGGCGTCTCCGTACCCTGGGCCCTGGAAGCCGCCCGGATCCTCGCCGAAGACTGGGGAGTCGCCGCCGAGGTCTGGTCCGTGACCTCCTGGAACGAACTGAGACGCGACGGACTCGCCGCCGAAGAACACGCCTTCCTGAACCCCGGCCAACCCGCCCGCACCCCGTTCATCACCGAACAACTCGCAAACACCACCGGACCAGTCATCGCAGTCTCGGACTACATGAAAG
>NZ_JABMCX010000613.1 GCF_013179505.1 Paenarthrobacter sp. CM16 | reverse complement strand
GGGTCGTTGGCTGCGACGGGTCGTGGCCACGGGACCATGACGGCGACTTTGTTGGGCTTGGAGGGTTATCACCCTGAGCTGATCCTGCCTGAGGAGGTGGAGGCGCGGTTGGCTGCTATTGCGGAGACGGGTGTGTTGAACCTGGCTGGTGCCTCGGGTGAGGGGGTGGAGTTGCCGTATGCGGTGGAGGATATGGTGTTGCATCCGTTGACTGTGTTGCCGCGGCATACGAACGGGATGAAGTTTGCTGTCTCTGATGCTGAGGGAAACATCGTGCGGGAGGCGACGTTCTTTTCTGTTGGTGGTGGGTTCATTGTCCGTGAGGGTGAGGAGAACGCCGCTCAGCAGGAGTTGGAGGAGTCCAAGAAGGAGTTGCCGTTGCCGTTCAGGACGGCGGCGGAGTTGTTGGGCCGGTGCCAGTCGAAGGGTTTGGGCATCAGCGAGATCATGTTCATTAATGAGCGTGCGTCCCGGTCCGAGGAGGAGATCCGGGAGGGTTTGCTGCATATCTGGTCCGTGATGGAGGCC
>NZ_JABMCX010000612.1 GCF_013179505.1 Paenarthrobacter sp. CM16 | reverse complement strand
GCCAGTTCAATGGCGCGCTTCTGGACGATCGGCACCTCTTCGAGCGGCAGTTCGACGCCGAGGTCGCCACGGGCAACCATGATGGCGTCGAAGGCGTCGATGATCTCGTGGAGCTGCTCCACTGCCTGCGGCTTTTCGATCTTGGCGATCACCGGCACGCGGCGGCCTTCTTCGTCCATGATCTCGTGGACGCGCTTGATGTCTGAGGCATCACGCACGAACGAGAGGGCGATCAGGTCGGCGCCGCGCTTGAGTGCCCAACGGAGATCGTCCTCGTCCTTTTCGCTGAGGGCGGGGACGTTGACGGCGACACCGGGCAGGTTGATGCCCTTGTTGTTGGAGACCTTGCCGCCAACCGTCACGGTGGCAACAACCTTGACGTCGTCCACCTCGATGGCACGCATGGCCACCTTGCCGTCGTCGATCAACAGGGCATCGCCCACGTTGACGTCCTCAGTGAGGCTCTTAAGCGTGGTGGAGCAGATGTCCTTGGTGCCGGGGACGTCTTCGGTGGTGATGGTGAAGGTGTC
>NZ_JABMCX010000611.1 GCF_013179505.1 Paenarthrobacter sp. CM16 | reverse complement strand
TCCGGGCAGCGCTCAACGAGCACAAAGCGTTGGTGTTCCGCGAAGCCAACATCTTCAGTGACGAGGCCCAGGTAAAGTTCGCCTCGCACTTCGGGCCGCTGACCAAGGCGCATCCCACGGTGGCCTCGGTGGACGGCGAGGAAAACGTCCTTCCCGTAGACAGCGAGAACGGCTCGGCCAACAACTGGCACACCGACGTCACGTTCGTGGTCAACCCGCCGCAGGCTTCAACGCTGCGCAGTATTGATCTCCCTGCCTACGGTGGCGAGACGTTGATTGCCTCCTCTGCCGGCGCTTACCAGGACCTCCCGGAGGAGTTGCGCAGCTTCGCGGATAACCTTTGGGCCATCCACACCAATGATTACGACTACTCGGTGCCCAAGAACCTGGAGCACTCCAACGCCGAAGAGCGCCGCAAGGAGTTCACCCGCCTGAAGTTCGAAACCGCCCACCCCGTGGTGCGGGTCCACCCCCTGACCGGCGAGCGCGGATTGTTCATTGGGGGCTTCGCGCAGCGGCTACGGATTGTGGGGCT
>NZ_JABMCX010000610.1 GCF_013179505.1 Paenarthrobacter sp. CM16 | reverse complement strand
AGTGCAGGCACGGTGGCAGCACGGCCCAGGTGCACGCCGTCGAAGTAGTTGAACACCGCCAGCATCGGCTCATATTTGTCGCGGTGACGCCCCAGGAACCCGGCAATTTCCGGGTACGGGCCGCGCGGGGTGATGTCGATCGCGCGAGGGAAGTCCTGCAGGAAGGGGACGTCAGGGAGCGCGGCGATGACGCCGTCGAGCCTTCCTGCCGTGAGCCCCGCGGCCGCAACGGTAATGCCGCCGCCTTGGCTGACGCCGGACAGGACTACCTTGGAAGGGTCGACGGCGGGATGGCTCTGTGCCGCTTCCACGGCCCGGAACGCGTCCACGTAGACCCGGCGGAAATAGTAGTTATCCTGGTGATCGGCTCCGCGGGTCATGAGCCCTGCGTAGTTGTTCCCGCCGGCCGAAGGGTGCGGGTCCGGGGTGTCACCCGAAACACCGCCGTAGCCTTGGCCCCGAGTGTCCATGATGAAGTGCGCGTAGCCGGCCTGGGCCCAGCGGGTGTTCTGGTTGACCAGCCCGCGGCCGCCCGAATA
>NZ_JABMCX010000061.1 GCF_013179505.1 Paenarthrobacter sp. CM16 | reverse complement strand
AAGGAGCAGTGAAATGAAACACCTTTTGTCCCTCCGCCTTGGCGCCGTGGGCGCCGCGGCCGCCCTGATTGTAGGCCTTACCGGCTGCGCGAGCGAAACGACACAAACGACAGTCAAATCCGAAGGCCCGGTCCAACTGGATTTCTGGTACTCAGTCGGAGGCTCATCGGCGGACGCACTTCTGAAACAAGTCAACGCCTTCAACACCAGCAACAAACACCAGATCACCATCAACGCGATCTACCAAGGTGACTACGCCGCAACAGCAGCCAAACTCACCAACGCAGTACAGAGCGGCGACACACCTCCCCTGTTCCAAGGCGGAGATACCTTCACCGCATACCTACACGACTCAGGACTCGCCACAATCCCTGCCTCCATCAGCCCCTTTGACGGCGGCAAATTCAACCGCGACTCCGTGGCCACAGCCGCGGCCAACTACTACACCATCAACTCCGAACTCTGGGCCGTTCCGATGATGGTCTCCCAACCGGCCGTGTTCTTCAACCCCGCAGTACTTGCCCAAGCAGGGATCAACCCGGCCGAACGGCCCAAAAACATCCAGGAGCTCTTCGACTGGGCCGACACAATCCATGAGGCCACTGGCACCCCAGGCTTAGTGTTCCAACACAATGAATGGTGGAACGAACAGTTCAGCGCATCCAACGGCTTCGCCTACTGCACGCCGGACAACGGGCTTGGGACCGAGCCGGCAAACGCGTTCGATTACGTCAACAATGAACTCGTGGCCACATGGACGCACTACCAAAAGTCACTGAAGAAGGGTGCAATCCTGAACGTCGGCAGCGACGGAACGGCCGCACAGCGAGCGTTCAGCAGCCAGCAGGCCGCGATGCTGCTAGCATCATCAGCAAGCCTCGGCACAACTGCAGCAGCAGCCAAGTTCACAATTGACGCCTTGCCCTTGCCCGTTGCCTCCGACAAGGGCGGAGCTGTGCCCGGTGGCAGTGCCCTGTGGATCCTCGGCGAAGGACGCCAGCCCTCTGAACAGGCAGCAGCCCTCGAGTTCGCCGAATTCATGGGATCGGCCGACGTACAAAAGGAGATCTTCAAGGACAGCGGCTACCTTCCCTCCTCGAAAGCTGCGTTGGATGAACTGAAAGGCTCTGAAACCGACCCGGCGAAGAAGGCTCTCCTGGAACAACTGGCAAGCACCAAAGATGTCAAGGCAGCGGCTGGCTGCCACAACGGCGCATTTGGTCAGAGCCGCGCCGACGTACGCAGCGCCATCCAGTCCATTGCCGACGGAGCCGACGTACGAGCAACCCTGACTACGGCCCAGGACAAAGGAACCGCTGCCCTGAAGGCCTACAACGAACGCGTAAAGCGCTAAGAGCGACTTTGCGCCCCTCAAGCAGACGGCGGGCACAACCAGCACAGTCTGGAGTCGCGCAGGAGTTCCGCGGCTCCAGACTGTGATCGACACTCAGACGGGACGACTTCGAAACGTCACATCCGAGAAAGAGGACGCTGCTACCGCGCATACAGGGCTGGCAATCTCACCCTGAGGCTGCTTGACGTGAATTTCCGTACTGTTCGTTGGTGAACGGCACAGTGCGGGGTCTCCCGCCTAGTTCTTCCCGATACAGAGGGTTGAGCGTACGCCGGCGCTTGATTCTCTGACGACGAGAGTTGGCGGGATTATGTGTGACACGACGGGCTCACCGTTGAGGCGGGAAAGAAGCAGTTCAAAAGCCTTTTCGCCCATCTCACGCATGGAGGAATGCACGGATGTAAGGGGAACGGGGAGTTCGGCGGCCAGGACGGTGTCGTTGTAGCCCACAACGGCAATGTCCTCACCGGCGCGGAGTCCCAGACCGCGCAGGGTGCCGAATGTTCCAATGGCCGCGAAGTCGTTTACCGCAAACAGTGCTGTGGGCCAGGGTTTGCTGGCGAAGAGCCGCGTCGATGCTTCTCGTCCGCCGATGACGTCGAAGCTGGAGTGAACTATCCGGGAGTCCGGTATGTTGATTCCCGCCTTCGCGTATGCGTCCACGAACCCTGCGGTCCTGTCGACACCTGTGCTTGCGTAGGCCTCGCCCGCTATTATTCCCACATCGGTATGTCCGAGAGAGAGCAGATGTTCAGCTGCGAGCCGGCCTCCAGCGTAATCATCGCCCACTACGGCAGGATGCTTGCCGGAGCGGCGGCTTACCAGCACGAACGGGATGCCGCGTTGCTGCAGGGAATCCGCAAATGTCGAGTCCAGTGTGCAGTCTCCGAGAATCAGCCCATCGACCCGCCGCGCCAGAAGCATTTCCGCCCCGGCTTCCCGCTCGGGTTGCCTGTCCTCGCTATTGGCAACGAAGGTCTGGTATCCATGACCGCGGGCAGCCTCGTGGATCCCTTCATAGATTGTGGCAAGCACGATGTCAGTCAGCCTTGGAACAAGCACTCCCACCAAGGAGCTGCGACTGGTGCGTAAACCGGCGGCAATTGGATTCGGGGAATAGCCCAGCGAATCGGCGATGGCCTTGATCCGCTCAGTCGTGACCTTCGAAGCTGTCCGAACGCCGGGCCGGAGCGACGGGGCCAACACACGCGACACCGTCGAAACATGAACACCTGCCATCTCGGCAACTGTCCGCAGCGTAGGGCGGCCGGCCTCATCTGCGAACGGCAGTGGATCAGTGCTCATCAGGCCCTGCTTTCTGGTGTCGCGAAATACTTTGCACAAACGATTGCGTGATCCACACCATATCACTTATGGTTGACTCAGATACGACGCGCAAACGATTGGGCAAGTAATGAGAAAAGTGGTTATCATCACGACTGGCGGAACGATTGCCAGCACGACCGATGGTCGCGGGGTGAAAGCTGCCGCGATCCCAGGGTCAGATTTGGTGGCGGGCATTGCGACGCCGGAGGGTGTCGACGTCAACGTCGTTCAGGTTCTCTCGACTAATAGCTATTCGATGACCTTGGCTGATATGGATGCCGTCCACGACGCTGTCAGAGAAGCCCTGAGTCAGCTGGACACCTGTGGGGTCGTTGTCACCCATGGAACCGACACCTTGGAAGAGACCGCGATGCTGGTCGACATTTTCCACTATGACCCCCGTCCTGTGGTTTTCACTGGTGCCCAGCGAAGCGCTGACGATCCCAACACTGACGGTCCCGAGAATTTGGCGGATGCCATTGCCGTGGCGGCTTCCTCGAACGCCCGTGGATGCGGTGTCCTCATCTGTTTTGGAGGCGTACTGCATGCGGCAAGAGGGACACGCAAAATCCACAACAGCGCCCTGTCAGCCTTCTTCGATGTAGACCATGGGCCGCTCGGGATCGTCATTGACCGCTGTGTGCGTGTGCATTCAAAAGTCAGTCCTCCGTCCGACGGGCCGCGGCATGCGGTCGCGATCGGAGCCACACGCATCGACACCATCGCGATATACCCCGGCGTGGACCGAGTCGCAATGGATGCAAATATCCAGGCCGGCGCACGGGGCATCGTCCTTCAAGCGACCGGGTATGGCAACGCGAATCCCGACATGGTGTGTGCCGTTGCCGAACACGTTCGGAACGGGATTCCCGTCGTCGTCTCGTCCAGGGTTGCCGGAGGTCCGATCCGGGGAGTCTATGGAGGAGGTGGCGGGGGCGCTGACTTGACGTCTGCCGGAGCCATCCCCGCCGGCAACCTCCGACCAAGTCAGGCACGCATCCTTCTGGCCGCACTAGTGGCCTCCGGTGCTGACGTCGAGGAGATTCGGAACGCGATGGGCGCCGAACCCACTCGGTATGTCGACACCCCTGACGAGGTCCGCAAGTCCTTCATCAGTTCAAACCCAGCTTACTCACACCCGAAATAACCTCTCATCAAAAGGAACTAGCCAAATGCGCACAGGAACCACCCCGGCGGCCAGCGAAATCAAAGTCGCCGCAGTACAATCCGATCCTCAGGTCGGCATCGAAAACAAGAAATCAAACGTTGAAAGCACCCTGCTGCTTATCGCCGAGGCTGCCCGCGAGGGCGCACGACTTATCGTCTTGCCAGAACTAGCCAGCACGGGGTACTCCTTCGATACCAGGGAGGAAGCATATCTTCACGCCGAATCTGTCCCGGACGGCCCCACCTCGCAAGCATGGATTGAAGCCGCCCGCCAACACGACGCATACGTGGTCGCAGGCATCCTGGAACAAGAAGGCGTAGCACTTTACGACACAGCGGTCCTCATTGGCCCCGAGGGCTTCATCGGAAAGTACCGCAAGACTCATCTGTGGAACCGGGAAAAGCTGCTTTTCACACCTGGCACTGAGTACCCGGTCTTCGATACAAAAATCGGCCGCATCGGTCTGCTGATCTGCTGGGACATCTGGTTCCCGGAAGTAGCACGAATTCTCGCCGCCCAAGGCGCGGACATCATCTGCTCCACCAACAACTGGGTCTGGACCCCGCCGCCCCTCTTTGACGACGCCGGCAACTGCATGGCCTCTTACCTCACCATGTCCGCGTCGCACGTCAACACCATCCCAATCGTCGCAGCCGACCGGGTCGGCGAAGAACGAGGAGGCAAGTTCCTCGGCTGTTCCCTGATCACCGGAACGAACGGCTGGCCGATAGGAGGAATCGCAGACGCCGAAGCCAAAACCATCATTTACGCGGACCTCGACCTCACTGCATCCCGGGCAGCCATGATCTGGAACGACCTCAACGATTTGGCCCGTGACCGCCGAACAGACCTCTACGACCCCCTTCTCGGGTTCAACGGCACCCCTCTCGTCCGCTAGTCCAGCCACCCAGACCCTGACCTAAGGCCTCCCCCATGACCGACAACACGAGACAAAATCCGTCTCAAGAAATGCTCGCCGATGTACCGGTTCCCAACACCCAACTCGGCCCTCCCTCACAAATGGCAACCTCGGCCCCAACGCCCCGCACCGAACTCAGCCTCGCAGGACTTCTCATCGGCGCCACAGCCATCGTCGCACTCTTCGGAGCCCTAACCGCCGGTATCAGCGCACTCTCTCCCCTGCTCACCGGGCAAGGCCCCACCTACACTGATTGGGTCCAACCCCTGCCGAACGATCTCCTCACCCGCGCCCAATGGGCCCTTGGAGACATGACAGAACCCCAGTTCTACAAGTCCTGGCTGGCCTCCCTCGGCCTGCTGGCCGGCGCAGCGCTGGCATGGTGGGCCGGATCCCGGAACAAGAAATGGGCCGGAATGCCCATATCCTATGGAACCGGACTGTGGCCATGGATTTTTGGATCGGCAACACTGAGCTTGGTCCTCTCGAACCTCGCCTTTGGCGGAGGACTCGGCGAAGGATGGCAGCCCACATTTGTGCCATTCGTCTGCGTTGCAACCGCCACTGTCCTTGTCTACGGCAAAGGTTGGCCCGTTTTCCTGACCGGCGCCATCCTCGGAGCAGCCACGACCACCCCGGTCGCCATGGTTCTCATCAACTTCGTCACAGGCCCCCTCGCTCTTCCCCCGGTTGTTGCCAACACCCTCGCAATGTCCATTGGAGCTGCCGCCACATTCATCATCGCCCGCTACCTACCTTGGATGCGGTTGCCAAAACCCGCTCCACAACAGGACGCCGATGCCCCAACCGGGCCCCCAGCCCCAGTACGCACCATTCCTGGAACGCCGACTCTCATCAAGGACGCCGTTTGGACGGTCCGAAGGGTGATCGCAGACTTCACCGAAACCCAGTTCTACGCCAACGAACTTG
The DNA here is from genome assembly GCF_013179505.1 of Paenarthrobacter sp. CM16. Classification (GTDB taxonomy): domain Bacteria; phylum Actinomycetota; class Actinomycetes; order Actinomycetales; family Micrococcaceae; genus Arthrobacter. Next base: position 13,545 of record NZ_JABMCX010000061.1, on the reverse strand, counting down.
CCAGCATCGGCGTGATCCTCGGAGTCGTCGCAGCCTTCCTGATGAACCCACTGTTGCCGGCATACGGAACGAATCTCCTACCCCAGATTCTCTTCGTCCAAGCTCTCACATCAGCCATCGGCGTCATCGTGTGGAGAAAGCTCTACCGGGCAGGCGGCTGGGCCCCCACCTACATCTCCGTCGTCTCCGTCGGACCAGCCAGCGTACTCGCCTACAACGGCAGCGCACTTTCCATCATCGGCGGCGCCGTCGCGGGCGCCCTTCTTTGCCCGCTGATAGCCCGCGCCGTTTCAGCCCGGCTCCCGGAAGACTTCCACCCCTTCATCGGTAACACCATTTCTATGGCCATCTCCGTGGCGATAATCGTCCCCGGGCTGGGTTTGTTTGTGGGGTAATCGCCTAGACGCTCCTCGCGGGTTGCCGGCTGGAGCTCTGCCAAGTGTGCGAGGAAGGATCGGCCCTAGGGTCGGTCCTTCCTTCGGCTTCTGCCACAAGAAGCAGATGATGGACGTCAACAGCTTGCATCCATTGGCCAGCGACCAAGCCCGCGCGGCCAGTTCCCACTTCCTTGGAGCCGGAACAGCGTTGACGGGACAGGCCTTATGCGCTGACAGTGGGCCAATGGCTAAAGAAGACGAAGCACAGACTGTAGCAGCAGTTATCGACAGACTGGTCAAGAAATTTCCGACACTCCGAACGCAGGTCGAGGCGATCGTCAGCGAGGAATACACCGCCCCTAACGACGGCCCGATCCGTAACTATGTGCCCGTGCTTATCGGACGAGCAGCCAAGCTACGACTCCGCAGCTAGGGCCCGCCAACAACACAGGAAGAGCTTCCGCATACACAAGAAAGGAAACCCAGCCTCCCGGCGAAGGGGCTCCTTCTCTCGCTGTGCAGGTTTCTATAGCCAAGCGCCGCTTATGGATTGGTCCGTGCGTACGGCCGTAGACTGACTGGGACGTCACAGGGGGGGGACATGACTTCACGCGGTAGGTGCCTGGTTATCGAGGATGACGAGGATATCGCCGGACTGATCGAGGTAATTCTTACCACCGCAGGCTTTGACGTCCGGGTAGAGGCAACGGGGACGGAAGGTCTCCTGGCGGCCGCCAGCGTGGAACTGAAGCTGATCACTCTGGGTCTAGGGCTCCCTGACATGGATGGCCGCGAAGTAGCTGGCTTACTACGCGACGTGACTAAGGCCCCGATTTTGATGATCACCGCGTTCGCGGCAACCGGAGACGAGCTGGACGGCTTTTCTGCCGGCGCATCTGCCTATCTTCCGAAACCGTTTCGGCCTGCCCAACTCCGCGATCTGGTAGATCAACTCTGCCCGCGAGAAGCCCGGCTTGCAGGGCCAGCAACGTCCTGAACCCCCAGTACCATTCTGGTGCCAGATGGTCCAAGATGTCCCACTTCCGTGAAATTGGAATGCTGATAACTTCCTCTGGAAGTTGCTCTGACCGCTGTTGAGTCGCGTTGCTGGGATCGGTGGACCAACCTGCTGTAGGAGTGTTCACTAACAATCTCCTTCCGGCTGGTGTTGTGGGTCAGTTGCCAGTCCAGCGGGTGAACGGAGGGCCGGCCCAACAGGTATCCCTGCGCGGCGGTGATTTTCAGCGCCCTGATTTCTGCGAGTTCTTTGGCGGTTTCCACGCCCACCGCGATGACGTCGGCGCCGATCTCACGGGCCAGCCTCAACGCGCGACGTTAAAACATATTTAATACTTTCAAACCCGTACGGTACCCCAGCCGCTATCACGGGCGGGGCAGGCCGCCCTTCGAAACGAGGGTCTACCCCCACCCCGTTGCGGGTAGCTGCGGTCGAAGCTGTCCATGGTGATTGTCACCCATATTGACCGGCTATCGGCCCCAAGGGTGGCTGTCATGGCTGATTCCCAGATGCCGACTGGGCCGCACCTATCAGGCAAGGCAGGTATATCAACCCTGTACTGCGTGGTAGTGCACTTGTGACTTCTCGAGGTCGCCGCCCAGGGTGCTTCGTGACGGCTCCATGTCTTACCGGCGGCATGGTCTTTACGGTAGCTACAAGGAAAGGGATGATCATTGCATGCCAGTCGCAAGCGTTGTGCGCGCAATCAGGGTCATGTCGTGGGCACTTGTTGCCCTCGGCTTCCTGCTGCTGGCGACCGGCATCCTGGGTGGCATGTGGGCTTGGGTCTACATTGCGGTGGTGATGGCCTTGTCGATCACTGAGTGGGTGCTTAGGGACCGAGAGGAAGTTAGGCAGGAACGGTCACATCACCCGCACGCCGAGTAGACCAAGCCAGCAGTGGACCTCGCACCTCTGACAACTCGGACCATCATTTTGGTCGAAGACAACGTCGACCAGGAGACCCTCCAAGTCCATTCGGGATCCGGGAAACCAGCCACTCATGGCCATAGCCCCTGTGCCTAGCGCCCCTGTAGACGGCCTTGTGCGCCAAAATTCTGACGACGCTTCGGTGGGACCCGGTTCGGGTAGTCACGGACGGACGGCGCGTCGTTTTTCAGGCCCATACGCTCCAGCCCCATGAAGCCAACATCGGCGGCAGAAGAGGCGTGTAACTCAAGGCGTTGGATCCCAAAGGGGCCTTGAGAGAGACGCAGGTGCGCTCTCTTCGATACCCAGTGAGAGACGCAGGTGAATTTGAGTCCTGCCTTGATACCAGCACCCCGCCTTCCGTTTGCACGAGAGACGCAGGTGAACCGCTCCTGCCGGTAATGACATCAGAGTCTTCATCCCTCCGGGCGCGCGTGGGATTGATCCACCTTCGGTGAGTGGCGCCAACCGCTGGTGCCCACTATGTAGTTGACCCCAAACGATTGTGCCAGTGGCAGTCCCACGAAGGTGCCCGATTCGGAACAAATCCGCAGTATCACCGTCAGATCCCTACTGAGTACGGAGCGTAGTCGGCGAGTGTGTCAGCCACCACCACCCATGTCCATAATGGCCCCATGGCCACCGGCGTCACTGTCGCTGTCATATTTTCCGCAGCGGGTGCAGCGCCTGTAGCGGCTACCGTCGTCCGTGCTCTCCACGTGCCAATGATGGCCAAGATTCAGTTTGCACATCAACTTCCTAAGCATGGCGCTCTCCGTTCCGAAGCCCGCTGAACACGTATTCCCGTGCCCGACGCGTTGCCTCTCCAAGCTAATCAGCCGCGACATCTGGATACTAGAGATATCCGTACGCAACTCAATCTCAAGGGTGGCTTTGAAACGGGGCGCCGGCATCTACGCCTCGACGACGTTAGGAAAGCTATTAGGGGAATGCATATGGGGGTGGTCTCAGAGCCCTCATCTCCCCCATCCCCAGACTGACGGAGGGGAGCCGACCAGGAACCAAAGGACCTACCACTCGCCCTAACTCACCCCACCCCGAATCGGGCACTCCACGGCCGGAATCCCCTGTCTTGCGGGCCGCACAGTACCGCTGTACGATTCCCCGACGGAGTTACATAGGACACATCGTGGGGGGGGGAACGACGACATGGCCAGACCGAGAGACAAGTTTCGACGCAGTTGCCTCGTCTGCATCGCAACCAATCCCCGTTACCTCCCGCCCAACCCCCACTACGCCAAAGGGCTCTGCGAAAAGCACTACCGGCAGGAACAGCGGAAGAAGCCGAAGTGCAAGGCCGCCGGTTGCACAACCCGACTGGAACCCGGACATACTCGAGAAGGCTACTGCCGGGTGCACGAGCCCCTGTTACTGATGGAACCGATCCGCACACCTGAAGCCATGCGCCGAACCTTGGACAGATTCCTGGTACATATTGCGCCGACCCGCGACGGCCTCGATGGTCTGTTTGGCTGTTGGCCATGGACCGGCAGAATCAACAAGATAGTTGTCAGCCCGACAGGTGAAATGCGGCCTGGATACGGCGTCATCAGCATCGACAACCACGAATGGCTTGCCCATCGCTATGCCTATGGCCTCTTCATGGGCGGCCACGGAAACCGTCTGACGCTCGATCACGTATGTCGTAATTCCCTTTGCGTTCGCCCGGACCACATGATGCCCATGACTTCGCGCCGCAACAGCGAATTGGAGCACCGTCGCGCTTCCGAAGAACCCGAGGCAGTTATTCAGGATCTCTTCAGAATCAAGCAAATGAGCGCTGAAACAATGCTGTGGGCGATGCTCCAAGGATTGCCCATAGGCAGGGCGACCCCCGGTGGAGGGTTCTTTGCCTATGGGCTGGACGGTCAGGCCGTCGAACATGTGGCGGGTCCGGCGGACTATCCGCCCGTGGTGCACTTGATCCGCCGAAAGTGACGCTGGGCTGAGAGAGCGGACCCGGGGGCTACGCCCGGGTCCCTCTTAAGGTTCCTTGGACTACGCCGCAACCCCGCATTCGCTCCCAGGGCTGTGGTCCTATTTCCCGTCTGGCTTGCTCATCGCTCTGCTGCCCCCTCGATATGGGTTGACTGATGGACGGTGCTGGGCAGGCACAAACAGTTCGGCGATGTCACAGTCCAGGACAGCGGCGATGTCCCACAGCCGCTCGTAAGCAACGCTTTTCCGGCCCCACTCGATCCCGATAATCATGGTGCGACTCAGGCCTGACTCCAGTGCTAAGGCCTCTTGCGATATACCTTGCTGCAAGCGGATCTCTCGGATACGGCCTCCAACAATAGCCCGTCGTTCAGCCCATCGGAGCGTTTGCTCCTTAGAAGACTGCTGCGGACGTATAGGCACTAATCCATGTCAGCTGAAGTACACTTGGTTTGTCTGCCGTACTAGTAACACATGGTGGATACTGGCGCCTGAATAGGAGGTGGCTTTCGCCACATGGAGACCTGTCAGTAGTCGATATGATCCGGTCCTATACGTTCCGTATTTACCCCACGTCGAAGCAAGAGTCACTGCTCCGGGCCATGCTCACTGACCATCGGGACTTGTATAACGCCGCCCTGCAGGAGCGCAGAGAGGCCTGGAAGCGCGGAAAGCAGGTCTGGTTCAAAGACCAGGATGCGCAGCTGACCGCTATACGCGCGAACGATCCCGACCAGGCTCGATGGTCCTACTCAGCTCAAGAGCAAACACTCCGACGACTGGACAAGGCCTTCCAAGCCTTCTTCCGCCGCATAAGGTCCGGCGAGAAGAAAGTTGGTTACCCCCGGTTCAAGGGACCACGCCAATTCGCCTCCGTGGAGCACCGCAACGGCGACGGAGCAAAGTGGGATTCGGTTCCGCATCCCACCCAGACCCGCGTCAAGTTCCAAGGCATTGGCCACATCAAGGTCAAACAACATCGCCCAGTTACCGGACGAGTCAAGAGACTGTCAGCAAAGCAAGAGGGCAGAAAGTGGTACGTCCACCTCGTTGCTGAGCAGGAACAACCGACACCCCTTCCGAAGACCGGGGCGATGATTGGGCTCGACCTCGCGACAGGCCAGAATGGATTGGCCTACACATCCCTCGGAGAAAGGATCGACAACCCTGCCTTCGGAGCAGTAGCGGCTGCCAAAATCGCAGCTGCCCAACAACAAGTGTTCCGCTGCCGGCGCGGTTCCAAGCGGCGCTTCAAGGCCTGGGATAGGGTTTCCGGCCTTTATCGGAAGGCTCGGAACCAGCGGCACGACTACCTACACAAGACGGCCCGGCGTCTCGTCGATGCGTATGACGTAATTGTCGTTGAAGATCTACGAACGGCCGACATGACTCGTCGGGCAGCACCCCGGCCCGACGGCAACGGGGGCTACCTCCCTAACGGGGGAAATGCAAAGACCGGCCTCAACCGGTCTATACGCGATGCAGGCTGGGGCCAGTTCCTGGATCTGATTAGCGCCAAGGCTGAAAGCGCCGGGCGCGACTTCATCCGGGTCAACCCCGCCTACACCTCTCAGACCTGCAGTGCGTGTGGTCACCGAGAGCAGGCCAATCGGAACGGCAAGGACTTCCTCTGCGTTTCGTGCGGACATCGTGATGATGCCGACATAAACGCGGCGTTGAACATACTCAGGGCCGGACTGGTCCTGCGGGACGCGGCGCAAGCCAAATCCTGAGAAGCCCGAATTCTTGGGAGAGGTCACAGCCGTCCGTAAGTCCCCCAAGTTCAGGGAGCGGTCACACTCGAACAGGGATTTGGGTCCTGGCTGACCACCGTTAGAAGGAGCGTCCGCCTGCATCGACCCATCGAAAACCCCTTCCGGCCTTTCGAACTGCATATCGGGCCGCTGCTGGCCGTAAGGCACGACGACGGCTCAATACAGCCCTTGGTCCTTCTTGTGTGGCGCCAAAGTGGCGGCGTGGGCCGCCAGCTACCCAAGCTGGATCACTTAGCTGAAAGCGTCAAATGGAGCCAGCTATCAGCCTGGGGCGTTCACTCCAGCCAAACCCTAGCGGTCGTTAGCCAATCCCGGCTCCCCCCTTCACGCTCAGGATGACTGTTCGCAGTAGACCAATATGACATCTCCAGTCCGCGCGTGTCAGTGCCATCACTCCGGGCAACATCGGCAGAGCCTGGACTCCACCTACATCTCTCGTGCAGTCAGAAGGCGCGACACGGATTCACCCGCGTCTCGTGTTCGACCAGAAGCCCCGCGACGACCCCAGAAACACGACCCACGAGATGTGATTAGAATCACATGTAACTTTTAAACAGAAGTTACGCTCTTTACCTATATGGAGGCTGCGGGAAGGGGGGTTTGGGGGGATGGGTTCGTGGCCATCCGGCCTGGCGGCCTACGGCCCCTCACCGACACCGGGGCGAAGGCCCCCGAAGGACAAGGGCCGTAGCCTCAGTCGCTACGCTCCTTCGGCTACGGGTACCAAGCGGAAATTGGATACGGGCAGCCGAGAAGCTGCCCGATCAGTCAACATTGATAACAAATGGCCTCATAGGGCCGTAGCCTCGGCCTCTTCGCTCCTTCAGCTACTGCTGAACCGACGGAAACGGGGCAGCTCCAGGCTGCCCCTACCGGTTGAATATCGGGCTGTGAGGGATCGGTCCTCGGCCTCCGCTCAGTCGCTTTCGCTCCTTCGCTACGGCCTCGGAGCACCCCATAGGACGCTGTCCAGGGCACTGAAGCACAGCGACTCCCCCTCACCAAAGGATCAGGCTCCGCTCCTCCCTAGCACCCACCGGAGCAAGGACGAACAACAACCAGGCGCCTTACCGACCTGACGCTAGCGGACGCCCATAGACGCAATTCCTGCTGTCTCATCCTGCACCCTAACCCTGGGCTGACGGCAGGTATGGCTTAGCACCACCAGTACATACATCTCCTTGCGCAGATGGCTTGCTCCGGCTGCGTGCCGACAACGCGAATGAAGGGCTGCGATCAGCGGAAGGACAGGGCGTGAACAACATTGAAAACCAGGCACTGTCAGCGACCGGAAGGACGCCCGTAGTGACCCCGTGATGGGTGGCGTATACATGACTGGGTCACTCAAGTGATTATGAGGCCCGTACTCGGAAAGTTGCGGCGGCCGCGCCACCCTGCACTTGGGGGCACTTCGCATGACGCCGAAGGAGGGGTGCACGGTCGGTCTAGCGCAAATATTATCGGGCCAGGTGGAACTGAACATGACGTTGTGTTGTGCATGGAGGGTCAATTCCCCGGTCCGTGCGCCTCATGCAAAGGCTGGAACAACGCCCATGACTAACAATCAAGCTGGCAGGCCAACCGTTGCAGCCGCTATGGAGCCCCCGCCGTTGGGTCTAGTTCCAACCGTAGCCACCGCCACGATTTACCCTAAGAAGTCTAACAATCGGCAGCACAACCTCCCAGCGACGGCTTCAGCCATCTGGAGTGATTGAGGGACAGGCGAACGGCTTCCCACCGTCATCGGAGAGGCTTCAACCCTCGCAGAGCTATTGGGTCGACTAGTAGTTGAAGCACTTGGCACCTCACCAGGAGCAGCCATTTAACAGCCAGCCCTCAGAGAAAGAGGGGCCTTCTCATAGAATCTAAGAGACACTTCTCACACTCGCGTTCGACTCCCTAAAGAAAAAGCCCCCGGAATCTCAAGGATTCTGGGGGCTTATTCTGTAGCGGTGGGGAGGCTCGATCTCCCGACCTCACGATTATGAGTCGTGCGCTCTAACCAACTGAGCTACACCGCCACGAATGAGAAAAACCTGTGTCAAGCCGGTCAAAAACCGCCTTGACACAGGCCCTCATTCAGAGCCCCCCACCGGAATCGATCCGGTGACCTCGTTCTTACCAAGAACGCGCTCTACCACTGAGCTAGGGGGGCAACGAGTAAATACTCTACCGGACGTTTTCAGAAGCTACAAATCGGCGAAAAAACGCGGAAAATCGACGCCGACACAATTTGCGAAGACGAGGTTTTGTTGATCTATTTTCCGCGCCTTTGGTAATGCCGCTGCACCCGCCGCCGGCTCGTCCATTGGTCCAGTCAGGGCAGCCGCAGCACCTGCCCCGGGTAGATCCGGTCCGGATTGGGAACGGTGTCGGCGTTGGTGGCAATCAAAGCTCCGAGATCCACCCCGAACTGCGCGGCGATCCCGCTCATGGTGTCTCCCTGCTCCACCACCACCTCCGTGACGCGTGGAGCCACCGGCCCCTGCTGTCCGGCCCCTGCTGCGGCTTCTGCGGCTGCTTCCTGCGCCTGCGGCTGGACTTCCGGGGCCTCGGGCTCCAAGCCCTCCTGACGCGCCTCCTGGGCCGCTGCGGCGCTCGCTGCCGCCTGCTGTTCAGCAGCTTGGGCTGCCGCAGCCTCCGCAGCGTCCCGGCCAGCGGTTGAAACCTCGACGGCGGCAGCATCCTCCGCTGCCTGGCTCACGGCCGTTCGGTCTGCCGGGTCTTCCCCTGCCGCTTCGGGGGCAACGGGGGCAACGGGCGCAGCGGGGGCAACGGGCGCAGCGTGCTCCCTGTGGTCCGTCTCACCTGACTGCTTACCGCCAAAGCCCAGGTTCTTCTTCACGTTGTCCAGCAATCCCATGGAGCACCCTCCTGCGTTCTGCTTGTGTTCAGCCTTGACTCGATCGTACGGCGGAGCACTGTCACAGGGAACCCGGCGCTGTCCGATGTCCCCATCGCAGAACGGCGCGGACAGCGAACAAGAGCCGGATTAGTGCGTTAAACGCCTCAGGGGGCCGGCTCGAAAGCCGACCCCCTGACGGGAACTACTCAGTGATGATCACCAAGGAAGTGTTTACCACTTGCGAGTGTTTACCACTTGCCCTTGCGGTTGAAATCGCGGTGTCCGCCTTCGCCGCCACTGCGGGGCTTGCGGGCGCCGTCACCGTGACCACCGAAGCGGGAACCACTGGCCTGGCCGCGGTCGCGGTCGCCGAAGCTGCCTGCGGTGCGCTCTGAGCGGTCGCTGTAGGAGCGGCCACCACGGTCAGCGGAGGTACGCTCGCCGCCTTCGGACTTGCGGAAGTCCTTCTTGAAGCCGCCGCTGCCCTTGAAGTTGCCGCCACCGCGGTTCTCGCGGTCGCCGTAGCCGCCACGTCCGCCGCCACCCTGGTAGCTGCCACGGTCGCCGCTGGGCTTGCGTCCGTTGTCCAGTTCGAGGTGGATGAGCTCGCCACCGATGCGGGTGCGGGACAGTGCGCGCAACTGCTCGGGGCTGAGGTCCGCCGGGAGCTCCACCAGGGAGTGGTCCGAGCGGATGTCGATCCCGCCGATCTGTGCGGAGGAAATGCCGCCTTCGTTGGCAATGGCGCCAACGATGGAACCCGGCATGACGCGCTGGCGGCGTCCGACGGCGATCCGGTAGGTGGCGTTGCCCTCGGTCAGTGCGCGGGTCGGGCCACGGGAGCCGAAGCCGTCCTTGGAGCGCTCACGCTTCTGGTACTCGGGAGCTGCAGGCAGTTCCTTGACCAGCAACGGCTGTCCACCCTGCGCCATGACAGCGAGTGCGGCAGCGATCTCTGCTGCGGGAACGTTGTGCTCTTCCTCGTAGGAGGAGATGAGGTCGCGGAACGCTGCAACATCCTCGGACGCGAGGGTCTCGGTGATGCGCTCGGCGAACTTGCCAAGGCGCAGCGTGTTCACGGTCTCGGCGGTGGGCAGGTGCATCTGCTCCACCGGCTGGCGGGTTGCCTTCTCGATGGAACGCAGCAGGTACTTCTCGCGCGGCGTCATGAAGAGGATGGCGTCACCGGAACGGCCTGCACGGCCGGTGCGGCCGATGCGGTGCACGTAGGACTCGGTGTCGTGCGGGATGTCGTAGTTGATGACGTGGCTGATGCGCTCAACGTCAAGACCACGGGCAGCGACGTCGGTGGCCACGAGGATGTCGATGCGGCCTTCCTTCAGCGCGTCAACAGTGCGCTCGCGCTGCTGCTGCGGGATGTCGCCGTTGATGGCGGCAGCCTGGAAACCGCGGGACTTCAGCTTGTCGGCGAGGTCCTCGGTAGCCATCTTGGTGCGCACGAAGGCGATAACGCCGTCGAACTCTTCAACCTCGAGGATGCGGGTCAGTGCGTCCAGCTTGTGCGGGCCCATGACCTGGAGGTAACGCTGCTTGGTGTTGGCACCCGTGGTGGTCTTGGACTTCACGGAGATTTCAGCAGGGTTGTTCAAGTACTGCTTGGACATGCGGCGGATCTGGCCCGGCATGGTGGCAGAGAACAGGGCAACCTGGCGGCTCTCCGGAGTCTGCTGGAAGATCTGCTCAACGTCATCGGCAAAGCCCATGCGCAGCATCTCGTCAGCTTCGTCCAGCACCAGGTACTGGAGTTCGGAAAGGTCCAGCGAGCCCTTGGCGATGTGGTCGATCACACGGCCCGGGGTACCGACAACAACCTGTGCACCGCGGCGCAGGCCGGCGAGCTGCGGGCCATAAGCCGAGCCACCGTAGACAGGGAGGACGGTGAAGTCGTCAATGTGCTTGGCGTAGGAAGTGAAAGCCTCGGCAACCTGGAGGGCGAGTTCACGCGTCGGGGCCAGGACCAGTGCCTGGGTCTTGCGTGAAGGTCCGTTGAGGTCGTGGAGTTCAGCCAGGCGGGACAGGGCAGGAACAGCGAAAGCTGCGGTCTTGCCGGTACCGGTCTGGGCGAGGCCGACGACGTCGCGGCCTTCCAGGAGCAGCGGAATGGTGGCTGCCTGGATGGGTGAAGGCTTCTCGTAGCCAACATCCTGCAGGGCGGCCAGAACGCGGCCATCGATGCCAAGATCGACGAAGCGGACGCCTTCTTCTTCCTCGTCTTCTGCCTTGGGGGCAGCAGGCTCGATTGCTTCTGCCTTGGGGGCAGCAGCTTCGGTGAAGGTGGGGGCTGCGGACTCAGGTGCAGCATTCTCGACGGGGGCAGCGGCAGCAGCCGGTGCTTCAGCTTCGGCAGGAGCGGTGGCCTCGGCTGCAACAGCGGGCTCAGTGGCCTCGGCTGCAACAGCGGATTCAGTGGTCTCGGCGTCGAAGTTTTCGTTGAGATTTTCGGTCATAGGGGGAAATTCCTCATCCATAGGGCAGTCGGCGCGGCCCGGTTGGGCTTGGCCGCAGTACTCGTCGCGAAAACAGGCAAAGTGCCCTGCTTTCGCAAGAAGTCCGGCGCTATCGCAATCCCATGGCAGGACTTCCCGCTGCATCTCTTGGCTGCTATCCCAGCAGTCTGTACAGCGTTTTCTTTAGCCGGCTCTCCCTATGAAAATGCCCGCACACAATTGCGGGCCCCAACACTTACCAGTCCTGCCTCAAGAATTGGGCAGGATAAAGGGATTTCCGGAGTGGGGGATGTTTCAAGTGTAGGGCACAGAGGCCCATCACCGCGACTCGGAAGTCCGCGAAGTACGGGTGAGCTTGTTCACACAGCGGATGCGCGGCTCCCCGGGATGGCTAGAGCCCGTTCCTCCGGAGTACTTTTTCAAAGACCGGGTGGTAGTCCTCCTGCAACCGGATCTCCCCGTCAGCCTCGGCGTCCAGCAGGATCTGCACCAGTTCAGGGGTGGGCTCGCTGAACCACTGGCCCACGGTGACGCCGTGCCTGGGAACGAATGTGCGGTGAATATGGTCCCCGGCGGAAATGGTTCCTGTCCTGATGACGCGGAGGTAGGTGCCCACCCGGCCTGCCTGCGTAAACCGCTTGACCCACTGCGGCTCTTCAAGGACCCGCTGGAAAGTAGCGCATGGCACACGCGGAGACGTAACCTCAACCTCCACGTCCAGGCCGATCTTCCAGCGTTCACCGATCACCGCGCCCGTGGTGTCGATGCCGGACACCCGCAGGTTCTCACCGAAGAGTCCCGCCGGCACTTCCCGGTGCAGCTCAGCTGCCCAGAAGTCCGCATCGGCCTGCGAATACGCGTACAGCGCTTGGTCTTCTCCGCCGTGATCCACCCGGTTTGCCTGCACGTCCCCGTGCAGCCCGAGCTTATGAACCTTGACAGGGCCATCCACCGGACGCTTGTCCATGGCCGTGACTCCCACGTTGCCGGAATCAGGCAGCAATTGGTGGACACGGCAGACGGCAAGGAGGGATGCGGTGTTCATGGCAACAGTCTACGGACGGTCCTGCCAAGGGTTGGTCCCTTCCGAGGATTAAGGATCAAAACGGTAGCCCATGCCCGCCTCCGTGCGCAGGTGCCGCGGCTCTGCCGGATCCCGCTCCAGCTTCCGGCGCAGCTGCGCGATATACACGCGCAGGTACTGGGTTTCCTTGGCGTAGGCCTGGCCCCACACCTGGGTCAGGATCTGCTGCTGGCTCACCAGCTTGCCTTTGTTGCGGACCAACAGTTCCAGGATGTTCCATTCCGTGGGCGTCAGCCGGACTTCCGTACCGTCCTTCACGATCTTCTTTCCGGCCAGGTCCACCGTGAAATCGGACGTGGCAACTCTTGGTTCCTCATGGCCGGCGACGACACGGCGTGAGGCGACCCGAAGCCGGGCAAGCAGCTCATCCAAACCAAAAGGTTTCGTCACGTAGTCGTCCGCACCGGCGTCGAGCGCTTCCACTTTGTCTTCCGAGGCGTGCCGGGCAGAAAGCACGATGATGGGCATGCTGCTCCACCCGCGGATGCGGCGGATGATCTCCACGCCGTCCATGTCCGGCAGCCCAAGGTCCAACACCACGATCTCCACCGGCTGGTTGGCTGCGGCCTGCAGGGCATCGGCGCCGTTGCCCACGGACAACGCCTGGTAGCCATGGGCCTGGAGGGTGATCTGCATGGCGCGGGCAATCCGGGCCTCGTCCTCGACGATCAGTACCAGGGTCATTGCGGACCACCGGTCCATAGTGGCAGCGTGACCACCATGGTCAAGCCGCCACCGGGTGTGGGCTCAGCGTCGAGCCGGCCGCCCATGGCCTCACAGAAGCCCTTGGCGACAGCGAGTCCCAGGCCGATTCCACCTCCGGTACTGTTTCCGGGTGCCGGTGAATCACCAAAGCGCTGGAACGGCTGGAACATGGTGAGGACTTCTTCCCGTCCCACTCCCCTGCCGTGATCCACAATCCGCAGTTCACCGGCCGGCCGGTCCCCCAAGGTGATTCCAGCACCGGCCCGGGCCGTCAGGACAACATCGGAGTCCGGTGCGTACTTCACCGCGTTCTCCACGATGTTGGCCACCACCCGCTCCAGCATGCCGGCATCGGCCTGCACCGGCGGAAGATTGGGCGGAAGC
>NZ_JABMCX010000609.1 GCF_013179505.1 Paenarthrobacter sp. CM16 | reverse complement strand
GCCCGCACTTCGAAGGCCGCAACGCCACGCACCAGATGAAGAAACTGACCATGGAAGACCTCAAAGCCTTCCGTGACCACCTCCGCATCCCCATCAGCGATGAACAACTCGACGCTGACCTCTACCGGCCCCCGTACTACCACCCCGGCATGGACGCCCCGGAAATCCGATACCTGATGGAACGCCGGGCAGAACTTGGCGGGTTCGTCCCCGAACGCCGCCGCAAACACACCGAAGTAGTACTCCCGGACGCGAAGTCCTACGACGTGGCCAAACGCGGATCAGGGAAACAACAAGCCGCCACCACCATGGCCTTCGTCCGGCTGTTGAAGGACCTGATGCGGGATAAGAACTTCGGCGCCCGCTTCGTGCCCGTCGTCCCGGACGAATCCCGGACCTTCGGCATGGACGCGTTCTTCCCGACCGCGAAAATCTACAACCCCAAAGGCCAGAACTACCTCTCCGTGGACCGCGACCTCGTCCTGGCCTACAAAGAATCCCCCGCCGGCCAACTGATCCACCCCGGCATCAACGAAGCCGGCGCCGT
>NZ_JABMCX010000608.1 GCF_013179505.1 Paenarthrobacter sp. CM16 | reverse complement strand
GGTCGGCGTCGGACTTGTATTGGGCATGCCGCTGGCGGTAGCCGGCCAGGGTGCTGGTTTCGGGGCCCTCATGATCGCGCGGATTGCCGCCGCCGATCACGTAGCTGCCCTTCTTGTACTCGTAGAGGTAGTCGCCCAGGTGCAGCACCAGGTCCGGGTGGTCCTCGGCCAGGCGCTTGTAGGCCGTGAAATAGCCGTGCTCGTACTGGGCGCAGCTGGCAAAGGCCATGGCCAGTGCCGCCGGGGTTTCACCGGGCGCCGGACTGGTCAGGGTGCGCCCCACTTCGCTGACGTGCCGCCCGGCACGGAAGCGGTAGAAGTACTCCCGGCCCGGACGGAGGCCCTTGAGCTCCACGTGCACCGAGTGGGCGGTTTCGATCCTGGCATGTTCGACGCCGCGGGCTACTACCCGGCGCATCGCCGGGTCTTCCGCAACTTCCCAGGCGACGGCGACCGGGCGGGAAGGCATGCTGCCCAGGCCGTCCTCGGCCACGGGGTTCACCGCCAGGCGGGTCCAGATCACGAAGCCGTCCGGCCATGGTTCGCCC
>NZ_JABMCX010000607.1 GCF_013179505.1 Paenarthrobacter sp. CM16 | reverse complement strand
TGGCCGAGCTGGAGGACAACGGCCGGATCCTGTTTGTTGTTGACCAGCCCGCGACCATCGGTGCGCTTCCCGTCGCGGTGGCCCAGGCCGCCGGGGTGCTGGTCGGCTACCTGCCGGGCCTGGCGATGCGCCGGATCGCGGATCTTCACCCCGGAGAGGCGAAAACCGATGCCCGGGATGCGTTCATCATCGCCGAGGCCGCCAGGACCATGCCGCATGCCCTGCGCTCGGTTCAGTTGGTCGATGAGCAGCTCGCTGAGCTGAGCATGCTGTGTGGGTTCGACGATGACCTGGCCAAGCAGGCCACGGCGACTTCGAACCGGATCCGCGGGCTGCTCACGCAGATCCACCCAGCTTTGGAAAGGGTGCTCGGACCCTACATGGACCACCCGGCGGTGCTGGATCTGCTGCGTACCTGGCCTACCCCTGAAGCGCTCCGTCATGCGGGCCGGCGTCGGATCGGGAACCGGCTGACCAAACTCGCTCCGCGCATGGGTGAACGTCTTGCCGATGAAATCATCGAGGCCCTGGGCCGGCAAACCGTCACTGTCGTTGGAACGAA
>NZ_JABMCX010000606.1 GCF_013179505.1 Paenarthrobacter sp. CM16 | reverse complement strand
CTTCTACGGCACCACGGTGGCCCAAGGCGCCGGAGCTGCAGGACCGTCCGAGTCCAGCCGCGAAACCGTGCCCACGCACTGGGTATCCATGATCAAGCACACCCTCGCGAACCTGGGCCCCGCCGTTTCGGCTGAACGCATGCTCCACGACTACGTCAACAACCTCTACTGCCCCGCCGCTGTATCCGGGCGCAGGGCTGTTGCCGAAGCCTTCAAGGAAGCCAAGGAACTCGCCGCCTGGACCACCAAGGTCCGGAACGCCTGGCCCCAGGTAGTGGTGGAACACGTTGACTCCGTGGGCGTCTCCGAGGAACCCCAGGTGGGCGACAGCCTTCAGGTCAACGCCTACGTGGCCCTCAACAGCCTCACCCCCGACGACGTCTCAGTCGAGGTAGCTTTTGGACGCGCGGAGGACTCCGACGAGCTCGAGGACGTGGTGGTGGCCGAACTGGACTCCCTGGAAGACCTCGGCGGCGGACGCCACCTCTTCCACGGCTCCCTGGTCATCAACCGCTCAGGCTCGTTCGGCTACACCGTCCGGGTATTCCCGAAGCACTCGGCGTTG
>NZ_JABMCX010000605.1 GCF_013179505.1 Paenarthrobacter sp. CM16 | reverse complement strand
AACCGCAGCCGCGGCACCACCGTGGCGATCGTGCTCCACGACCTCAATCTTGCAGCCCGCTATGCAGACCATGTCATCGCCATGAAGGGCGGGTGCATCGTGGCTGAAGGTCCGGCCCCCGTCGTGGTCACCGAGGAACTCGTTTTCAACGTGTTCGGCCTCGAGTCCCGGGTGGTGATGGACCCCATCTCAGGCACACCTTTGATCGTCCCTATCGGACGCCACCACGCACGCACCGCTTCAACCAACGAACTGGAGATCGCCTCATGAGTGCACAACCGACACAGGCCACAGCAAGTGCCGCCGTGGAGCCCATGACCCTCGCCTTCGACGTCACCGTGACGGCCGTGCAGGAGCTCAGCCCCAACTTCCGCCGCATCACCTTCGGCGGCTACTCACTGCGCGATTTCGGAGTTGCAGGTGACACCCTGGACCTCCGCGTGAAACTGATGATCCCGTCCTTCGATGCCTCCGGTAACGTCATTCCGCTGCCTCCCTTCAAGATGGAGGAAGCCGGTTGGTACCAGGAGTGGCTTGCCATGGACCCATCCGTCCGCGGTGACATGCG
>NZ_JABMCX010000604.1 GCF_013179505.1 Paenarthrobacter sp. CM16 | reverse complement strand
CGGCTGCTGGCTGGAAACTCGATCCCCAAGCTGCCCCGGTGAACCGCAGGGGAACCGAACGCGCTGTCATCAGCGGAACCTCGGGCCTCCACGTGGTCAAACGTCCCGTGGAGCAAGCCAACATCATCATGGGCTGCCCCACGATCGTGGCAACCGATGACCGCAGATTCGTCATGAGCGTGCTCAACGCCGTCCTGGGTGGTGGCATGTCTTCCAGACTGTTCCAGGAAATCCGTGAGAAGCGCGGCCTGGTGTACTCCACCTATTCCTTCACTGCCGCCTACGCAGATGCCGGGTATTTTGGCATGTACGCGGGTTGCACGCCGTCCAAGGTCCGCCAAGTGCTGGACCTCCTGGGTGTGGAGTTGGAGAAACTTGCCAAGGAGGGCATCACCGAGGAAGAACTCCGCAAGGCTGTGGGACAGCTCAGCGGCGGAATCGTCCTTGCGCTTGAAGATACGGGATCACGGATGTCCCGGTTGGGCCGGGCAGAGCTGGTCTCCGGAGAATTCCAGGACATTGACGAAACCCTGGCCCGAATCCAGGCTGTCACTGTGGAGGAAGTCCAGGAACTCGCCCGCGAACTCGCAGCGGCGCCCCGGACCATCACGGTGG
>NZ_JABMCX010000603.1 GCF_013179505.1 Paenarthrobacter sp. CM16 | reverse complement strand
GGTGACGGGGAAATGGACGAGCCCGAGTCCCGTGGTTTGTTGCAGCTCGCCGCGAACGAGAACCTGGACAACCTGAACTTCGTGATCAACTGCAACCTCCAGCGCCTGGACGGACCGGTCCGCGGCAACGGCAAGATCATGCAGGAACTCGAAGCGTTCTTCCGCGGCGCGGGCTGGAACGTCATCAAGGTCGTCTGGGGCCGCGAATGGGATTCACTCCTGGAAAACGACCGGGACGGGGCGTTGGTGAAAATCATGAACGAAACCCCCGATGGTGACTACCAGACCTACAAGGCCGAGTCCGGCGGGTTCGTCCGTGAACACTTCTTCGGCAAGTCCCCGCAGACCAAGGACATGGTCGCGGACCTGGACGACGAACAGATCTGGGGCCTCAAACGCGGCGGCCACGATTACCGCAAGGTCTACGCCGCGTACAAGGCAGCAACCGAGTTCAAGGGCAAACCCACGGTCATCCTGGCCAAAACAGTCAAGGGCTACGGCCTGGGCCCGCACTTCGAAGGCCGCAACGCCACGCACCAGATGAAGAAACTGACCATGGAAGACCTCAAAGCCTTCCGTGACCACCTCCGCATCCCCATCAGCGATGAACAACTCGACGCTGACCTCTACCG
>NZ_JABMCX010000602.1 GCF_013179505.1 Paenarthrobacter sp. CM16 | reverse complement strand
GACAGCGGAACGTGTGCACGGATAACCTTCACACCTGCTGCGTCTTCCATGGACTGCATCTGGCCACGGCGGGCGTTCAGGTCACCAATAACATCACCCATGTATTCCTCAGGTGTGCGGACCTCAACATCCATCAGCGGTTCAAGCAGAACAGGGTTCGCCTTGCGTGCAGCTTCCTTGAAAGCCATACGGCCGGCGATCTTGAACGCCATTTCCGAGGAGTCAACATCGTGGGACGCGCCATCAATCAGCGTGGCCTTGATGCCGACAACCGGGTAACCGGCCAGGACGCCGTCGTTCAGTGCATCCTGGATACCAGCGTCAACGGACGGGATGTATTCACGCGGAACGCGGCCACCAGTGACCTTGTTCTCGAATGCGTACAGCTCGCCGGAAGCGGTGTCCATGGGCTCGATCGCGATCTGGATCTTTGCGAACTGACCCGAACCACCGGTCTGCTTCTTGTGCGTGTAGTCATGACGCTCGACTGCGCGCTTGATGGTTTCGCGGTAAGCAACCTGCGGCTTGCCAACATTTGCCTCGACCTTGAATTCGCGGCGCATGCGGTCCACCAGGATGTCCAGGTGGAGCTCGCCCATGCCGGCGATGATGGTCTGGCCCGTGTCTTCGTTGAGGG
>NZ_JABMCX010000601.1 GCF_013179505.1 Paenarthrobacter sp. CM16 | reverse complement strand
TCACTTCCCGTGCTTCGGGGCTACCTGCCGGCTGAGATCCCTGCCAGGAGCTGCTCGAACGGCAATGACTCGAGGGCATCGTTCTTGCGGTTCGGCTGCGGGCCGCTGAGCAGTTGCACCAGTTCACCAGCTGCCCTGTCCACGCGCGCCGAGAGGGGGGAGCCGCCGTCGTCGGTGTTTCCCCAGTCCTGTGGCCCGGCGAAGACGCCGGTAGCCGCAATCCTGGTGCGGAGGTAGGTGAACAGCGGGCGCATCGCGTAGTCGAGCACCATCTGGTGGCGGTCGGTGCCACCGGTAGCGCCAAGGAGAACCGCTTTGCCGTCCAGTGACTTCGGGTCCAGGACGTCGATGAAGGATTTGAAAAGTCCGCTGTAGGAGGCGCTGAAGACGGGGGTGACGGCGATGATGGCATCGGAATGGTCGACGCCGGCAATCACCTCAGCGAGGCGCGGCGCGGCATAGCCGGTCACAAAGTTGTTGGCGATATCCACGGCGAGGTCGCGCAGTTCGACGATCTCGATCGTTGCGTCGTAGCCTGCCGCCCGCAGCTGCCGCTCGGCGGATGCGGCCAGCTGGTCGGCCAGCAGGCGGCTCGACGACGGGACACCGAGTCCGGCGGAAAGAACGGTGATGCGGCGG
>NZ_JABMCX010000600.1 GCF_013179505.1 Paenarthrobacter sp. CM16 | reverse complement strand
CGGCAACAAGATCATTGAAGGGATCAGTCAGTGACGTGGAGTCGAAGGGATCGTGGCCGCCGATGACTTCCTGCAGCAGCGCAGAGTCCAGTACTGTCCGGGACACAGGGCCGATCTGGTCCAGCGACGACGCCATGGCAATGGCGCCATAACGTGAAACAGCGCCGTAGGTCGGCTTCACGCCAACCGTTCCGGTGACGGCACCCGGCTGGCGGATGGAGCCACCGGTGTCGGTGCCGAGCGCCAACGGCGCTTCGAAAGCGGCGACGGCGGCAGCGGAGCCACCGCCCGAACCGCCGGGAATGCGGTCCAGGTCCCACGGGTTGCGCGTAGGGCCATAGGCCGAGTGCTCGGTGGAAGAGCCCATGGCGAATTCGTCCAGGTTGGTCTTACCCAGGATGGGCATCTTGGCCGCGCGCAGCTTCTTCACCACAGTGGCGTCGTACGGGCTGTGCCAGCCCTCAAGGATCTTCGAACCGGCCGTCGTCGGCTGGCCGATCGTGACGATGAGGTCCTTGACAGCAATCGGCACACCAGCGAGGGCATGCAGTTCCTCGGCAGCAGAGCCGCCGGCGGCACGGGCTGCGTCAACCTCGGCCGCGACAGCCAAAGCCTCTTCAGTATTGACGTGCAGGAAGGCGTGGATACCATCGGCTCCGC
>NZ_JABMCX010000060.1 GCF_013179505.1 Paenarthrobacter sp. CM16 | reverse complement strand
CGGCAAGCAGGGGGATGGTTTCTTCGGCGCGTTCCGGTCCCAAAGCGGAGTAACCGCCGTCGACGGCCCAATCCGCGCCGGTCACGAAACTGGCTTGGTCGCCGGCGAGGAACGCGACGACGTCGCCCACTTCGTGCGGGCGGCCAACGCGCTTGAGTGCATGGAACGGGGCTGCCACGGCATCCGTCTTTTCGAGGTTCCCGTTGCTGAGGGAATCCATGATGTTGCTCCACACCCAACCGGGGCTGACCGAGTTGACCCGAATGCCGTCCGGTGCGAAGTCCACGGCCATGCTGCGGGTGACCTGAACCAAGGCTGCTTTGCTGGCCGGGTAGAGCCAGCGACCGGTTTGGGCCACTGAGCTGGAGATCGAGGTGAAGTTGATGATGGCCCCGTGTCCGGATGCCTTGAGGTAGGGACGGGCTGCGTTGCTTGCCACTACCGCGCTGACGAGGTTGACGTTGAGTGCTTCGAGCCAGTCTGCCCGGCCTGATGCTCCGCCGTCGTCCTTGTAAGTGCAGGCCAGATTGACCAGGATGTCCAGGCTGCCGTACCGGGCCGCGGTCCCGCTCACCAGCCGGTCCACGGCCGCATCATCGGTGATATCTGTGTGGGAGTAGTGGACTCCTTCGCCCAACCCGGCGGCGAGGGAGGCGCCGTCGGGGTCTATATCCGCAACCACCACCACAGCTCCAGCGTCCCGCAAGGCGGTGACCACGCCCTGGCCCACCTTGGTGGCCCCGCCGGTAACTATCGCTGTCCTGCCCTTGAGTGCTGACATGTGCCAAACCCTTTCCTGCGACGATGATGTTACGGAAATATGACGTGCGTCATAGTTGTCCTGCAAGTGACTCTATGGAGCCGCGGTCTTTCGGAATATCCATTTGGTGCGGGGATTATCCGAATTACGCAGGGTCCTCCTCTTCTTCGTGCCAGCCGACCCAGGCCGCGGAAGTGAGGCGGGTTTCCCTGGCCCGAAGTTCCGCCGCCCAGAGTTCGAAGTGACCCTGATCCCATTCGTCCCGCCGGTCATGCACCAGCTTGATGTTCTTCACTTGTCCTCACCTCGCTCCCGTAACTGTTGCAGGTCTGTGAGCTGCGTCATACTGGTCCTGAAAGCGACTCTAGAGAGTGGCTGGACTCCGGAATATCCGCTCGACGCGGGGATCATCCGAAAAACGAAAAAGACCCTGTGTAGTGGGGAAGCCGGTGAAGTAGGTGGTGGATGGTGAGGATTCTTCCTCGTGACGTATTGCGGGGGCGGCCAACCATGGCCACCACCGACGTAGACCAAGCGCACGCCAAAATTGCTGAGCTGTTCTGCAGCCACGAGCTGGCCCCGAGGACCCGCCAAGCATCCGTGGACATGAAGCTGCGCTCCCTTCACCGCGGCGACGTGGGAATCGAGTTCCTTGACTACGGCGCGGACGTTCGGATTGAGCCGGAGGGGCTCCAGGACTTCCACCTGGTGCAGATCCCGCTGGCCGGGCATGCGTCCATGCAAGTGGGTGCCAGCACCGTGGACTCAAATCCGGCCATGGCCACAGTTCCTCCGCTGGACAGGCCCTTCTCCATGAGCTGGGACAGCGGCAGTCCGCACCTGATTGTGTATGTCAGGCGCGCAGCGCTGGAGCGGGTTGCCTGGCAGCTCAACGGCACGGCGCCGGGTGGACTGGGCTACGGCATGGACCTTTCAGGTACCGCTGGACGCGCATTCTTGAGGGCCGTCGTCGAACTTCATGACGACATGATCAGCCAGCCGCAGTCTGCGGCTCCCGCCTTTGTACAGGGATTGTTGGCGGACAGCATGATCTCGCGTTTGCTGATGGCTATGGAACAGCCCGGCGGAGAGAGCCGGGACGTGGATTCCGAGAGTCGACTGGTCCGGGAATGCCGTGAACTGTTGGAAAAGCACGCTTTTGAAGAACTGACGGTCCCGGACATAGCTGAGTGCCTGGGCGTTTCGGTCCGCACGCTCCAAACTGCGCTGCGGGCGGAAACGGGCGCGACGCCGTCGGACATGCTCCGCAGTATCCGCCTGGACCGGGCCCGGGAGATGCTGCTGGAGGCCAGTCCCCGCGAGCAAAGCGTGACGGCGGTTGCGGAGTTGTGCGGGTTTACACACCAAGGGCGCTTCTCTGCGCTCTATGTGAAGGCCTTCGGCGAGCTGCCCAGCGAGAGCCTGCGCCGCTGAGTAGGGGGCCGAGACTATTCTTAATCGCGCAGAATGCGGGGCAGGAATCCCCATTGATCCAATTCCCGAACCAGAAGTGGCGTTAGTTCACTCGGGGCCAGCCGAAGCCGGTAGGATCTCTTCCCCTCGGCGATCGGTTCAATGACGCCGCGGTCCAGGAGCTTTCGAATGGCTTGACTTCGTGTCGCAGCTGAGCCTGTGAATGCTGAACTAAGGTCTGCGGCCTTTACGTCAACCTTGCGCGCGATGATGGTCAAGGCCAGGGCTTCGTCCCCCGTGAAGCGCGAAGAGGCGAGGCCTCTTGCAATTGCGGGAACCAGCAGACCTTCCGTAACGAAGTCCTTGTCACCGAGTTTCGCCAGCCTCCTGAGGTCTGTCAGCAGTCCTTCGAGGACATACGTCGACCAGCGAATCAGGGACTCGGGTTCGAGGGAGTCGGCGTCTTCGAGTCGTTCGTAGTAGAGGGCACGGTTCTCCCCAAATACGGCCGTTGGGTTCAGCGCCCGGTATCCGGCGGTATCGGAGAACCCTTGCCGCCGCATGGCGGCGTAAGTCATGAGTCTCCCGACACGACCATTGCCGTTGCCATTGCCGAAAGGATGAATCCAGACGAACCGATGGTGGGCGAGCGCAATCTTGAGGAGCTCGTAGTTTTGATCTACGTCCGCATTGATGAAGTCGAGGAGTGCCGTCATGTCTCCGTGCACACTCCCTGGCGAGGGCGGCCGGTGCGATGAGCCGCTGATGGTGATATCGGCGAGCCTGTAGGCACCAGGTGTGCGGTCCCCTTCCCGTTCCAAACCGGCGACGGAGATGCGGTGCAGCTCCCGGACAAACCCGTGCGTCAGTATCGTCCCCCGGCCGACCGCGGAGTCGACGAAAGCCGTTGCTTCTTGGAGCTGAATGATCTCTTGAACACCGTCGTCCCGCTTGATGTCGGCTCGGTCCGCGAGCTGAACGCCCGCAACAGCATCCACAATTGACGTGCGATTGCCTTCGATGCGTGCGCTCATAATGCTCGACAGCAGTTGAAAGAGTGTTCGCAACTGCGTGAAGACCTCGGGAGCGGTGGTTCCTTCACCTAAATCTGCGCGAACCCGTTCAAGGTCGATAATGGCTTTCGCCAGTGGAGAGCTAAAGGGGAACTCGGGAAAATCGAGTGGGTTCACGGGGAGAATTTTCCAGAGAGGTTTCCAGCAATTAAGAGCATGGTCCCATTTTTCCCTGGAAATCAATGATTTTCTTAGACCCTGCCTGTGCAGGATTTAAATCGCCCGAGTCCAACAATTAAGACGCCGGTGCCAGCTACGCCTCCAGCACGTACGTCTTCAGGTCATCCAGCGTCTGCTGCATGTGGGCGTCCATGGCAAGCCGGGCTTCGTTGGGATTGCGGGATTCCAGGGCCGTGGCGATCTTCCGGTGGTGTCCGATCGCGTGTTCCTGGATCTCCGGGAAAGCCGAGGTCTCCGTGCGGCGTGCCTCGAGGACCCGGTGCAGCGGTTCAAAGAGTACGGCAACAAAGACGTTGCCGGAGGCGTGAAGAATGACGTCGTGGAAGGCCAGGTCTGCTTCCACGAAAGCTGCGAGGTCGTTGACGTCGTGGGCGGCCTGCATTTTGTTGACGTGTTCGGTCAGGGTTGCGAGTTCGTCATCGGAAATGCGCTCTGCGGCGAGCTCGCACGCGCCGGTTTCGAGCATGCGGCGGAGCTCAATGAGCTGGATCGCGGCGGCCGCGTCTTTGGTTCCCTCAGATGCCGCACGCAGTACGGCTTCCAGCGAGGCCCACTGATTGAGGGGGTTGACGAAGGTTCCGCGGCCGCGTTCAACGCTGAGGATCCGCTGCGCTTCGAGGGTTTTCATGGCCTCGCGCACTGTCATGCGGCTGACCTCGTGCTTGGCGCTGAGCTCCAGCTCGCCGGGGACCACTGTGCCGGGCGGAAACTCGCCTGCGATAATCCGGTCCAGCAGTTCATCGGCCACGACGCCTACCAGCGACTTGCGTGCCATGTATCCCCATTTCCTGTACTTCAGACCGTCCGGCTCCCCGCGGATTTCCCTTGGGACGGGCGGTTGTCAGACATCTTACGCTGGCAGTGGCCGGCTTGTTTCCCAAAACCCGGTCAGTGCCTCTGCGCATTCCCGGGGTCGTTCCCAGTGGACGTTGTGCCCCGCGCCGGTGATGGCTCTCAGCTGCCGTGCCGGGCTTTGGGCCACGAAGGCGCGCATCTGTTCGACGGGCCGGACCTGATCCTCAGTTCCGGCGATCACCAGCAGTGGCGCGTGGACGCGCCCGGGGACTGAAGGCTCGACGCCGGTCATGGCCGCCAAGGCGCTGGCGGACAGAACGGGGAAGGGCACATCGAAGCCTGCGCTGAGCCGGTCCATGTCTGCCTCGGAGAGCTCTCCGTACCAAGCGTTCATGAGCTTCGCTATGGTCTCGGCGTCGAAGAATCCCTGGTCCAGCTGGGACTTGAGCACCTCTTTGAATCCCTGATTCTGCGGCACCGGTGCCATGCCCACCAGGGTCAGCGAGGCCACCAGGTCGGGGCGGGCTGCCGCGAGGGTCAACGAGACACTGCCGCCCATCGAGTGCCCCACCAAGTGCACGGGACCGCTGTCGGGGAGCTCAATTGCCGAAGCCAGCGAGGCCGCCGCTGAACCGAGGGTCCATTCAAATTCCGGAGGCAGGATCTCACCCGGGTGGTAGCCGGGGAGGTCCGGAATCCAAACTTCGCGGCCGGCGTCGAGCAGTTTCTTCGCGAGCGGTTCCCAATACACGGAACCGGAGGCCCATCCGTGGACCAGTACTGCGGGAATCCGCTGACCTGCGGGAATGGCCGGTGTGAGGACTTTCACGAACGGGAGCGGAACAGCACTGTCAGCCATGGCTCCAGCCTAGTGACGCGCAGTACCTTGCGTGGTGAAGAGCCGTGTGTCACACTAATTCAAATGTTAGATGTCTGACATCTTACATTCACCAAACCGCTACAGAGATTTCCCACGATGGAGTGCACAGTGACCCTTGAAGCAGACGTTTTGGCCGCCTTCCCGGCGGAAGTCCAGATTCCCGCTCAGCTGGTCGCCGACGCCGTTGCGGCGTCGTCTGCGAAAGCACCCAAGATCCTGGTAGTCCTCGACGACGACCCCACGGGAACGCAGTCCGTTGCGGACCTCGCTGTCCTCACCCGCTGGGAGGTCAAGGACTTCACTTGGGCCTTCACCCACATCCGCGAGAACCAAACCAAGCCTGCGGTCTACGTCCTTACCAACACCCGCAGCCTTGACGCCGCTGAAGCTGCAGCCCGGAACGAGGAAATCGTCCGCAACGCCCTCGCCGCAGCTGCCGGCAACGGTGATGGTCCTCGGTTGAGCCTGGGATTCGTCAGCCGCAGCGACTCCACGCTTCGTGGCCACTACCCCCTGGAACCGGACGTCATCGCCGCCACCGTGGCGGCGGAAACCGGTGAAGCCACTGACGGCGTGGTGATCGTTCCAGCATTTCCCGACGCCGGCCGCGTCACCATCGGTGGCATCCACTACATGCGTGGGACGGGCGAAGATGCAGGCACCCTCACCCCGGTTGCCGAGACGGAATTCGCCAAGGACGCGAGCTTCGGCTTCGCCAACTCAGAGATGGCCAAGTATGTGGAGGAGAAGTCGCACGGCCGATTCCCCGCCGGCGACGTCATCGTCCTGGACCTGAACACCATTCGGGCCGGGGCCTCCGCGCAGGACCCCACCATCTCCGCAAAGGCCATTGCCGATGCCCTGGAACCCGCCACCAACTCCACTCCGATCGTGGCCGACATCGTCACCGAGAACGACTTCCGCGCACTCGCCCTGGGCCTCGAAGAAGCCGAACGCCGCGGCAAGAAACTCCTCTACCGCGTAGGCCCGCCTTTCGTGAGGGGCCGGATCGGCCAGGAAATCCGCGCAGCCCTGACCTCGGAGGAAGCCTACGCGGGCAACAATCCCTCCACAGCCGGGGGCCTGATCGTGGTGGGCTCCCATGTGGGTGTCACCACCCGCCAGCTCAACTCACTGACCGCCGAGCACAGCTCCGCGCGCACCATCGAGATCGACGTCCAGAAGCTCATTGCCGGAACCGAAACCGCGGGTGAAGCAGAAGCCGATGCCTACGTCCAAACCGTCGTGTCCGACGTCGTCGACGCCCTCCGCAAGGGCGATGTGATCGTCCACACCAGCCGTCTGCTCATCAAAACCGACGATCCCGCAGCGAGCCTGAAGATCGCCCGCACCGTCTCGGCCGCCGTCGTCGCTGTGGTGAACCGGACGCTGAAGACCTTTCCGCCGCGGTTCGTCATCGCCAAGGGCGGCATCACATCCTCGGATGTCGCTGCTCACGGCCTGGAAATCCGCCACGCGATTGTCCGCGGCCCCATGCTCCCGGGCATCGTCTCGCTCTGGGAGCCGGTGGACGGTCCGGCCAAGGGCATCCCGTACATCGTGTTCGCGGGCAACGTGGGCGATGACCAATCACTGACTGACGTCACCCGCAAGCTCAGCGCCACTTTCTAGAACCCCAGCCGCAGAAAATTCAATGGAGAACACCATGACCAGCAGCAACTACACCATCACCGTCCTGGGCCTCGGCGCCATGGGCCTGCCCATGGCAACCCGCCTCGCCTCCGAGCTGACCGTCCACGGCTTCGACATCGCCGAGCCCAGGTTGGAACTGGCAGCAGCCGCCGGCATCAAGACGTTCGCCTCCGCCCGCGAAGCCTCCCAGGACGCCGACGCCCTGCTCCTGGCCGTCCGCAATGGCGAACAGCTCAACGATGTCCTCTTCGGCGAGAACGGCGTGGCCTCGGTACTGAAGCCGGGCGCCGTCGTCATCCTTGGCAGCACCGTGGGCACCGAAGCAATCCCGGCTACGGTGGAAAAGCTTGCAGCATACGGTGTGGCCCTGGTGGATGCGCCGCTTTCCGGTGGTCCCAAGCGTGCTGGCGAAGGCGACCTGCTGATCGTCGTGGGTGCAGAGCCCGAGGCACTCGAAAAGGCGCGCCCTGCCTTGGAACTGCTGGCCTCCACCCTGAGCATCGTCGGCGACAAGCCCGGCGACGGCCAAGCACTCAAAACCGTCAACCAGCTCCTGTGCGGCGTCCACATTGCCGCCGCAGCAGAGGCCATGGCCCTCGCTGATGCCCTTGGCCTGGACCAGGCGAAGACCCTTGCGGCCCTCGAAGCCGGGGCCGCCGGTTCGTTCATGCTCTCCAACCGCGGCCCCCGCATCCTCGAGGCTTACTCCGAAGACGGCGCCGAAGTCCTCAGCCGCCTCGATATTTTCGTCAAGGACATGGGCATCGTGGGCAAGGCGACCCGCGCCGCCGGGCTGGCCGCACCCGTTGCCGCCGCTGCCGAACAGCTCTATCTTCTCGGCCAGGCCCAGGGCCTCGCCGCTGCCGACGACTCTGCAGTCATCAAGGTTGTTGCGCCCGCAAAGCGCACCGCCTAAACACCCCACCAGAACGTGCGACGACGGCGATCCCCCCTTCGCCGTCGCCGCCACCTCCCGCCGGTCTTCTTTAGACTGGTATGTCAAAGGAGACACCCCCAATGAATCCCCTCATCAACTCCTTGATGGTCCGGGCGGCCGATGCCCCGCCCATCAAACCCGCAGTGGAGCTGGGAACGCCGCTTCTGCTGACCATCGCAGCCGCCGGCATTGCCCTGCTGCTGGTGCTGATCATCCGCTTCAAGATCCAGGCTTTCGTAGCCTTGCTGGCCGTCAGCATCCTGGTGGGCATTGCCGCGCAGATTCCGCTCAAGGACATCTTCACCGTAGTGACCACAGGTGTGGGCAGCACCATGGGCAAGGTTGCCTTGCTGATCGCCCTTGGCGCCATCCTCGGCCGCATGATCGAGGTCTCCGGTGGCGTGCAGTCACTGGCCACCCACTTCACTGAAAAGCTCGGCGCCAAGCGTGTTGCCGTCGCGCTGACCGCCGTCGGCTTCCTCGTGGCGATCCCCGTGTTCTTCGAAGTGGGCGTGATCGTCCTCGTTCCGATCGTGTACGCTTTCGCCAAGATCGCCAACGTCCACCCCATCAAGTTCGGCCTGCCCATGGCCGGCATCATGCTCTCCATTCACGTAGCTGTCCCGCCGCACCCGGGCATCGTGGCAGGCGCAGGGGTGTTCGGCGCGGACATCGGGCTCATCACCATGATCTCGCTCATCATCTGCATCCCCCTCGGCTTCCTGTCCTACTGGGTCGCCAGCATCATGAACCGCAAGGACTACGAGCTCCTCCCCGGCGTCAAGCAGCAGGTTGAAGAGTTCGGCTCCGAGTCCTTGGTCCACGTTGGCCACGACGGTCCGGGCGCCCGGGCAATCGCCCCTCCGCGTCCCGGCCTGATCATGTTCCTGATTGCAGCACCCATCGCCCAGATCCTCCTTGGCACCGTTGGCACGCTGACCATTCCGAAGGACAACTACTGGTACGGCGTGGCCGCGTTCATCGGTAACCCGTTCTTCGCGCTCCTCGTAGCAGTGGCGCTCTCCTTCTTCCTGCTGGCCGTACGCCGCAACTGGTCGCTCAAGGAAACCGGCGAGATCTTCGAAGGTGCGCTGCCTCCCATCGCTTCCATCCTCATGGTGGTTGCTGCCGGTGGCGTGTTCGGTGAAGTCCTCCGCACTTCGGGGATCGGTGCGGCCCTGTCCCACACGCTGGACAGCCTGGGCCTGCCGGTGATCGTGCTCGGCTTCATCATCTCGCTGGCACTGCGCGCCGCGCAGGGTTCGGCCACCGTGGCGATTGTGACCACCACCGGTCTGCTCACTTCCGCTGTCATGGAGGGTGGCTACACGCCGGCCCAGATCGCCGTCATTGTGATCGCCATCGGCTTTGGTTCGCTGGGCCTGTCCCACGTCACCGACGCCGGCTTCTGGACCGTGATCCGTTACTACGGACTCACCGTGTCCGACGGCCTCAAGACCTGGACCGTCCTCACCACCATCCTGGGCCTGGCCGGCTTTGTGCTGACGTACGTCGCCTGGATCCTGGTGGGAGGCCTGGCCCACTAATGCGCACCAGACTCGATCACCTGGTTGGCTCTGCCTTGGCTAACGGCTCCGCTGTTCCCGCCTTCACTTGCTACGACTTCACTACCGCGTTGGCTGTTGTTTCGGCCGCCGAGGAAGCCCGCCTGGGAGTGATCCTGCTGGTGGCCCCGAAGACCGCCGGCACAGCCAACGGGCTGCGCCTCATTACGGCGCTGCGCGGCTTGGCCGACGACGCCAGCGTCCCGGTCTCGGTCCAGTTGGACCACGCCTCGGAGCTCACGGTCATTCTCGAATCCGTGGCTGCCGGTGCGGACGCCGTGCTGGCCGATGGCTCGTCCCTGCCTTACGAGGACAACATCGCCCTGGTCTGCGAGGTCCGCGCCGCCCTGGACGCGGCAGGTGCTGCCGACGTCGTGATTGAAGCGGAACTCGGCGGCCTTGCCGGCGATGAGGACAAGGCCTTCAGCGCCGCTGATTCAGCGCTCGACGCCGGTGCTTCCGTTGCGGGACTCACTGACCCCGCGCAGGTGGCGGACTTCGTGGAGCGGACGGGTGCCCAACTCCTGGCTGTGGCTGTGGGCAACGTGCATGGAAAGTACACGGGCGAGCCCAACATCCGCTGGGATGTCCTGCAGGACGTCGCCGCGCAGACCGCAGTCCCGTTGGTGCTGCATGGTGCCTCGGGAATCCCGGCCGATGAGCTCTCCAAGGCAGCTTCCATGAACGTTGGCAAAGTGAACTTCAACACTGAACTGCGCACCGGGATCCTGGCCACCTTGGAATCGCACACCACGGCCCACCGGGCCGATGGCGAGAACCTGCAAGGCCTGCTGGCCCGGTGGAACGTCTCTGCGGCGACTTTTGCGGGCGCCACGTTGGAGCTGCTCAGCTCCTGACGGGCAGCGCGGCGCCCGGCACGGCATCACAGGGAGGCTAGGATCAAAACATGATCCTGGCCTCCCTGATTTTTGCGACGATTGCCGCCCTGCTCCACGTCTACATCTTCACCATGGAGTCCATCACCTGGACCAAGCCCAAAACGTGGAAGACGTTCAGCATCACGTCCCAAGCCGATGCTGAAACCACCAAGCCGCTCGCTTACAACCAGGGCTTCTACAACCTGTTCCTGGCCATCGGCGCCCTGATCGGCATCATTGCCGTGGCAATGGGTGCCCCGCAGGTGGGTTGGACCCTGATCTTCAGCAGCTGTGGATCCATGCTTCTGGCGGCTTTGGTCCTCGCAGCCAGCGGCAAAAAGTACCTCCGCGCCGCTACCCTTCAGGGAACCACGCCGCTGCTCGCCGTCGTGCTTGGCGTGTTGGCACTGGCTCTCAGCTAGGACTCAGCCTCAGCTAGGACTCCGGCGGTCCGTCCTGGGCGGCGGCGGGGTCCATCCAAACAACTTCCCAGTGGTGTCCGTCCAAGTCACGGAAGGCACGGCCGTACATGAACCCCATATCCATGGGGTCGTAGGTTTCAGAACCTCCGGCAGCAAGGGCCTTGGTGGCCAGGGCATCCACGTCTTCACGGCTATCGGCAGAAATGGCGACTATTGCCGCCGTCGAGTTTTGGGTGTCCGCGATGGGCTGCTTGGTGTACTCAGCAAACTTGGCGTGGGTCAGGAGCATGGTGAAAATGGTGTCGCTGAACACCACGCAAGCGGCGGTTTCATCGCTGAAGTTCGGATTGATGGAGTAGCCAAGGGCCGTGTAGAACGCCTTGGAGGCCTCGAGGTCGCTGACAGGGAGGTTCACGAAAATAGAGGTAGTCATGGCTTAGATCCTGCCGGTGTTTGCCAGCCTCGTCCAGACCCCCATTGCCGGTTGTGGATGACGCGCCGGCCGGGAAGGGCCGCCTGCTGTTCCTGCCACTCCGCCGGGCGGACAATGGAGTCAACACGCAGGTGCGTGGGTTCCAAGGGAGAGCCATGGAGCGGGAACCGCAAGCGCACCCTCGCGCACCTCGGGACTTGGTTGCGCAGAGGGATCGGGCGATCGATCTTGTCCGCTTCACGTGCCTGCTCCTTGTGGTGGCTGCCCATTGCATGATGGTCAACCCGGTTCTGCAAAAGGACGGGACGGTGGCCACCCAAAACGTGCTCATGGACCAAAGCTGGTTCACCCCTGTGGCCTGGGCCCTCATGATCGTGCCGCTCTTCTTTGTGCTGGGTGGTGTGACCGGCCTGCAATCATGGCGGCGCCTGAAGGCCCGCGGCGGTACCGGGTTCGACTTCGCCCAACTCCGCC
The DNA here is from genome assembly GCF_013179505.1 of Paenarthrobacter sp. CM16. Lineage (GTDB taxonomy): Bacteria > Actinomycetota > Actinomycetes > Actinomycetales > Micrococcaceae > Arthrobacter. The sequence goes on along the minus strand of NZ_JABMCX010000060.1, from coordinate 7,862 downwards.
TCCTGCGCCTGGTCCGCCCTGCCATGGCATTGCTCGCCATCATGTGGGGAGGCCTGTGGGTGGCACTTCTGCTGGGAGTTCATCCCCAGGTCATCCAACTGATGACCGCCGGTGCCGCCATGCCGCTGTGGTTCCTGGCCGCCTATCTCACGGCTCAACTCAGTATTCCGGTCCTGGCCCGGCTGCATGATCGTGCACCGCTGCCGGCCTTCGCCGCTTTGGTGGTCCTGGTCATCACCGTCGACTCCCTGCGCGGCGCCCTTCCCGTGCTGGCTTTCGCAAACATGCTCTTCGTATGGTGCGCAGTCCAGCAGTTGGGTTTTTTGATGGCTGACGGCCTTTTCGAACAACGCAGCCGCGCCTGGCTGCTGGGCGCCGGGGTCTCCAGCAATCTGTTGCTCGGACTCGTGACGGGCGTGGCTGTCTATCCGGGGAACATGGTGGTCAATATCAACCCACCCAACCTTTGCATGCTCCTGTTGGGCATATCCCAGGCAGCGACGCTTCACCTGCTCCGCAATGGCATCACCTGGCTCGCGGAAGTCCGGTGGGTCCGTTCAGTCATCGCGGTAGCCGGCCGCAGGTCCATGACGGTTTATCTGTGGCATCTTCCTCTGCTGGTGGGCATGTCAGGGTTGTTGCTGCTCACCGACGTGCCCAAGCCCCAGGCCGGAACAGGGGAGTGGTGGTGGGCCCGGATCCCTGTCTTCCTTGCAGTGGTCGCGGTGCTCGTGCCGGTGGTGTGGCTTTTTGGCCGTCTGGAGAACCGTCCGACGGCGGCCAGCCACGCGCGGGGTCCCTCGCGTACCGCTGTGGTGACGGCCGCCGTCGTCGTCTTGATCCCGGTTGCGGACGCGGCGTTCAACGGCCTGACACTTACCTTGCTGGGTGGGGGAGCGGCGTGCTTTGCCCTTTCAGTCCTGTTGCTGGGCAGGGTTCCTACTCCCGTGTTACCGCCACCGTCCCTAGCGAAGGTCCCCGCGTCACCGGGCGCTAAGGTGTCCACGTTGCCAGAGCCCGGTTTAAGTGCCAATCTCGAACCATGACCGAGTACACGGATTCACTGGCAGAATCGTTCCGTCCTGGCGTCACTACGGTGCGCAACGACAAATTCCACCGCTATGAGCTGCATGTAGACGGCGAGTTGGCCGTGATTTCCCAATTCCTTGACCGGCCCGGTCACATCGACTTCATCCACACTGAAACGAAGCCCGGGTTCAACGGCCAGGGATTGGCGAAAGTCCTGGCGCATTTTGCCCTTGATGATGTGGTGGCATCCGGCAAGCGCATCATCCCGCATTGCCCGTACATCGCCGCGTACCTCAAGAAGCACGAAGGGTACGAGCAGGATGTTGATTGGCCTGCCGGACAGCCGGTAGGCGACCCGGACAACGAATAGAGCCCTAGGCCGGGACCGGCTGCTCTGCGTTCCTCCACCTCCGCCTTCGTGGCTGTCCCGCCCCGTCCATCGGGAAGGGCCAGTCCTTCCGCGCACCGCTGAGCGAGACGATTGCGTCATTCTCATCGAACACAACCTGGCCGCGGCAAGTGGCGTGGACTTGCATGGCGCTGACCAGGCTGCCGCCGTGGATGTGGTCTGCATCCGTGACCAGATACGAAAAACTCCGCATCACGGATTGGCCGGGTGCCAGCAAGGGTATCCGGAGGTCGCATTCACAGGGCTCCGAGGTGTAGCACAGCACTTCCATGCCCTCATTGGTGAAGGATCGCGGCACCAGCGTCACGTTCCTCAAGTGGCTTGCAGAGCCGTTGGTGATCCATGCCGTAAAGATGACGGTATCGCCCGGGATGGCAACCGGCCGGTCCGCAGCGTAGGTCAAAGTGGCACGCCCTGCGTTCTTCTTACGGGCGAGTGGAGCAGATCTGTGAGGTGGCAATCCACGGACGATGCCGCCTGGTTGTTGGGATCCGTCCCTGTGGACAGCACGCATCAGTTTCAGGAAGGGGCGGGGGCGGCGGATGTCCATAATTCCTCGATTCGCACCAGGGTTCAGGGGGGTCATGTTTATTAGTGCGGCCAAGGTCCAAAACGTGATGCGAAAGTCAGAGTTCTCTACAGGGCCCCGACGAGCGATTCAAGTCACGCGGTTTCTGGTGTCACACTATTGTTTATGGATCAAGTAGTTGCGGTCAGTGCCGATGGAGCGTCACCACTTTCGGCGACGGCCGGTGGCAGCGATCCGCAGATCATCGCCTTGGTGCGGGAAGGTGTCACGGACGCCTTTGACGTGCTCTACCAGCGGCACGTCAGAGTGGCCCAGTTCGTGGCCCGCTCCCAGACAGATAACCCGAGCGACGCAGACGACGTCGTTGCTGAATCCTTCGCCACGATCTTTCAACTGCTGACCGAAGGCAAGGGACCCAAGGAGTTCTTCCGCTCCTACCTCCTGACCGTGGTGCGGCGAACCGCCCACGATCGAAACCGCAAAGCGCGCCGGATTCCCATGGCGGACGATGACGCCATCCTCGATGCTCCGGTCATGGACAACGATCAAGTAGTCAGTGATCTTGAGTCGAGCATGATGGCGAAGGCATTCAAGTCCCTGCCCGAGCGCTGGCAGGCCGTGCTGTGGCATCTGGATATCGAAGGCTTGAAGCCGGCAGCGGCCGCTCCCTTTGTTGGCCTGACGCCCAACGGTGTTTCGGCCTTGGCGCTCAGGGCAAGGGAAGGCCTGCGCCAGGCCTACCTCCAACAGCACATCAGCGGGACGGTGGAACAAGCCTGCGGCGAATATGCCAGCCAGTTGGGAAAGTACGCCCGCAATGCGTTGAAGCGTACGTCCAAGGAGAAGGTCACTGCCCATCTGGATGGTTGCGCCACCTGCATGGCCTTGTTGATTGAGCTCAATGACATTCAGGGCGGCATGCGCGCCATCCTGTTCCCCTTGTTGACAGGAATCTCCTTCACTCCTGCGGGTGCAGCGGCGATCGGCTTCGGGGGCGCTGCGGCAGGCGGGACTGCTGCAGGCGGGACTGCGGCCAGCGGGACCGGGACAGGCGGCGCCGGGGCAGGCGCTAGCAGCGGGGCTTCCGGGAGCAGCCCAGCGCCCGGAGATATTGCCGGCCAAGGAATCCGGGGCGTCAGCAACGCATGGAAGTTGTCGGCCGCCCTGATAGTGGGCGTCATGGCTTTGGCTGGAACCCTCATGTGGTTCCTTCAGCCAAGCCCTGCTTCGCAGTCCACTGCAACGTCAGAGGCCATCTCCAATCCGCCTCCGGCCCGGGAAACGTCGGTGCCCACACCAACACCGGTCGAGACATTGCCCGCGGTGCAGGAACTTCCCGCGGTGGCGCCCTCGCAGGCGCCCCCCGCGACCGATAGCCCGGTGGCAGCGCTCCCGCAACCTCCCGCCGTCGTGATTCCCCCAGCCGCCGCACTGCCGCGGAGGGCCGTGGTGGTGGATTCCGGTACGGTGACGTCTACTCCGGCGCCCGCTGGAGTGCTTCCGGTGGCAGCTGCCACCCAAACGGTTGATGCCACGTTCATGGCAGCTCCAGGAGCGAACCCGGTCGAGCGGGACGTGAAAGTGCAGTTCTCGCTTCAGGGACAGGGCACACCGACCACCGGCCAAGTGGACTTCACCTTGCCGGACCAGGCAACATTCCTGGCTGGAAAAACTGTCGCACCCGCAGGGTGGACCTGCGCCGCGGTCTCGTCGGGAGACCGCAACATCCGCTGCAGCACCGCGTCCCTGGCCGGCGATGACCTTGCGTTCGTTCTGGGAGTAGCCATGCCTGCTTCCACCGCAACCGGAACGCTGGACTACCGGTTCGCCGGGCAGGGCGTCATCACCAAGAACTTCACCAACACCTTCAGCTAGGCAAAGCCTCAGCCGTAAGTTACCCAAACGCAGGGCCGCTCCAGGGCGGCCCTGCGTTGTGTGCTGCCGTCGCCCCTTCTGACCCCTAGGGTGCCCTTTCCCCGGCGTCCCCCCACGGGGTCTTTTCAACTTTTTTGGATTCTCTCCCTTTTTCGCGTCACGAAGACCCGTGTCCGTCCACTGGAGTACTGGCGAGTAGCCTAGCTCGACGCCGATTCGATTTTTAGGGTCGGTTTCGGGCGTGACAACCAGAAGCGAGAGAGTCAGTGAAACACACACGTCCACAGAAGCTGTTGGCGGCAGTAGTCGCCACAGCCATCATGTCGCTGGGGGTGGGTGGCGCCTTAGCGCCACCGGCCCTGGCGACAGTCCCGGGGTCGCCGGGAATTGCCCAACCAGGAACACCTGTCTACACCGAGGATTTCTCCAACGAAGATGCCACCAGCGGTGCCATCAGCATCCTCAACTACACCGGCGGCGCTGAAGCTGCCAACGAAACATACTTCGCTGACACCCCCTACACTCCGGCCGGCGGACAGTGCGATGGCTGGATACTGAATTCCTCCACGCCGTTGCCAACCTCTGACGCCGGGTGCACCAACAACCAGCCTGATGGTTGGAACCAAATCCGGCAGATGGCTGCCGCCCTTGGATTGGCGCAAGGCCAGACGGCCGCGCAATCCTCCACCAACCAAGTGCTGTCCGAATACACGAACAGCCCCACCGGGCGCATCACGCCCGGAGTCCAATTCCGGACTGAAGACAACACTATTCCTGCGATTGAGGGCCACTACTACGCAGTATCGGCCTACTTCGCACAGGTGAACTGCCACTCGACCCACGCCAAGGAGACCTTCAGCCTCCTGATCAACGGCACGCGCCAGGTCCTCAGCACCGGGCTGGATCCTTGTGGAACCAACACCACCAACGGCGCCATTACGGAGATCACGAAGCTCCAGTCTGCTGCCTACCAGATTCCCATGGGAACATCTCCTTCCCTTGGTCTTGAACTGAGGAATGAAGCCACCAGCGGTTCCGGTAACGACGTCGCTTTTGACCTTCCGCAGATCGTGGACGTCACCCCCCAGGTGGATAAGTCCTTCACTCCGTCCCTCATTGGACCGAATGGAATCTCCAAGGTCACACTGACCGTGACCAACACGGATGACCTGATGGCCAAGAACGACTGGTTCATCACGGACACCCTCCCCGCCGGCGTAGTGATTGCCGGTACCCCCAATATCGGTGGTACCTGTGTGCAGGCTGCGGGAACCAATCCCCTGGTAACCACCGCTGTTGCCGGCAGCAATGCCTTCTCGGTAACCGGCGGCGACCTCGCCTTGGGAATGACTTCGTGCACCATTACGGTGGACGTCACGGCAGCGGCTGAAGGCACTTATGTCAACGGCCCAGCCAACATCTACACCAACCTGAACCCGCCGGCAGATGCCACCTTGGTAGTCAAGGCTCCGCGCCTTGAACTGAGCAAGGCGCTCGATGCAACCCGCCTGATGGATTCGGATCAGTTCACCACTGAGATCCGGACCGGCTCGGCTACGGGACCTGTTGTGAGCAACACTGCCAATGCCACCACCACGGGTGCGGGCTCCACTGTCACTGCGGGTACGGGCACCACTGGCGAATACGTCGCCGACGCGGGTGCAACCTATTACCTGACGGAGTCGGGAACCAACCTCTCCGGCTACAGCAAGGTGATCACCTGTGTTGATGCCAACGGCCTCCAGACAGGTCTCCCCAACGGAGCTGTAGTAGATTCTGCGTACTCGTTGGTGCCGGTTGCCGGCGCCGATATCAGCTGTGTTCTCACCAACACGGCCGTCCCGGCCCCGGAGTTGGAATTCACCAAGTCCGCTGACGCTTCAGACATCCAGGATCCCTCTGTTGTGGGTGACCAGATCACCTACACGTTCACGTCCACCAACACGGGCAACGTGCCGCTGACGGGTGTCACCATCAACGACCCCCTGGCCGGTTTGTCTGCGCTGACATACACCTGGCCGGGAACTCCGGGCACTTTGCTGCCCGGTGAAACCGTCACGGCCATGGCCACCTATGCCATCACCCAGGCTGACATCGATGCAGGACATGTGGCTAACCTTGCCACCACCACGGGTAATCCTCCGACAGGTCCTCCTGTCACCCCGCCGCCTGCAGGTACCGATACTCCGCTGACTCCGGCTCCGGCCATGGAGTTCAGCAAGTCTGCTGATGCCTCGGATATCCAGGATCCGTCTGTTGTGGGTGACCAGATCACCTACACGTTCACTTCCACGAACACGGGCAATGTATCCCTGACCAACGTGTCCATCAACGACCCGTTGGCTGGCCTGTCTGCTTTGACCTACACCTGGCCCGGCGCTGCAGGAACCCTCCTGCCCGGCCAGACGGTCACAGCTACGGCAACGTACGCCATCACCCAGGCTGACATCAACGCCGGTCACGTAGCCAACACGGCCACCACCACTGGTACTCCGCCCACCGGTCCCGCGGTGACGCCGCCGCCGGCTGGTACGGACACCCCGCTGACTCCGGCTCCGGCCATGGAGTTCAGCAAGTCCGCGGATGCTTCGGCCATCCAGGACCCGTCGGTTGTGGGTGACCAGATCACCTACACGTTCACTTCCACGAACACCGGCAACGTTCCGCTGACCAACGTGTCCATCACGGATCCGTTGGCTGGCCTTTCGGCCCTGACCTACACCTGGCCCGGTACTCCGGGCGAGCTGCTTCCGGGCCAGACCGTGACGGCTACGGCAACGTACGCCATCACCCAGGCTGATATCACGGCCGGTCACGTCGCCAACTCGGCAACCACCACTGGCACCCCGCCTGTTGGTCCGCCGGTTACGCCTCCTCCGGGAACCACTGATACTCCGCTGACGTCCACTCCGGCCATGCAGTTCAGCAAGTCCGCTGACGCATCCGCCATCCAGGACCCGTCTGTTGTGGGTGACCAGATCACCTACACGTTCACGTCCAAGAACACGGGCAACGTCCCGCTGACCAACGTGTCCATCAACGACCCCCTGGTTGGCCTCTCGGCTTTGGTTTACACCTGGCCGGGCACTCCCGGGGAACTGCTCCCGGGCCAGACCGTGACGGCTACGGCAACGTACGCCATCACCCAGGCTGACATTGATGCCGGACATGTTGCCAACGCGGCAACCACCACTGGCACCCCGCCTGTTGGTCCGCCGGTTACGCCTCCTCCGGGAACCACGGATACTCCGTTGACCACGGCTCCGGCCATGGAGTTCAGCAAGTCTGCTGATGCCTCGGACATCCAGAACCCGTCTGTTGTGGGTGACCAGATCACCTACACGTTCACGTCCACCAACACTGGCAACGTGAAGCTCACCGGTGTGGTTATTGATGACCCGCTGGCCGGTCTTTCACCGCTGGTTTACACGTGGCCGGGTACTCCGGGCGAGTTGCTTCCGGGCCAGTCGGTGACGGCTACGGCAACGTACGCCATCACGCAGGCTGACATCGACGCCGGTCATGTTGCCAACGTTGCGACCACCACGGGCACTCCGCCCACCGGTCCTGCCGTGACGCCGCCGCCGGCTGGCACGGACACTCCATTGACGGCTGGTCCGGCTCTGGAGCTGACCAAGTCTGCTGATGCTTCGGCAATCCAGGATCCGTCTGTTGTGGGTGACCAGATCACCTACACGTTCACGTCCACCAACACGGGCAACGTCAAGCTGACCAACGTGTCCATCACGGATCCGCTGGCTGGGTTGTCGGCTTTGACGTACACCTGGCCGGGTACTCCGGGCGAGTTGCTTCCGGGCCAGAGCGTGACGGCTACGGCAACGTATGCCATTACCCAGGCTGATATTGATGCAGGTCATGTCGCGAACGTTGCGACCACCACGGGCACTCCGCCCACCGGTCCCGCGGTGACGCCGCCGCCGGCTGGTACGGATACCCCGTTGACCCCTGGCCCGGCTTTGGAGTTCAGCAAGTCTGCTGATGCTTCGGCGATCCAGGATC
>NZ_JABMCX010000006.1 GCF_013179505.1 Paenarthrobacter sp. CM16 | reverse complement strand
CGGTTTCTGTGTAGCTGTGGCTGGTGCGGGTTTGGTTGTTGAGCCATTCGGTTTCGGGGATGGAGTAGCCGGCGGCTGGTGTTGGTCCGAGGGTGGTGCCGTCGCCGAAGGTGTAGGTGTAGTTGGCAGGTGTTGCGGTGAGGTGGACTGCTTGGCCGAGGATGGTGACGTCGAAGGCTTGCTCGCTGGTTGTGGTGTAGAAGTTGGTGGGTCCGCCTTTGAGGGTGTGGGGGAAGGGTTGGGCTTGGAGGGTTCCGGGGTTGATGGGTAGTTGTTGGAAGTCGTTGAGGATCCGGGCGGCGATGTTGGCGAGGACGTTTTCGGGTTGGGCTGCGTAGAGGCAGGTGGGTCCGCTGACGGGGATCCAGTCTGTCCAGCCGGGGTTGGTGATGGCTTTGGGGGCTTCCTTCCAGATGACCGGGGTGCCTGCTTCAGTGTTGGTTGCGGTGGCTGGGCACTCGAGGGCATCGCAGCCGGGGTCCTTGGTATCGGGTCCATCGGCGCGACAGTGGGTGTCAGCCATGTACTGATTGGGGTCGTCCAAGGGTGAATTCATCGGACCATTGAGACTGGGTGAAGACCTCCCGGTGGAGGGGTCAAACTCCCAGTGGGATCCAACGTCTATGGCTCCGGCTGTTTTGTTGGTGGTAGCCCATCCGTCTTCATTCCCAGTAGCCTCAGCGGATATTGAAGTTGCAAACAAGGCAGCAGTTAGAGCGACGCACAGCGTGAAGCGTCGAGCCTGATTAGCGAATGACACCCGTATCCACAACCTTCCAAGCCGATGCGAAGGAAGCGACGACAATAAAAGCGTCATTGGTTGCCGCGTCCGCGGGCCGCCCTTCAGACCCGTCGGAGTTGTAGTAGGCGATCGCTTCTTGGACAACCTGGACCTTGGCTTGCTGGGTGGGCTGATCGGGATTCCACGTAATCTCCATCTTCGGGATCCGTACTTTCCCACCCACAATCCACCGCCCGTTGCGTGCCCCGTCAACGGCTGCTTTTTGGTAGTAGGTGCATGCTTTGCAATCAGGGGTGGTCAAAGTACGAATGCCGGAGATGTCTCCGGTTTCATCTGCATAATTGCCAACCGCATAGTAATACCCAATAAATGCCTCCAACCCCGCCTTGGAGTTCTCCTTTGCCAGCTCGGGCATCACGGGGACCGGCACGTTCTGCGCCTTCCCTTTCGCATCTGCAGGCTTGTAGATGGCGGACGCAGACGGTGCACCGGAGGCCGCCGAAGCAGCCGGGGCGGCGGGACTCGAGGTGGGGGACGGCGTCGTCGAGCCTGTTTGTGAGGGTGAGCCGTCCGGCGCGCTTCCGCCTTGGCAACCCGAGAGGAGCAGGGCAAGCCCCACAGCCATGGCGGCCGTCCGGGAGGAGGCAAAAGGAAAAGTGGCAGACGAAAGACGTGGCATGACAGGCTCCCCAGCAGCTGTTTTGTGATGTGTCGGCCAGTCTAGGTGGGCTGCCAAGGCCGTCCCAGCCACGAATTCTGCTATGTGGATAACCTGCCCGAAGTGGCTGCTGGAGCCGGCATTTAAGCCGGGTTCACATCAAAACAGGTGCCCGAAGAGAAGCTTCTCCCAAAGCGTCGGAGCTAGACGCTAGGGTGGTACTCAAGAGAAGGGGAGTGCTCCATGGAAGACCAGAACGTGCAGCTTGATCCTGTGCCTGGGGGCGAGATCCTGGGGACTGGACGCACTATCATCTCCGAAGCGGCGGTGGCCAAGGTTGCAGGCATTGCCGCCCGCACGGTGCCGGGCGTCTACTCGTTGGGTTCGGGTCCGTCCCGTGCGCTCGGCGCGATTCGCGACGCCGTCGGCAGTTCGGACCACGCAGCGGGCGTGCGCGCGGAAGTCGGCGAAACCCAGGTGGCCGTGGACATCAACCTCGTGGCCCTCTACGGATACCCCCTGCACAACGTCGCCAACCAGGTCCGCAGCGCCGTTTTCCGCGCCGTTGAAGAGCTTGTGGGCCTGCAGGTCATTGAGGTCAACATCGAGATCAACGACGTCTACGTGGCTCCGCCGATCAAACCTGCCGGAAGCAAAGCGGCCGTAGTGGAAAGGGAGGCGCTCCAATGAGCATGACCGTTGTTGGAATCGCGATCGGCGCCTTTGTGGCGTTCATGTCCTTCTCGTTTGGACTGTGGGGATTCCTGATCTCACTTCTCTTCATGGGCATCGGAGCGCTGCTCGGCCGGGCGGCCGACGGAAAACTCGATCTCCGTAGCGTCCTGGACGCCATTACGGGCCGGCGCTCTTCGTCATGAGCGTGGCTGAGGCTGTGGAATCCACCACCAGCCTGGCCGGCCACAACCGGATCAGTACCCAGGCTTTGACTTCCTTGGCGCGCGCCGCCGCCTCCGAGACCCTCGGCGTTGAGGCAGGCGACATCCGTGCTGATTGGGCGGACGACGACGGCCTGCTGGCTCTGTCGATCGTGGCACCAATCAGCATCCCGGCTTTGACCGAGGTCCTCCGGGACCCGTCGCGCGTCCAAGGCTTTGGCGGCTCCATTTGGGACCGCGCGGTAGCTGCGAAGACCACCGTTCTCGAGACGGTCACGCGCCTCAGCGGATCCCAGGTAAGCCGTGTGGACATCAGGATCAGCGGAGCCCAGGTGACAGAGGGAGGCCGTGTTCAGTGACACAGGACCAGGAAACCCAGGACCGGCACACCCCGGAACAGCAAGCTCACACCGAAGGATACTCAGGAGCAGCCCCGGTAGCGGGCGAAGACCCTGAAATGAGCCGTATCCTGCGCCGTGAAACCCATTCATCCCGCGCCGGTGCTGCTGCCATTGCCGCTGTTTTGGTGATTGTGCTCTGCCTTTATGCACTTCTTGAGGCGGGCGTGCGGGCTGTGGGTCAACCGCCGTGGTTGATTGATCCCACCACTGCGGCCGAGCGCATCATCGCTCTCCCGGAGGGTATTTCCCCTTTGTTGCTTGGTGCCAGTGGCGCCGTCGTGGCCATGGTGGGACTTTTCTTCTTCCTGCACGCAGTGCTGCCCGGCAGGCGTGCCCGGCATCTGCTGCGGGACCCGCGAACCGCCGTCGTGGTTGATGACGAAGTCCTTGCCTCGGCACTGGCGCGTCGTGCGCGAACTGCCGCGAACGTCACCCAGGAACAGGTGATGGTGATCGTCTCCCGGCAGTTGGTGGTGGTCAACGTGCGGCCCACATCCGGTATCCGGGTAAGTGAGGAAGCGGTGCTGGCAGCAGTTCAGGCAGAACTTGAAGAGATGTCGCCGGTGCCGATGCCTTCTGTCCGGGTCAACGTTGCGTCAACGGGGGTGATCGGCGCGTGAATGGAACACCGCGGGCCCTCAATCGTGTGCTGTTGTTCATCATCGGCGCTAAGCTCCTGGCCGTCGGACTCCTTCTCCTGCTGCTGGCCACCGTGCCGGCTGTGGCAGCGTGGTGGCACGGCTGGTCGGCAGCCGTCTGGGCAGGAATGGAGAATGCCTTCCGTCAAACGCGCTTCCCCGGGCGTGAGGAAAGCTGGCTGTGGATCGTGGCTGGAGCAGTCCTGGTTGCCATCATCATCGCCATGGTTGCCTGGCTTTCGCAGCAGGGTAAGGGCAGAGCCAACCTCTTGGTCGCCAGTGATGATGATAGCCATATCGATGGAGAAGTACGGATCGGTGGCGGCGTCGCTGAGCAAGCGCTGAGGGCGGCACTGGCTCAGAGGACTGACCTGGCAGCCGCTTCCGTGGCGACCTATGAGGTTCGCGGGAGGCCGGGCCTGCGCATCCGTATCCAGCCCAGGCAAGGAGTTGCTCCGCATCTGCTTGCTGCCGAAGTGTCGCAACTCGTTGAAGCCTTGGACCTGGTCATCGGCCAAAAAACGCCGGTATTGGTGCACATGGTTTCCGGCGCACGCTCCAGGTTTACCAAGGCGGAGCGTGTCCGCTGACATTGCAGAAGGCAAGCCCAAGCCAATAGGTTGAGCCCAAGGGGGAAATCTCCTTTGGCACGCTACGTCACAGATCCGACCCTTACAGAGGAGAACACCATGAGTGAAGAGACCACGGGAGCAGAAGCGGTAAACGGCGCAGCAGGAAACGCCAAGGACACGGCAGGCGAGGTCCTTGAAAATGCCAAGGAATTCGCGGGTGAAGCCGTAGAGAACGTCAAGGAATTCGCCGGTGATGCAGCTGGGAACGTCAAAGAGTTCGCAGGTGAGGCCGCAGAAAACGTCAAAGAATTCTTCTCTGGCGATGTGGGAGAAAACGCCAAGGAATTGGCGGGAGACGTCGCGGAGAAATCCAAGGAAATCGCCGGAGATGTAGCCGAAAACGTCAAGGGACTTGGCACCAAGATCGCTGGTCTGCTGAAGGGCGACAAGTAGCAGGTTCCCCCAACAGCAAGGGATGGCAGCTCGCATCCGCCGCGGAAACCCGCGCGGAAACGGGCTGCCATCGCGGTTTCAGTGCCCAATGCCCAGTGTTCGCTCACGTGAGCCATCCAGCCCGCTAACCCATCCAGCCCGTTAGCCGCCCGCACCTAGTAACCTGAAGTCCACAAGCGATGGACGGGAGACTGCAGTGGCTGGAACAACGGTGCTCGACACCACGGTGGCCGGGCTCATGACGGAGTTGGCAGCGCTGGAGGAACCCCGGGCGCGGGAGATCAACGAAAAACACGGCGATGACCATGGCGTGAACCTCAGCAAGCTGCGTGCCGTCGCGAAGACGCTGAAAACGCAGCAGGAACTCTCACGTGAATTGTGGGCCACGGGTGACACCGCAGCCAGGCTGTTGTCCCTGCTGATCTGCAGGCCCAAAGCCTTTGAACGGGAGGAACTGGACAGTATGCTCCGGGAGGCACGGGCTCCCAAGGTGCAGGACTGGCTGGTGAACTACGTAGTCAAGAAAAGTCCACACTCTGAAGAGCTTCGCCTCGCCTGGTTCCAGGATACCGATCCCGTGGTGGCCAGTGCAGGGTGGGCGCTGACATCAGAACGAGTGGTCAAAAAGCCGGAGGGCCTTGGTCTTGCCGGGCTGCTGGACCTCATCGAGGGCGAAATGAAGGAAGCGCCGGATCGTCTCCAGTGGGCCATGAACCACTGCTTGGCCATGATCGGGATTGAATTTCCGGAGCACCGCGCCAGAGCCCTGGACATCGGTGAGCGCTTGGAGGTCCTGAAGGACTACCCCACACCGGCAAACTGCACTTCACCATTCGCACCCAGTTGGATTAACGAGATGGTGCGGCGCCAGGCGGGTCAGTAAACCGGCCGTCATTCAGCCTCTGTTGCGGTGCATCATCCGGTACGTGAGCTCAGCGAGGAGCTCTTCGTCGGAAAGGTGGGACGCCCTGGCTATGGGAGCAGCAGGGACAGCGATGCGGGGAGGTCCCTGCCGAGGTTCGTCGCCCGAACGCATGTCGTCCGGAGTGATCATTTCAGGAGCAAACGTCGATTTCCCTTTGAGGACTTCCGAGACGGATCCTGCGCGCCAACCCAGCGCATGCTCAAGCTTGCGCTGATTGATTTCCTGGGTGCGCCGCGTTCCCGATTCCAAGGTGCGGACGGTCTTGATGGCGGTACCTGCCTGTTTGGCCAACTGCACCTGGCTCAAGCCTTGGGCCAAACGTTCTTCCTTGATCAATCGGCCGATAGTCTGCAGTGCTTCAAGTTCATCCACACTTCCTACCTTTCCATAGGCAACACTGGGTAAACAAATCGATAGGGCCTCCGAATGCTGCCCATGACCGGCCACATGCCCGGCGATTGTGGCCTGCGGCGGCCCCGCAGCAGCCCGCGAGGCGAGATCGGCAGGTTACTTGGTATCGATGCGGTTACGTTCGGTGTAAGCGCTTGCATTTGGGCGCCGATCATGGCTAGTGTGAGCGTCACCACATCAATTGCGCCGCCGAATCACTTGTACTCAGCGAGGAGTCTTTAGCATGAAGAAAACCAAGTACCTGCTACCGGTCGCAGCCGCCGGTGTTCTGGCACTTACCCTTTCCGCCTGCAGCGGAGATGGGGGGCGGCGGAGGATCAACCGCAGGCTCGGATGATTGCTCCGCTTACGAAAGCTATGGAAAGCACGACGGCAAGACGGTCTCCGTCTACTCGACGATCGTGGACATTGAGGCAACCAACCTCGAGGAATCCTGGAAGCAGTTCGAGGACTGCACAGGCATCACCATCAAGTACGAAGGCAGCAAGGAGTTCGAGACGCAGATCGGCGTCCGTGCCCAGTCCGGCACCGCGCCCGACGTCGCGATCTTCCCGCAGCCGGGCCTTCTTGCCACCCAGGCAAAGGCAGGCTACCTGAAGCCCGCTCCCAAGACCGTCTCTGACCTCGTGGACAAGAACTGGTCCCCGGACTGGAAGAAGTACGGCACCGTAGACGGAACGTACTACGCCGCTCCGATGCTTGCCAACGTCAAGGGTTTCGTTTGGTACGCCCCCAAGACCTTCAAGGACAAGGGCTGGGAAGTTCCCAAGACCTGGGACGAAATGATCGAGCTGTCCAAGAAGATCGCAGCTGATGACCCCAACATGAAGCCTTGGTGTGCCGGATTCGAGTCCGGTGAAGCGACTGGCTGGCCGGGCACGGACTGGATCGAAGATGTGGTCCTGCGTGAACATGGCCCCGAGGTCTACGACCAGTGGGTTGCTCACCAGATCCCGTTCAACGACCCCAAGATCGTAGATTCCTTCGACAAGGCCGGTGACATCCTGCTCAACCAGGACATGGTCAACGGCGGCTTCGGTGACGTCCGCTCGATCCTGAGCACCGGTTTCGCCCAGGCCGGCCAGCCGGTCCTCGACGGTACCTGCGCCATGCACCACCAGGCCAACTTCCAGGCCGCCAACTGGCCTGCAGGAACCAACGTTGCTGAAGATGGCGACGTGTGGGCCTTCATCACCCCGCCGATCGACGAAAGCAAGGGCAAGGCAGTCACCGGTGGCGGCGAAATGGTAGGCGCGTACAAGGACACCCCTGAGGTTCAGTCCTTCCTGGCATACCTGGCCAGCGCCGACTTTGCCAACAACCGCGTGAAGCTGGGCGGTGTCGTCAGTGCAAACAAGGGCCTGGATCCCAACAATGCACAGTCCGACCTCGACAAGCTCACTGTCCAGATCCTTCAGGACCCCAACACGGTCTTCCGTTTCGATGGCTCGGACCTGATGCCGAGTGCTGTGGGTTCAAACTCCTTCTGGAAGGGAATCGTGCAGTGGATCAACGGCACGTCCTCGCAGGATGTTGCCAACAGCATCGAATCCAGCTGGCCTAAGAGCTAACTCCCAAAGTGCTGCCTCCCCTGACTGGTTTGCCCAGCCGGGGAGGCAGTGCTTTTCCCGGAACTTAGTGATTCACTCACGCCCCGGAGGTTGGGTATGGAATTTATTGGAGAAAAACTCCTTCAAGTAGTGATAGCCCTGGCGATATTCGCAGCGGTTATCGGCCTCATCATGTTGCTGGTGGACAGGGCCCCCAAGTCGGTCAAGGACAAGGTCACGGTGGCAGGCTTCCTTGCTCCTGCGGCGATCCTTATGGTGGTTGGCCTGGTATATCCGGCAATCCGCACATCGATGCTGGCGTTCACCGATGCCAGCGGCAACGGCAACGGTTTTGACAACTTTGTGTGGATGTTTACGCAGCCTGAAGCATTGACCACGCTGCGAAACACCGTTATCTGGACGATTCTGGTGCCTCTGCTGTCCACGAGCTTCGGACTCGCCTATGCGGTGTTCATCGACAAGGCCCGGGGCGAGAAGGTTCTGAAGTCGCTGGTCTTCATGCCGATGGCCATCTCCTTTGTGGGCGCCGGCATCATTTGGAAGCTGGTGTACGACTACCGCGGTCCGAACATCGAACAAACAGGTGTCATCAACTTCTTCCGGGTGGCCCTGGGCATGGATCCCAAGCAGTTCCTGCTGGATGCACCGGAGAACACGATCTTCCTGATCATCGTGATGGTTTGGATTCAAACCGGTTTTGCCATGGTCATCCTCTCGGCAGCCATCAAGGGTGTCCCGGTGGAACTCATTGAGGCAGCCCGCCTGGATGGCGCCAACGCCTGGCAGCAGTTCCGCAACGTCACGATCCCGGGTATCCGCGGAGCCTTGGTGGTGGTGCTGACAACCATCACCATCGCTACGTTGAAGGTCTTCGACATTGTCCGAACCATGACCGCTGGTAATTACGACACCTCGGTTGTAGCCAATGAAATGTACACGCAGGCGTTCCGCGCCGGTGAACCCGGCCGTGGTGCCGCCCTGGCCTTGGTCCTGTTCCTGATGGTCCTGCCAATCGTCGTGTACAACGCTCGTGTCCTTCGCAAGCAAAGGGAGATCCATTGACAGCCACGCCAGCCCCGAAAGAGGCCTCGAAGGCCACCCGGCAGCGTCCTGGATCCGATCCCACGGAGGACGCCCAGCCGATGATGCGGCGCGTCAAGACCAAGCTCACGTCCAAGTGGGCAACAGCGGCAGCGATCGTGATCGCCGTCGTATGGTCTGTGCCGACGTTCGGCCTCTTTGTTACCTCATTCCGTCCTGCAGCCAAACAGGTGGGTCCCCGGTCCGACGGCTGGTGGAATGCCTTCGTCGACTGGCAGTTCACGTTCAAGAACTATGCCGACGTCCTCACACCGGCGGGATCGCAATCTGCCAACCTCTCGCAGTACTTCGTCAACTCCATAGCGATCGTCATCCCGGTTACCATCTTTGTGCTGGTGCTGGCATCCATGGCCGCTTACGTGTTTGCCTGGGGAAAGTTCAAGGGTCGGGACGCGCTCTTTATCTTCGTCTTCGCCCTGCAGATCATTCCGCTGCAAATGGCGCTCATTCCGCTCCTGCAGTTCTTCACCCAGACCCTGCAATTGCCGGCAGGATCCTACGCGCAGCTGTGGATTGCCCACACTATGTTCGGCCTTCCGCTGGGCATCTTCCTGCTGCACAACTTCATCTCCGAGATTCCCGGTGAAGTCATTGAAGCAGCACGGGTGGACGGTGCCGGGCACAGCACCATCTTCTGGAGGATCATCCTCCCGTTGTCGGTTCCGGCACTGGCATCACTGGCGATCTTCCAGTTCCTGTGGGTCTGGAACGACCTGCTGGTGGCACTGGTGTTCTCCGGTGGAACGGCGGACGTAGCCCCGATTACGCAGCGTTTGGCGGAGATTTCCGGTACACGCGGTGCAAGGGACTACCTGAACCCGGCAGCAGCATTCGTCTCCATCATCATCCCCCTCCTGGTGTTCTTCGGCTTGCAGCGCTACTTCGTACGCGGCCTGCTGTCCGGCGGCCTCAAGGGCTAGGAACCGCACCCTCGGTTGCGCAGCGCATTACGCCGCTGCGTAACCGAGGGCAGCAATCCACAAGTACACACCTAAGGTTTTGAAGGCGGAGCAACGGCGGCCGGAGAGGGGAGCCTGTGTCACGAACAACGGGTAGGTCCCAACGCGGCGGCCATACCGGCGTCAGTATTGAGGACGTTGCGGCGGCCGCTGGAGTTTCGACGGCGACCGTCTCACGGGCCGTACGGGGTTTGCCGAGGGTGTCTCCCGCAACCCGCGAAAAGATCCTGGAAGTAGCCAGTTCCCTGGGCTACGTGGCGTCGTCGTCGGCGTCTGGCCTTGCGACCGGCCGTACGCGCACCATCGGTGTCCTGGCCCCCTTTGTGAGCCGGTGGTTCTTCTCCAAAGCAATTGAAGGCGCGGACCGGGAACTGCATTCGCGCAAATACAACCTTTCCCTCTTCAACCTGGGCGGCCACGGCAGCAACCGTGAGCGGCTCTTCAGCTCCACCATGGTCTATAAGCAGATTGATGCCTTGCTGGTTCTCTGCATGTCCTTGACCGAGGAAGAGCTGGAACATCTCCACAAGATCGACATCCCGCTGGTAGTGGTGGGCGGCCATGTTGAGGATTGCGCGTACATCGGCATCAACGATTACGACGCCGCGTCCACCGCCGTCCGACACCTCCTGGACCTGGGCCACAAGGATATTGCGCTGCTTCACGGCGACGATGAAACAGACCTGAACTTTGACGTACCCCGCGTGCGGATCCGCGCCTTCCAGGAAGTGATGACCGACGCCGGCCTGGAAGTCCGCCCTGAATGGGACCAGTGGGGCGACTTCACTGTTGCCAGCGGCCAAGTGGCCTTCAACCGGCTGTGGAACCAACCGGGACGCAAACCGACGGCCATCTTCTGCTCCTCGGACGAGATGGCGATGGGCGTCATCTTCGAGGCTGGCCGCCACGGCGTCAGGGTTCCCCAAGACCTCTCGGTCATCGGTATTGACGATCACGATTTCTCGTCCTCCATTGGCCTGACCACTGTTGGCCAGCGACCCGACAACCAAGCCGAGCTCGCCACGAAGATGTTGCTCGATGAACTGGACGGCAACCATGGGGCGGTCCATTCCGAGGTGGCCCCCCACCAGTTGATCGTCCGCGAGACCACAGCACCGCCAACAGCGGGCTAGCAGGTCCGCGCTGCCGTGTTCCTCCACGGCGGGTTCCGAGTGCGGAGCCGGGGATTTTCGTCATGAATCCCGCCCGCGGCCCACATGACTACTGACCCACATAGTTACCGGCCCACGCAGTTACTGGCCCACGCAGTTTGTGGCCACCCATGTACTGTGCCGCGGCCCCGGGTCACTCGTCGAATGAAAGAGGAATCATGCACACATCACTTCCGTCCCGGCTCGGGGCCGAAGCATTGGGGACTTTTGTCCTCGTCTTCGGAGGCTGCGGCAGCGCGGTTTTGGCTGCGAAAGTCCTCTCGGAGGACAAGGTCAATATGGGCATCGGATTCCTGGGCGTCGCGTTGGCTTTCGGCCTGACCGTTCTGACCATGGCCTATGCCGTGGGGCATATCTCCGGCGGACACTTCAACCCGGCAGTGACCATCGGTGCCGCTCTAGCGGGCCGGGTTGAATGGAAGGCCGTGGGCCCGTACATCATCACCCAAATCGCTGCTGCGTCCATGGCCGGGCTGGCCCTGTTTGCCATAGCCTCGGGCAAGAACGGATTCGATGCCGTGAAATCCGGGTTCGCCTCCAACGGCTACGGCGATAGGTCTCCGGACGGGTATTCGATGGCCGCGGCCTTGGTGACTGAAATCGTCCTGACCGCGATCTTCCTTTACATCATTCTTGGCAGCACTGACTCCCGGGCACCAAAAGGTTTCGCACCAATAGCAATCGGGCTAGGACTGACCTTGATCCATTTGGTGTCCATCCCGGTCACCAACACCTCCGTCAACCCTGCACGCTCGCTGGGCGTGGCGTGGTTCGCCGGGCCTGAAGCCCTGGGCCAGGTGTGGTTGTTCATTCTGGCCCCGGTCATTGGAGCTGCCATTGCGGGCATCACTTACAAGATGTTCTTCCCCAACACCGAAGAAGTGGTCCTCGAGCGCTAAAGAAGGCCGACCAGGACGCTAAAGAAGGCCGACCAGGACGCTAAAGAAGGCCTGCTAGGACGCTCTTGCCAATTGGCGGATGGGAATCCACCGGGAGGCGAGCCGACGATACGCGGCAGCCGCCCCGGTCATATCGCCCTCGGCCAGGCATTCGATGCCCAACCGCACATCCATGGGGGACTCGTCCGGGTACACCTTGTCCGCTACTGCCCCGTAGTCCAGCTCCACCATGGACTGGATGTGGAACAGTTCCAGCCATTCGGTGAGCTGCGTCAGGTCATCGAGCATGTCCAAATCCGGCGCAGCCAGGGCCAGGTGCGCCACGGCGAAGCGGGCCCTGTCCAGTGCCTCGGTCAGGGGAGTCCACACACGGACGGTGAGAATGCGCCCTTCGGACTCCACCACGTCCTTCCGGTCCGACTCTGCAAAGAGCGAGAACCAACTGAACGGGATGCCCCATGTTGAGGCACGGGTATGGACGCGCTTGGCGTCTTCCCCGGCATTGACCCGATCAATTCTGGCCTGATGCTTGTCCCGTTGCGAGACGGGAATGAGGAGGTCGGCGAGGGGACTGTGCACACCGTCCATGAGGGCGTTGGCTGCCAAGCCGGCCCGAATCACCAGTTGGCTTGGGCAATAAAGCAGCCGTCCGGCGTCGTGCGCTCTGTGGGCCGGCACGGCAGTCTGGTCCGATACGTCAGGTTCAGCCGGCGCGGCAGTCTGCTCAGGGGAGGGAGCTTGGTCCGGCATCGCCGCGTGCCGCCCCGTGGGCACACGGGTCATGCGGACCAAGTCCGTTTGTCCTGTGGGGAAAGGATCGCCGCCGGAGCGCGTAATGCGGCCCAGCGAGGCTTGGAGTTCCGCGTTTTCGACGGCGGCCCGGGAACCGCTCTTGCTGCCTTTTGCCACGAGCTGGCGCTGCTGCGCAGGAGGGAACGCTTCGAGGGGCTCGTAAATGCGCAGCGACGAAGAGAACGGCAGCCCTGCCTGGCCCCGGTACAGGTTTCCAGTCATCTCAGCCGCCCCTTTCGTCAGTGGTTCTGTCCTTAGTCTGCGAGCTCCACGATCACGGGAGCGTGATCCGAGGCGCCCTTGCCCTTGCGTTCCTCGCGATCGATCGAGGCTCCGGTGACCCGCGATGCCAGGGCGGGGGAGGCGAGGCAGAAGTCAATGCGCATGCCTTCCTTCTTGGGGAAGCGCAGCTGTGTGTAGTCCCAGTACGTGTAGACGCCGGGGCCGGGTGTGTAAGGGCGGACGACGTCGGTGAACCCGGCGGCTTCGAACGCGTGGAACGCGGCGCGCTCGGGTTCGGAGACGTGCGTGTAATTGTTGGTTCGGAATAGCTCGATGTCCCACACATCGTCGTCGAACGGGGCGATGTTCCAGTCACCCATGAGGGCAATCTGGGCGGTGGGATCGGACTTGACCCACTGGGCCGCATGGCCCTGCAGGACGTCCAGCCACTTGATCTTGTACGGCATGTGTTCATCGTCCAAGGAACGGCCATTGGGAACGTAGAGGCTCCAGATGCGGATGCCGCCACAGGTGGCGGCGATGGCCCGGGCTTCCTGAGCGGGATCCTTGCCGGCCTTGCCGAACGCCGGCTGGTCCAGGAACGTGCGTTCAACATCTTCCAGGCCAACGCGGGAGGCGATGGCAACACCGTTCCACTGATTCACCCCGAAGTGCGCAACTTCGTAGCCCATGCGCTCAAAGAGCTCCCACGGGAAGTTCTCGTCCTTGCACTTGGTCTCCTGGATGGCCAGGACATCACAGTCGCTGCGCTCAAGCCAGGCTTCAACGCGGTCTGCACGGGCGCGGAGGGAGTTCACATTCCAGGTAGCTATCTTCACAGCCACTAACTTACCGAACTTGGCGCTGAGCGCATCCCCTGACGGCCTTTTACCGTACCTTAGTGGCCATACAACGGCTGCGTGCGGGCCAGTTTCCGCAGCCCGATGCCGGAGGCGATCAGGAGCAGCCCCGTCAGGATCGCGAAGCCCGCCAACATCCACACCAGGCCCAAAAGCCCGAGCCCCGGGTTGAAAAGGACAACGATTCCGAACACCGTGGTGATGAGTCCCGTCAGGAACCAGATGCCCCAGCTCCGGACAAAGATTCTCGCAGCAAGGGACAGAATAATCTGGGAGAGCCCCAGCACCAACGCCCACAAACCGATGAGCACCCCGATCGCGGCGGCCGTAATTCCCGGCAAGGCAATTGCCACAATGCCGGCTGCGATGGAGATGAAGCCGCCCACCAAGGTCCAGCGGGAGCGGCCGGCGGGGTCGTAAAAATAATGGGCAACGCTGGTGATGCCGTCAATGATCGCAAATACACCGAACATGACAACAACAACCAAAGCAGTCGCGCTCGGCAAAACAATGATTAAAAGGCCAAAAACAATGGAAAGGGCTCCCCGGACCAGCAAAGCAGTTCCCGGGTTTTTGAACATTTTGCGATCCGCTGCGTCCGACATATGGTCAGCGTAACCAACCACGCGCCTTTACCGCATCCCCTCGCGCCGGATAGCTGTAGCAATTGCTGCTGCCCGCGTCTCCACACCGAGCTTGGCATAGATGTGGGCGAGGTGGGTTTTTACCGTCGCCTCGGAAATGAACAGGCGCTTGCCCAGATCGCGGTTGCTGAGCCCCTCCGTGAGCAGGCTGAGTAGTTCAGCTTCGCGCGGAGTGAGGATCTCGTCGGGATTCCGCAGTTGCTGGAACAGCCGGGATGCCACCGGTGCACTCATCACGCTCTTGCCCTGCACAGCACCGCGCACCGCTGCGAAGATCTCCTCCGGCGCGGCGTCCTTGAGCAAATAGCCCATGGCGCCGGCATCCACGGCACGGACAATGTCCGCGTCGGAGTCGTAGGTGGTGAACACGATGATGGCCTGCTTCGGGGTGCGTTGGCGGAGCTGCTTGATGGCTTCGATCCCGTCCATCCCGGCGCCCATGGCGAGGTCCATGAGGATGACGTCGGGGGCATGCTGCTGTGCCGCTTCCAGCGCTTCCTCACCCGACGCGGCTTCACCGACGACGCCGATATCGGCTTGAGTGCCCAGGAGCGCCTTGAGTCCGCTCCGCACTACGGTGTGGTCGTCCACGAGGAGCACTGAAATGCTGTTCACCGAGCCTCCTTCAGGGTGTTTGCCGGATCAGCAGGCCGGGACAGCGGGAACTGCGCCGCAATGATGGTTCCTTCTCCCGGTGAGCTTTCCACGGACAATTCTCCGCCCAACTGTTCCACACGCTGCCGCATGGCCCGCAGCCCGTATCCTCCGGTTTCCGAGGGCGGAGGTACCGTTCCGGGATCAAAGCCGCGACCGTCGTCGTACACGTCCAGGGTGACGGCGTCCGGAAGGTAACCAAGGGTCACGCTTGCCTGGCCGGCGCCGGCATGGAGTTTGATGTTGGCCACGGCGCTCTGCGTGACGCGCAGCAGGGCATGCCGGACCTCGGACGGAAGCGGCCGCGGATCACCGGTGACCTGGACCCGGATGGCCTCAACGTATTGGCGGGCCGCGTGTTCCAAAGCCTCGGGGAGTGGGCCGGTTTCCAAGCCCGGTGCGGAGAGTTCGTGCACCAGGCTGCGGGTGTCGGCGAGATTGCGCCGTAGCAAATCGGCGGCTTTGCGAACGTCGTGGTTCGCGCTCGGAGCGGGCCACGCGCGCTGGGCGGCCTCAAGGAGGAGGAGGCTGCTGGCCAGGCCTTGCGTGACGGTATCGTGGATTTCCCGGGAAACGCGCTCACGCTCCGCTGCGATCCCGGATTCCCGTTCGCTGGTGGCGAGCCGATCCTGGTCCCGCTCAATTTTGTCGTAGATCAGCGTGAGCAGGGCGCCTGCAGCGAGCGGGCCGAGCAACATGGCGATGTCTGTCCAGCCGCTCATCCGGAACAGTCCGACGGCGGTAGCGGCCGCCGTCGCGCCTCCGGCGACGTATCCCGCCCATCCGCGGAAGGCAGTGCGGGTCAGGAAGAAGATGGCGAAGGAACACCAGGCGAAGCTCGGGGCGGCAATGACGAGCGCTGCCCAGGCTGCCACCAACGCGATCATCCATGGAATCCATAGCTGGCGCCGTTGGCCCGGTTGCCGCTTGCCCCGTTCCCGTCGATGGGCCAGCACCGCAGTGACCGCGTACAGGGCGCAGACAGTTCCTGCCAGCGCCACCGTCCAGAGGTTGTCGCCGGGGGAGTGCCGCATGACGTAACGGACTGCGGAAGCGACCATGAGGACGGCGAAGCCCAGATGCAGCACAGCATCGATGCGTCCATCGAGCCGAATGCTCGGCGCCGGCTGTGTAGGGGCAGTGGGCATCCTTCCATGCTAGGTCCCGCACGGGTATTGGTCCCTCCACCTTTTGGCTGATACCAATGGCGGAAAGGCTGAGCCCTGAAACGGCGACCGGGCGATGTGGCCATCCGGTCGTCGGCGGAAACATGGAGGTGTACCCGAAGCTGTGAACCCGATGCCCACTCCAAGGAGAACCCCGTGAAGAAGTCGAACAAGATGATTGCCGCCGCCGCTGCTGGAGCGCTGCTGCTCACCGGCGGTGTCACGGCCGTGGCCAACGCCGTGTCCCCTGCAGGCGCGCCGGCTGCTGCCCCTGTGAAAGTTGCCGCAGAGGTTCAGCCGGCCCCGGAGAACGTCGTAGCCCAGAACCGCATCTCCGTAGGGGCCTCGAGTGCCGCCGTCAACGCTGCGCTCGCCAAGTGCCAGGCGGACAAGCTGCCGTTCGTCACTGTCGCACTGGTTGACCGGTTCGGAACTGTCCAGGCAATCCTGCGTGGCGACAACGCTGCCGAGCACACCATCGAAGCCGCCAAGCAGAAGGCCTACACTGCGGCCGCTTTTGGTGCTCCCACCAGCGAGCTCGCCAAGCGCGTCAACGGTAACGGCCCCTCCATCGCCGACCTCCCGGGCACGCTGTTCCTTTCCGGAGGCGTACCGCTGAAGGTGAACGGTGTTTCGGTGGCCGGCATCGGAGTGGGCGGCGCTCCCGACGGCGCCCTCGACGAAGCCTGCGCCACCGCCGGTGCCGATGCACTGGCTACGGCCGCGAAGTAGCCATGAAAACTCCGGTGGTGGGGGCGGGATTGCTGGTGATCGGGCTGCTGTCCGGATGTACGACGCCGGCCGCCCCGCCTCCCGCCCCGGCCTCGTCTTCCGTAGCTCCAAGCCTGGCCTCGCCTTCAGTAGCCCCAAGCCAAACCGCGACGACGAGCGCTGGTCCCGGGCCGTCGTCGTCCGCTGTACCGTCAACGCTCCCACCGGAGGCCCAACTGGAAACCGACCGTCTCCTGATCCTGGCCGCCAAAGCCAACGACGTACCCCGTGTCCGCGAACTGATCGCCGCTGGTGGCAACGTCAACGCCAAGGATGAGATCCAGGACTCCGCGTTCCTCTATGCCGGGGCGGAAGGCTTCAACGAGGTCCTTCAGTTGACGTTGGCTGCGGGCGCGGATGTTCGCAGCATCAACAGGTATGGCGGAACTGCGCTGATCCCGGCGAGCGAGCATGGCCACACCGAAACGGTTCGGATCCTTATTGCAGCAGGTGTGCCGGTGGACCACGTCAACAACCTGGGCTGGACCGCCATGCAGGAAGCCGTCCTGCTGAACAACGGCGGGCCGAACCAGCAGGACGTGGTCCGGCAGCTCCTGGCCGCCGGGGCGAACCCGGAGATCCGCGACCCCCAAGGCCGAACCGCCCTGCAAAACGCAGAGCGGCTCGGGTTTACGGAGATCGCGGCACTGATCCGGAACCGCTAATCAGAGAGCCTCCAGGACGCTGACGTAATTGGCGATGCCCACGCCGCCCATGTTCTGGACCGCACCCCGGCGGGCCGCGGGCAACTGCATGTCGCCCGCGGTCCCGCTGAGCTGCATTGCCGCAATGACATGCTGCGAGACCCCTGTGGCACCCACCGGGTGGCCCTTCGCCTTGAGGCCGCCGGAGACGTTGACGGGCAGCTTGCCGTCCTTATATACCCAACCCTCCTGGACAGCACGGGCGCCTTCTCCGCGCGGAGTGAGGCCCATGGCTTCGTACATGATGAGCTCGGCGATGGTGAAGCAGTCGTGCACCTCGGCGAAATCCAGGTCCTCCAGGCCTACCCCTGCCATGGTGAACGCGCGCTCCCACGAGGCGCGGGTGGCTGCGAACTCGGTGGGATCGCGCTTCTCCGCGGGGAAGAAATCGTTGGCGTGGCCGAATCCGGCCAGCCGCACAGGCGCGGTTGCGCCGCCGGTAGCCGAGGTGGAAAGCACGACGGCGGCAGCACCGTCCGAGACCGGCGAACAGTCCGTGCGGCGCAAGGGCTCGGCCACCATGGGGTTCTTCTCGGAGATGGTCCGGCAGAACTCCTCGCCGAAGTCCCGGTGCATCTGCGCATAGGGGTTGTCCATGCCGTTGCGGTGGTTCTTGGCCGCAATGGAGCCCAGGACATCGCCCAGCCCGCCTTCAAAGCCCAGTCCGCTGATGCCTGCCCCATAGCGCTTGCCATAGTGCTTGGCGACTTCTGCGAACAAGCCGGTGAACCCGGTGGAGGACGCTTTTCCGGCCATCTCATAGGAAGCGCCGAGCAAGGCCGCCCCCACCACGTCCGCACCGGCATCGGTCATCTTCTCCGCGCCAATCACCAGGACGTTGCGGGCGGTTCCGGCCAGCACCGCTTTGACGCCCTGCTGGAAGGCCGCCGATCCGGATGCACAGGCATTCTCGGTGCGGGTTGCCGGGACATTGGCCAGATCGGCGGATAACTGCAGGGCCAGCGAGGACGTGAATCCCAAAGGCTGCATCCCCGAGTTGAACTGGCCGAGGTAGATCTCGTCAATGTCCTTCGGGTCCAGGCCCGAGTTCTTGATGGCTTCGCTGGCCACCTGGACGATCAGCGACTCCAAGGTCTCATCAGTCAGCTTCCCGAACTTGCTGTGGCCCCACCCTGTGAGCAGGATGTCTTTGCCAAATTGCTCTTTCAGGCTCATGCGTTGGCTCCTTCAAGCGTGTGTTCTTCAGAGGTGAGCGCTTCCGTGAACTCCGCGTCCGTCTTGCTGCGGATCTCTTCCACCGTGACGCCCGGGGCGAGGCGGGTCAGCAGAAGGCGGGTGCCGCCGTCGTGGGTTTCTTCGATGTCAAAAACGGCGAGGTCCGTGATGATCCGGTCCACGCACTTGAGCCCCGTGAGCGGGAGCGTGCATTCGGTGACGATCTTGGCCGAACCATCCTTGGCGTTGTGCTCGGTGAGGACCACCACCCGCGGGGTGCCGGCCACCAGGTCCATGGCCCCGCCCATTCCTTTGACCATCTTGCCGGGGATGGTCCAGTTGGCCAGGTCCCCGGAGCCGGACACCTGCATAGCGCCCAGGATGGCCACCTTGACGTGCCCGCCGCGGATCATGCCGAACGAGGTAGCGGAGTCAAAGATACTGCCGCCGGGAGTGATGGTGACAGTCTGCTTGCCCGCGTTGATGAGGTCGGCGTCTTCCTCGCCCTCGTAGGGGAACGGGCCCATGCCCAGCAGTCCGTTCTCACTCTGGAGGACCACCCGCACGCCGTCGGGCAGGTTGTTGGCCACCAAGGTGGGAATGCCGATGCCGAGGTTCACGTAGTCGCCGTCGTTCAGTTCTTCAGCCGCGATGGCGGCCATCTGGTCTCGTGTCCATGCCATGGTGATGAGCTCCTTTGCTGCTAAACCGTGAGTGATTCGGCTCGTTGCCGGACCGTGCGCTGTTCGATGTCCTTGACCCGGTCCGTGGCTTGAACAAGCCGCTGGACGTAGACCCCCGGGGTCACAATGTGGTTGGGGTCCAGCTCGCCCGGCTGCACAATGATCTCAGCCTCGGCAATGGTCACCGCACCCGCGGTAGCCACCACCGGGTTGAAGTTCCGTGCCGTATAGCGGTAGATCAGGTTGCCGTCCGTATCGGCGGTGTGGGCGTGGACCAGCGCGACGTCGGCGGTGATGGCGCGCTCGCGGACGTACGTGACGCCGTCGAACTCTTCCAGCGGTTTGCCTTCGGCAACCAGGGTTCCCACACCGGTCCGTGTGTAAAACGCGGGAATGCCGGCGCCGCCGGCGCGCAGGCGTTCGGCCAGGGTGCCCTGCGGCGTGAACTCAACCTCCAGCTTCCCGGCCAGGTACCGCTCGGCAAAAAGCTTGTTCTCGCCCACATAGGAAGCGATGACCTTCCGGACCTGACCCGCTTCGATGAGGACGCCGAGGCCCTTGCCGTCCACGCCCATGTTGTTGGACACGATGGTGAGGTCCTTGGCGCCGGAGTCACGAACGGCGTCGATCAGGTCTGCGGGGATGCCGCTGAGGCCAAAACCTCCGACGGCGATGGTCAGGCCGTCTGCCATCACCTCACGCAGCGCTTCGGCTGCACTCGCGTACATGGTTGACATTGCGAACTCCTCGTTGAGCTGGTTGGTCCACTTTGTGGACGTGTCTCTTCTTGGAATCGAGCCTAGGCAGGGCAACGCAAGAGATCAATGGCGGCGCGGACCAACTACTCACGCTGTGGACGCTAGACTGAACGGTATCCATATTGTGGACAAAATCGCAGGGAGGATGCTGTGGCAGTGCAAGGAGCCCAGGTTGTGGGCAGGGTGGCGCAGCTGCTGCGCCTGGTGGGCCGCAAGCCGGGTGGAACATCACTGGCGGGTCTGGTGCGCGAGTCCGGGCTGACCCGGCCAACCGTCCACCGCCTGCTGACGTCCCTGGCTGCCGAAGGTTTGCTGGAGCACGATCCCGGCACGGGCAAGTGGGTGCTGGGGCCGGAGATCTTCCTGCTCGGATCGGTTGCTGCCGCCCGTTTCCCCATGGAGGACATCGCGCGGCCCTCGCTGCGAAGGTTGGCCGCGGAAACGGGGGAGAGTGCGTTCTTCTCCCTCCGCCGTGGGAATGAAACCATCTGCGTCCTGCGCGAAGAGGGAGCGTTTCCTGTGCGATCCTTTGTGCTGCACGAAGGGGTCCGCTTCCCGCTCGGAGTGGCCTCGGCCGGAACCGCGATCATGGCCTTCCTGCCCCCGGAGGAACAGGAAGCACTGCTGGGGGACTGGCCTGCGCACGCCGGCGACTTTGCTGTGGGCCACCCCGAAAACGTAGTGCGGGACAACCTGGAACGCACCCGCCTGGCCGGGTACGCCGTTAATCCCGGACTCATCCTCGAAGGCAGCTGGGGTATGGGCGCTGCGGTGTTTGACCAGCAGGGCCGCCCTGCCTGGGCGCTCTCCCTGACGGGCATCGAACCGCGCTTCCGTCCTGACCGCCAGGAGTTCCTGGGCAAGCTGCTGCTCGAGGAAGCGCACCGCATGAGCGCAAGGTTGCAGGGAGCCCGCCCCAACTAGGTGACAGTAAACGTTCTACTGAGCCCGCATTGGAGCATGTGCTGTTACCTACTTGGCTGGCGGAGGTCCATGCGCATGAGCACCCTGGGGAAACCGTTGAGCACCGAGGTGGTTTCGGCGACCTTCCTGAAACCCGCCTTTTCGAACAGTCTCCGGGTGCCCACGTAGGCCATGGTCAGATCCACCTTGCCGCCCCTGTTGTCCACCGGGTAACCCTCAAGGGCGGGCGCCCCGTGACTCTTGGCGAACTCTATGGCCCCGCGCAGGAGTTCGTGCGAGATCCCTTTCCCTCGATGTCCGGGCCTCACCCGAATACACCAAATGGACCACACCTTTGTCTCGTCCACGTGGGGGATCTTGCGGTTCTTGGCGAAACTGGTGTCTGCGCGCGGGTGAACCGCTGCCCACCCCACTACTTCGTCGCCGTCGTACGCCAAAACGCCGGGAGGCGGGTCCTCGGAAACCAACTTTTGGACGTATTTTCCGCGCTCCTGCTTCTGGAGCTCCTGGTTGAGCTTCGACGGGATGCGGTAGCTCAGGCACCAGCACACGTTCGAGTCGGGGCTCTTGGGTCCCAGCATGGTTTTCACGTCATCGAACATGGTCGCGGGTCGGACCTCGATAGCCATCCGCCCATGGTGTCATTGGTGCTGGATTCAGGCAACGGGATTCCGCCAGCGGGTTCCAGAGCTCAACTTCGAAGATACGCGAGTACTGCCAGCACCCTGCGATGGCCCCGGTCCATGGTGGACAGTTGCAGCTTTTGGAAGATGTTGCCTATGTGCTTGCTGACAGCCGTTTCGGTGACCACCAAGCGGGACCCAATGGAAAGGTTGTCCAATCCCTCCGCCATCAATCCAAGGACCTCGCGTTCCCTGGGAGTGAGCGTGCTGATGGGATCGCTGGCCCCGCGGCGGCTCATCAGCTGGGAGATCACTTCAGGATCCATGACGGTGGCGCCGCCGGCAACGCGCCGGAGGGTGTCAGTGAATTCCGCTACCTTACCCACACGCTCCTTGAGGAGGTACCCCAAGCCGGCGGCACCTTCGGACAACAGGTCACCGGCGTAGCGGTCCTCCACGTAAGCGGAGAGGACCAACACCGGAAAGCCGGGCCGTCGTCGTCGGGCCTCACGTGCGGCCAGCAAGCCTTCATTCGTAAAGGTGGGCGGCATCCTCACGTCAAGGACGGCGGCATCGGCGTCCTCAAGGACGGCAAGGAAGTCGACGGCGTTGTCCACGGCAGCGATGACATCGAAACCTTCGCTCTTGAGCAGGAGCGACAACCCTTCGCGGAGGAGGGCGTCATCCTCGGCAATTACAACCCGCACGGCAGTTCCACCCTCACAGTTGTTGGTCCGTTGGCCGGACTGTGAAAGTCCAGGACGCCCTCGAAAGCAGCCGCCCGGCGTCGAATTCCTGCCAGCCCTCCGCCGGGACGTTCCACCGCCCCGCCACGCCCGTTGTCCTCCACTGAAATCAGCAGCCGGTCAGCAGAGCCATCCCGTTTGACCACCACGGACAACCGGGTGGCAGCACTGTACTTATTGGCATTGGTCAAGGCTTCAGCCACGATGAAGTAGCTGGCCGATTCCAGTGCCGCCGGAACCCGGTGGAGATCGGACACCATGAGGTTGCAGGGAATGGCCGAGCGGCCCGTCAAAGCCGAGAGCGCTCCTTCCAGGCCCAGCTCGTCCAGGATGGGCGGGTGAATATCGTGAACCGCTGTTCGCAGCCCGGCCAGGGCGTCGGTGGCGGCTTGCTGGGCCCTGCGGACATGGGGGAGTGCGTCTTGCGGGCTTTTCTCAAGGGTCCGCTCCGCCAGGCCGAGCATCATGACGACGCCCACCAGCCGGTTTTGCGCACCGTCATGGAGATCGCGTTCTATCCTTTTGAGCTCCGCCGAATGGGCATCCAACGCCGCGGCACGGCTGGCCGTCAACGCAGTCACCCGCTCGGCCAGGTAAGCGCTCGCGGGAAGCGACAACATTTTTCCCTGAATCCAGGCAAGTCCTGCAGCCGCTCCGGGAATCAGCCACCACGAGACCGCTGCATATCCAAGGCCTATCAGCAGCATCCACCAAGCACCCTCCCATGACGTCACCGGATACAGGTTGACTACAGGCTGGTCCGCGGGGAGGAGGTACCAGTAGGTGGGAATGAGCAGCGAGTTCAAGGCGCCAAAAGGAAACCCGATACACAGGAGTGCGACGATCGGCATCCCCAGTCCGTGAGCCACCAACCACAGCAGATCGCGTCCGGTGCTGCGGGAAAAGACCAGACGTAGGCGCTCTTCAAAGGAAGGCCTGCGGGGAATGGGAACGTAGTTTTCGGTCACTGGCATACCGGAGTAGCTGGATGTTCGACGGCGGGCTATCGCCGCCCACCAGCGCAGGCCGGCTACCGCCCGGGGCGCTACGAGCCATCCGCCGCTGAAAAGGAACAACGGGATGAGGAGCGCGGCAACCATGAACATGGCCATGGAGATGACGCTGGCGAGCAACTCACCAACAAGGTAGCCGTAGGCACGCAGCCATGGCCGAAAACGAGGTTTGATCATGACTTCAGTCTGCCGCAGCAGCATGGGCCTTGACGGTATAGCCAGCTCCACCTTTAAGAGGGTGGCCCGCACCATCGTGCCTGATTCCGCTGATCCGTAGCGTCGAAGGCATGAAAAGTGACACAACTGCACACCTGTCCCGGCCGCATGTCCCGGGCACTGCACGGGACGCCAGTGTGGACGTCATCCGGAGTTTCTGCCTTGTGGTGGTGGTGGCACTCCACGCACTGATGGTAGGCGTGAGCGTTGGTCCCCAGGGGCCTGTGCTGGAGAATGCCCTGGACGGAAACCCTTGGTTCGCCTCTTGGTCCTGGCTTGTTCAAATTATGCCGCTGTTCTTCATTGCCGGTGGCTTCAGCTCCATCACGCAATGGCGTCGGATGCAGCTCCGGGGCGGCACCGCCGGTGGCTATGTCCGGCTCAGGCTGGTGCGGCTGCTGGTTCCCGCCGTAGTTCTGGTGGCTTCGGTAGGAACAGGCCTCCTGATCCTTGCCGTATACGGCGTTCCCGCGGAAATTGTTGAAACGGCCGGGTATCGGATCAGCCAACCCTTGTGGTTCCTGGCCGTCTACCTCGGATGTTCGGCTCTTGTTCCCGTGCTGGCATTCGCTCACGGGAAGGCGGGACTCCGGACCCTGGTGGGGTTGGGGCTGGCCATCGTTGCCGTAGATGCCGGGCGTTTGATCCTGGACCTTCCTGCCCTCGGATACGCCAACCTTGCTTTTGTGTGGCTCTTCATTCAACAGCTGGGGTTCTGGCTTGCAGATGGGTGGGTGGGACGGATGTCCGGGGCTGTGCGGAAATGGACTGCGGGGTTCTCGCTGATACTGCTGATGACCCTCTTTGCCTCTGGTTGGTACTCGGGGGACATGTTCAGCAACCTTAATCCGCCAACGGGCGCCCTTGCCCTCCTGGCAATCGCACAACTGATGGTTTTCTCCCTCGCCCAAAAGCGCATCAGACGGTGGGCAGAACAGTCCAGCGCCATGTCACTCGTCGGGTTGGTGGGTGCCAGGGCGATGACTATCTATCTCTGGCACATGCCGGTGATGGTTTCCCTTGCGGGTTTGCTGCTCGTGGTCCCGGTACATCTCCCGGTTCCGGGCAGCGCAGAGTGGTGGCTGGGCCGGCCACTGTGGTTGGTGGCTGTTACTTCTCTCCTTGTTCCCGTGGTCCGGTGGCTCGGACGCTGTGAACAGGTGAACGCACCCCACTCTCCCGCTTTCACGGATCGAAGGGCCGCGCTGAGCACGGTCAGTGGGGTGGCCGGCGTAGTGGTACTCCTTATTGACGGAATCACTCCAGCCACGGCCGCTGTCAGCGTGACCCTTTTTATCTGCGCGCTCGGGGTGGACCGTACTTCCAGGACTGCCGCTAAAAGCCCCGCCCTTGTTCGTCCCACTACCCGTACGGCGGCGTAGCAGACGTACAAGGGCGGGACCGTCCGGCGGCATGAAAAAAAACTTTTTCAATCCGCACCCATCCACCCCGTCCCATCCTCCGAATAGCTGGTGAGACACAAACCGCAGGTGAAGCAAAAGCAACATCAGCAGCCCGTGTCCCACCAACCAATGGACCCAACGCCCTGGTTCCAAAAACAAGGAGAATGACATGTTGTCCACAAAGCGCCCCGCCCTCGCCTTCGTTGGCCTCACTGCAGCCGCCCTTCTCGGTCTCACTGCCTGTGGTGGCACCAGCACCTCCACTTCGCCTTCCTCGGCATCGGCTGCCCCGGAGTCCTCCTCCGCAAGGCCGTCCGCTTCCCCGTCGTCCTCGGCCATGAGCAGTGCAGCCATGGACCCGGCCGCCAACCTCGTGGGCCCCGGCTGCGCCGGTTACGCCGCACAGGTTCCGGACGGCGCCGGTTCGGTCATGGGCATGGCCCAGGACCCGGTAGCCGTTGCAGCATCGAACAACCCGCTGCTCAAGACCCTGACCGCCGCTGTTTCGGGCAAGCTCAACCCCAAGGTGGACCTGGTTTCCACCCTGAACGGCAGCGAATTCACGGTGTTCGCACCGGTTGACGATGCCTTCGCCAAGATCGACCCCGCAACAATCGAGACGCTCAAGACGGACGATGCCCTGCTGAGCAAGATTCTCACCTACCACGTCATCCCCGGTCAGCTGACCCCGGACCAGATCGTCGGCACCCACAAGACTGTGCAGGGTGGCGAAGTGACGGTTGCAGGCACCAAGGATGCCCTCACGGTTGACGGAGCTTCCAACGTGATCTGCGGTGGCGTCCAGACCGCCAACGCCACGGTTTACCTGGTTGACTCGGTGCTGATGCCCAAATAAGCCCTAGCGGCTACCAGTAGTATCAACAAAAAGCAGGCGCCGGAACCCCGGCGCCTGCTTTGTTGTGTGCTGCTGAGCGTATTGTGTGCTGCTTAGCGTGTTGTGTGCTGCCTAGCGGCCCAAGTCACTATCGACGTAGGAGCCGGCCTTGCTGTGTTCAGATCCGCAGGGGCAACGGTCAACCTCGATCCGGACAGTCAGGGGTTTGGACGCGTCCAAGGTGACTGTCACGTCCTCATTGGCTTGGTTGTTGAGGCGCACTTGGTTGTTGAGACGGAGAGTGCCGGTGTCAGAAGTGTTGGGCATGATGGACCTCTAAGAATCGGTAAAGGGGATCAGTTCGAAGCTGGATTACTTGCCGGTGGAGTCCTGTTGGGGCTTGCCGACCAGGGGGATGGTTCCCGTTGGTGTTCCCCCGGCGCAATCGGAGTCGGTGCATTTCTCCGCGCACTCGTGCTTGGTGACGAGGTCGAATTGAACACCGCCGTGTTGCTCAACGCCGGTCCGGATAGCCCGGTCCACTACTGAGGTAGCCAAACGCTTGTGCAATTGCAGGGGGTCGCGGCGAAGATCCTTGACCAGGGCGAAACAGAGCAACAGCATGACGATCACAAAGGGCAGGGCTGCCACGATGGTCACTCTTTGCAGTCCCGACAAAGCCTCCGATGGCTTATCGCCGCCGGCAAGCAGCATGACTGCTGCCACTGCGCCGGTGAGGCTGCCCCAGAAGATCACCACTCCCCGACGCGGGTGTTCGGCGCCGTTGGAGCTCAGGGATCCCATCACGATCGAGGCGGCGTCGGCGCCGGTGACGAAGAAGATCGCCACCAGGACCATGGCCAGGACGATGACGGCAGCGGTCAGCCAACCGGGCATTCCCAGGTTCTTCACCAAATCGAAGAGGGCGCCATCGAAGTTGATGGAGGGTGCGCCGTCCACCATGGTCACAAGGCCTGGAGTGCCGGCTTTGTCCGCTTCCTGCTGGACGTGGAAGGCGGCCCCGCCGAAGATACCGAACCAGATGACGCTCACAACGCTGGGTACCAGCAGGACGCCGGTGACGAATTGGCGGATGGTGCGTCCACGGCTGATGCGGGCGATGAACATTCCCACGAAGGGCGTCCAGGAGATCCACCAAGCCCAGTAGAAGATGGTCCAACTGGTCATCCAGCTGCGCAGGGAATCATCTCCCACGGCTTCGGTTCGTGATGACATCTCGGCAAGGTCCCTGGCGTAGTCGCCCACGGCGGAGGGGATCAGGTTGAGGATGAACAGGGTGGGCCCGGCCACAAAGACAATCAGGGCCAGGACTACGGCCAGGACCATGTTGATGTTGGAGAGCCACTGAATGCCGCGGCTGATGCCGGACACGGCGGATGCCACGAAGCAGAAGGTCAGGATCGCGACGATGACCACCAGCACCGGAGTGCCGATTTCACCCAGCCAGCCGTTGGACGTCATGCCGCTGCCGATCTGGAGGGCGCCGAGGCCCAGCGACGCAGCGGTTCCGAAGAGCGTGGCGAAGATGGCCAGGATGTTGATGAACTTCCCGAGCGGACCTTCCACCATGCGGATGCCGAACAGCGAGGTGAAGGCGGCGGACACCAGTTGCTTGCGACCCAAACGGTAGGTCCCGTAAGCCATGGCGATGCCCACTACGGCGTACATGGCCCAGGGGTGCAGGGTCCAGTGGAAGATCGAGGTGGCCATGGCAGTCTGGATGGCTGCCGGAGTGCGGCCGTCCACTGTTCCCGGCGGCGGTGAGATGTAGTGGTACAGCGGCTCGGCCACGCCGTAGAACATGAGCCCGATGCCCATTCCGGCGGCGAACATCATGGCCACCCAGGAGACGGTTCGGAACTCCGGTTTCTCACCGTCCTTGCCCAGCGGGATATTGCCAAACTTGCCGAGGGCAAGCCACAGGACGAAGACGACGAACAGTGAGGCGAGGACCATGAAGAGCCAGCCGGTGTACTCCATGACCCAGTTCAGGGCACCTTTGGAGGTATCGGAGAGGCTGTCCCGCCCAACAAATCCCCAGACCACGAAGGCGACGGCGATGGCGCCCGTGATCCCGAAGGTGACTTTGTCGAGGGTAAGTTTGCGGTTCCGGCGGGCCGAGACGGCCTGCTCGGTCTTGGCATGGCGCAGTTCTTCCATGATCTGTTCGTATTCTTCAGAATCGGGAAGGGGCTCTGCACCTCCGTCCTCAGCGTCGAGGGCGGCCAAGGTGGTGTCGTCGGCGGAGACCCTGATGGTTTCCTCAGGGCTTGCCGCGTGGGCGGGGCTGCTTTCTTTGCTGGTGCTGGCTGCCGGTGAAGTGGCCGCCAACTGGTCGTCGGCAGGTAACTCCTCTGGTGTCAGCGGTTTGGTGTCACTGTTTATAGCCATGAGCGGGTCCTTTGCTCGGAGAGTCATGGGCTTGCGTTTATACATGGCCCTGAAGGGCGAGGTCGGCCGGAAGGTTGGGGGCTTCCTTGATGACCATGATTTTCCCGTTGGCAGCCTGCGGTGCAGGCGTACTCAGGGGCAGATTCATGGTGCACCTCTTTTGCTTGACAGTTGGTTGAACGCCGGGCTTTGGAAGCTTGGAAGGCGTTCCGCATGAATCAACAACATTCGCGGTATGCAACAGAGTGCTCCGCGTCACACCCAAAGTCAAGGCTTTTCGGCTCTTTAACAGCAGATTGATATATCAATTGGCTTTGAGTCGCATGTGTGCTTGCCACGGGCAGTTGCTCCGCCCCCCGCGAAAGCGCTGCCTAGCGGTGCCTGTAGCCCATTCGAGCGCTGATGGTCAGGCCGGCCTCGCGGAGGCCCGCAATGAGCCCGGGTTGGTCCTCGGGAGAGAACCTGAACGCCGGCCCGGAGATACTGACCGCGGCGATCACACTTCCCGCGTGGTTGAAGACGGGTACGGCGATGGCAGTAAGGCCGATTTCAAACTCTTCATGAACCGTGGCGTAGCCGTTTCGGGCGACCTCAAGCAGTTGCTTTTCCAGCTCACCCCGGTTGGTGACGGTGCGCGGCGTTCGGGCGGGCAGGCCCACAGTCTTGAGGACCTGGGATCTTTCGTCAGCGGTCAACGCGGCAAGAAGGACTTTGCCGCTGGAGGTGGCATGCAGCGGGGTCAGGCTGCCCACCCAGTCATAGGTGGCCAATGTTGAGGGACCCATTGCCTGGTCCACGTTGACGGCATAGTTGGAGCGAAGCACGGCCAGATTCACCGTTTCCTTGTATTCGGCCGCCAACGATTCCAGGACCCCCCGGGCCTCGTGGACCACACTCAGCCTGCCGGGAATGGAAGAGGCCAGGCGAAGTATGCCGAAACCCAGTTGGTATTTGCCGCGCTCGCTGTTTTGCCGGACGATGTCCCGGCTGACCAAGGAACCTACCAACCTGGAGACTGTGGACTTGTGGATGCCCATTTCCTCGGCGATCTCACTTACCCCGGCGTCACCTTCACGGGCCAGGATTTCCAGGATCTGGAGGGCACGGTCCACGGATTGGACGCCGCCGGTGTGGGCGTCTGCGTCCTTGTCGATGTCCGGGTTGTTCCGTGCGGCCATGATGCCTCGTGTCCGTTGTCCAGGCAGGCCGCCCAAGGTGGTGCGTTGTCCGGCCTGCACGCTCGTCTGACCTCATCCTAGACGGAGTTTTGCAGGGACTCTTTCACACCATGGGCGCCCACCTTATGAGCGTGTCCACGGCAGGGGGAGGACGGGTACGGGCGCGCCGGCCGCGACGCCTTCCGGGGGAACGGCCATGTAGCCGTCTGCCCAAGCAAGCCCGCGCATCATGCCCGGGCCCGTGCGGGAGGCAGGGAACACCACGTCATGGAGCACGCTGCAGGGGATGAGGCGTGTCCGTCCCGGGTCCGGATCGATGTCGGCCCCGGACGTCATCAGCCCGGCTGGCCGGAGCGGCCTTTGTCCGAGGGCGGCCAGCAAGGGTTCGCCTACGGTCATCAGGGCCATCATCGCGGCCAGGGGGTTCCCTGGAAGTCCAATGATGAAGCGGCCCTCGGGAAGTTCCGCCAGCACAGCCGGATGTCCGGGCCGCATGGCGATCTCGTCAAGGAGGAACCGGCCGCCGAGCGCGGCAACGGCTTGGCGGAAGTGGTCCGTCCCGGATTTTCCGGTTCCGCCGGTGGTGATGGTGACGTCCGGCGGCAAGGCCCCGGGAACGCTTCCCAGCGCGCCCACCCACTCTTCGTACGAGTCGCCTATCCTGCGCTGGCCGCCGGGTTCCCCGCCCAATTGTGAAATGACGGCATCCAGCTGTGGCCCGAAGGCGTCACGGACCTGTCCTGCTGCCGGCTCCCCGGAAGTGATTACTTCCGAGCCGGTCAGTACGACGGCGACCCTCGGCTTGCGCTGTACCTGGAGGTGATCGTGGCCTGCCACGGCGGCCAGGGCAATGTGGGCAGGGTTGAGCAGTGTGCCGGCGGGGATGAGGACATCGCCTGCCCTGGCTTCCTCTCCTGCCGGACGAATGTGCCGGCCGGGCAACGTTTCGCCCGGTTTTGCATCGTGCCTGAGCAAGAGCTGTCCTTCCCCGGAGACCTGGCCGCTTTCCTTGCGCAGGACCCCCGAAGCCCCGGCCGGGACCAGCCCGCCAGTGGCGATAGTGCTGGCTTCGCCCGGTGAGAGCGGTAGCCCCGCCGTCGTCAATAACCACGGACCGCCGCCGTTGATGGCCCAGCCGTCCATTGCCGATGACGCGTAGTGCGGAAGGTCCCGCGGGGCGGTGACTGCGCGGGCCAGGGTGTGCCCGATTGCTTCGCGGAGGGAGGCTTTGGACGGCGGGAGCGGGCCGGCGCAATCGTAGGCCAATTGCCGGGCATCAGCCCAGGCGGGTGAGTGCCGCACGGAAACGCCGGCGATTTCTTGGGTCAGCATGGATGTCCGCTTCCTGGGAGGAGGTTAACCGCAGATACCGGGGACTGTGCGGCCTTCCCGTAATTCCTGCCGCGCAGTCCCCGGTATCAGTTGATGCGTACTGCCTTAGGCCTTCACGTAGCCGTTGGGGTTCAGCACGAACTTTGTTGCCGCGCCGGCGTCGAACTCTGCGTAACCGCGGGGAGCGTCCTCGAGCGGGATTGCCTGGGCGTTCACTGCCTTGGCGATCTGGACCTTGTCATGAAGGATCGCCATCATCAACTGACGGTTGTACTTCATGACCGGGCACTGACCGGTGGTGAAGGACAGGGACTTGGCCCAGCCTGTGCCCAGGGAGAGCGAGAGCGAGCCGTGCTTGGCTGCGTCGTCGATTCCGCCTGGGTCGCCGGTGACATAGAGGCCCGGGATGCCCAGGGATCCGCCGGCGGCAGTGATGTCCATGAGGGAGTTCAACACGGTGGCCGGAGCCTCATGGGAGGCGTCCTTGCCGTGGCCGCGGGCTTCGAATCCCACAGCGTCCACGCCGCAGTCCACTTCCGGGACGCCGAGGATCTGCGCAATCTGTTCCTTGGGGTCGCCATTGGACACATTGACCGTTTCACAGCCGAAGGAGCGCGCCTGGGCCAGGCGGTCCTCGTTCATGTCGCCCACAATCACGACGGCGGCACCCAACAGTTGGGCGCCGACGGCGGCGGCAAGGCCTACGGGCCCGGCACCTGCGACGTAAACAGTGGACCCCACGCCCACACCGGCCGTGACTGCGCCGTGGAAGCCGGTGGGGAAGATGTCTGAGAGCATGGTCAAGTCCATGATCTTTTCCAGGGCCTGATCGCGGTCCGGGAAGCGCAGCAGGTTCCAGTCGGCGTAAGGAACCAGCACGAATTCGGCCTGACCACCCACCCAGCCGCCCATGTCCACGTAACCGTAGGCACTGCCGGGGCGGTCCGGGTTGACGTTGAGGCAGATGCCGGTCTTCTGTTCCTTGCAGTTGCGGCAGCGGCCGCAGGAAATGTTGAACGGCACCGAGACGATGTCGCCCACCTTGATGAACTCGACGTCGGGTCCCACCTCCACCACTTCGCCGGTGATTTCGTGGCCGAGGACCAGATCCTGCGGAGCTGTGGTGCGGCCACGGACCATGTGCTGGTCCGAACCGCAGATGTTGGTGGTCACGGTGCGGAGGATCGCACCGTGGGGTACTTTCCGGCCGACATTTGCGGGGTTGACGCCTGGTCCGTCCTTGAGCTCAAACGTTGGGTAGTCGGTGTCGATGATTTCCACCACACCGGGTTCCTTGTAGGCGACTGCTCTGTTTCCTGACATGGTCACTCCCTGTTCTTTGGCTGTTACTGACATACGCTGCCCAATGGTCCGAAAGCGGTGCTTCGATGAAGAAATACCTCCCCAGGTTTCAGGCCACCGAAGCACCTCCCACGGACCATTGGACTGTTGGAACTCTTGTTGGAACTCTTGTTGGAACTCTTGTTGGAACTCTTGTTGGAACTCAGGCCTTCTCCAGCCTGATGATCACGGACTTGGACGTGGGCGTTCCGCTGGTGTCCGCCACGGAATCGAGGGGCACCAGAACGTTCGTTTCCGGGTAATACGCGGCGGCACAGCCCTTGGGCGTTGAGTAGGACACGATCCGGAAGTTCTCCGCCCGCCTGTCCGTTCCCTGGAACTCGGAGATCAGGTGGACCATGTCGCCGTCGGAGAATCCAAGTTCGGTGATGTCGTCAGCGTTGACGAGCACCACGCGCCGGCCCCCATGGATGCCACGGTAGCGGTCGTCCTTGCCGTAGATGGTGGTGTTGTACTGGTCGTGTGAGCGCAGGGTCTGAAGGACCAGCCGGCCCGGTGGGATTTTGATGAACTCCAGTTCGTTGCCGGTGAAGTGTGCTTTCCCGGACACGGTGTCGAACTTCCTCGCATCGCGGGGCGGATGGGGGAGCACAAAGCCGCCAGGATGTTGGATCCGGGCTTCAAAGTCCTCAAAGCCATCAAACACGGCTTCAATGTGCTTCCGGATCAGGGTGTAATCGTCCCGCATGGCGAGCCAGGCCGCCTGGGGAGTGTTGGGCAGGCGACTGTGGCCATCGGTGAACAGCCGGTGGGCGAGGTTGCACACGATTGCTACTTCGGAGTGCAGGTGTTCACTTGCGGGCTTGAGGCGTCCGCGTGATGCGTGGACGGCGCTCATGGAATCTTCCACGGTGACGCGCTGGTCGCCGGTCCGCTGGGTGTCCTTCTCGGTGCGCCCGAGGGTGGGCAGGATCAACGCCCGCCGGCCAGTGGACAGGTGCGAGTGGTTGAGCTTGGTGGAGATCTGAACGGTCAGCCGGGTGTTGGCCAAGGCTTGCTCGGTGACCTCCGAATCGGGGGCGGCCCGGACGAAGTTGCCTCCCATGCCCATGAAGAAACGGACTTTTCCGTCC
The DNA here is from genome assembly GCF_013179505.1 of Paenarthrobacter sp. CM16. Classification (GTDB taxonomy): domain Bacteria; phylum Actinomycetota; class Actinomycetes; order Actinomycetales; family Micrococcaceae; genus Arthrobacter. The sequence continues at coordinate 2,580 of NZ_JABMCX010000006.1, read as the reverse complement.
CGCATGGCGCGGATTGCTGCCACGGTGTCGTAGCCATGTTCGCGGGGGGAGCGGAACCCGAATTCCTGGTCCAGCCGATCGTGGAAGGCCTCGGGCATCTTTTCGAAGATGCCCATGGTGCGGTCGCCTTGGACGTTGGAGTGGCCGCGGACCGGGCAGACTCCGGCGCCGGGCTTGCCGATGTTGCCTTGCAGCAGCAGGACGTTCACTACGTCGCGGAGGGTGGGGACGGAATGCTTGTGCTGGGTCAGGCCCATGGCCCAACACACGATGGTGGCGCTGGAAGCGAGCATTCGCTCACCGGTGGAATGGATCTGTTCCAAAGTGAGCCCGGTTGCCTCCACAATGTCATCCCATTCCACCTTCTCCAGGTAGCGCAGGTAATCGTCGAGGCCCACCGTGTGGTTCTCGATGAAGTTGTGGTCCAGCACTGTTTGCAGGCCCGGGGTATTGCGTCCGGCAGCTTCGGCTTCGAGCAGGTATTTGCCCAGTCCCTGGAAGAGGGCCTGGTCTCCGCCTGCGCGGATCTGCAGGAAATCGTCCGTCAGTTGGGTTCCTTGGATCATCCCGGCCACATGCTGTGGGTTTTCAAAATGCAGGAGCCCGGCTTCAGGAAGCGGATTCACCGAGACGATGACCGCCCCGTTCTTCTTCGCCTTTTCCAGGGCGCTGAGCATGCGGGGGTGGTTGGTTCCGGGATTCTGCCCCGCCACGAAGATCAGCGACGCCGTCTCCAGGTCCGTCAGGCTGACCGAGCCCTTGCCGATGCCGATGGTCTCCACCAGCGCGGAGCCGGAGGACTCGTGGCACATGTTGGAGCAGTCCGGGAGGTTGTTGGTCCCAAGTCCCCGGACCAAAAGCTGATAGACAAACGCTGCCTCGTTGGAGGTGCGGCCGGAGGTGTAGAACACCGACTGGCCAGGGTGTTCCATTCCCCGCAGTTCCTCGGCCATAAGGTCATAGGCGTCATCCCACCCAATGGGGGTGTAATGGGTAGCGCCTTCATCCAGGAACATCGGATGCGTAATCCGGCCTTGCTGGCCAAGCCAGAAATCATCTCGGGTTCTGAGTTCGGCAACGGAGTGCTTGGCGAAGAACTCCGGTGTGACCCGGCGTCGGGTAGCTTCCTCGGCCACGGCCTTGGCGCCGTTCTCGCAGAACTCTGCCGCATTGCGCTTTTCGTGTTCCGGCCAGGCGCACCCCATGCAGTCGAACCCGTCCAACTGGTTCACTGCCAGCAGGGTCTGGACGCTGCGCAGCGGCCCCATCTGTTCCAACGAAATTTTCAAGGCGTTGGCAACAGCGGGGATGCCTACAGCTTTGGTCTTGGGTTTGGTGACGGTCAGTTGTGACTCGTCGATGTTCTCGCGCGGAGCTTTGGCATGCATGGGTAAACCCTTCAGATCCGGGAAGTGGAAGCAGTCAGCAGGGCAGCGTGGGACTGTTGCCGCGCAGCCTCAGCCGTGTGCAGCAGCAACAGTGCGGTGGTCACCGACCCCACGCCGCCGGGAACCGGGCTCAGGCCGGCGGCCACGCCGGTAACACTGGCTTCGTCCACGTCCCCCACCAGGGAACCATCGGGAAGAACGTTCGTGCCGACGTCGATCACCACAGTCTCCGGTGAAAGGTGGCTGCCCTTGAGCAGTCCTGTGCGCCCCGCGGCAACCACCACGACGTCGGCCGGCCGGGTGTAGCGTTCCAGCGGTCCGGATTTGGAATGGCAGATAGTGACGGTCGCGTCCCTTTCAAGGAGGAGCAGGGCCAACGGCTTGCCCACCACGGCGGAACGTCCGACGACGGCCACGTTGCGTCCAGCGATCGGAACCTGGAAGTGGTCCAGCAACTCCACCACAGCCTGGGCGGTAGCAGGTGCGAAGGCGGGCTGCCCCACAGCCAAGCGGCCCAGGCTGAGGGGGTTGGCGCCGTCGATGTCCTTCCCGGGGACAATGAGCCCCACCAGCCGGTCAGCGCGAACGGCGGCCGGCAGGGGAGTCTGGAGGATGATCCCATGGACGGTTGGTTCGGCGCTGAGGTCTTCGAGGACACCGGCCAGTGCTTGCTCGCTGGCATCCGGGCCTAGATCCACAATCCTGCAAGCAATTCCGGCACGTTCGGCCGCACGCTCGATCGAACGGACATACCAGTGCGTTGACTCGTCCTCCGTGGCCACCACAACAGCCAGGGTGATCCGCAATCCCTCGGAGTGAAGGATGCGGGCCTCATCCCGGGCGTGCTGCTGGATCCGGGAAGCGAGTTCCTTCCCGGAAAGCACCTCGGTGTTCCCGCGAACAGCAGTACTCATGAGAGGATCCTTTCGCGTACGCGCTGCACCAGGGCATCAGCGGCGAGAACCACTTTGGCTTCAATCCCGTCCGTCTGCTCCGCCAGGCGGGAACGGGCTTCGCCAGGCTTGATGGCAACCACGTTGATGTCGATGTTGACCCGGGCAGTAGTAGCAGCGGCCCGGGCTGCATCGGTGGCAGCGGCGACGTCACTGATGACGTTGGAATTGGCCACGTCAAAAAGCTCCGTTGCCAGGTCCACCACCTCACCGGCGACCTTGATGAGCTGCGCTGGAGT
>NZ_JABMCX010000599.1 GCF_013179505.1 Paenarthrobacter sp. CM16 | reverse complement strand
AGTTTTCACCTGCCCGTGAGAAGTAGGCGAGCAATACCCGTTGGCCTCCCTGGCCTGGTCCTGTGCTGTTTGGTGGGGGCCTGGTGTCTGTTGAGGGCACGGTGGGTGGTCCTTGGGGTGTGCAGGCTGCTGTTGTTGCGGCGAGCAGGGCACCGGTCAGACCGGCGGCCGCTCCGCGAAGGGCGGACCGCCGGCTGACGTTCAAAGGGTTGAGGGCCACGGGATTGCCGGCGCTTTAGTTGTAGCGGCGGCCGCCGAGCCAGCTGACCATGGCGGGGTCGCGGTGGTCGAAGAACAGGCTGGCGCCGGTGTCCAGGGTGGTGATGGTGGTCATTTGCTCTTCGGTGAGGGTGAAGTCGAAGACGTCCAGGTTTTGGGCCATCCGCTCGGGCCGGACTGACTTGGGGATGACGACGACGTCGCGCTGGATGAGCCAGCGGAGCACCACCTGGGCGACTGACTTGCCGTGTGCTTCGGCGATGGCGCTGAGGACCGGATCGGTGAAGAGGTTGTTCTTGCCTTCGGCGAAGGGTCCCCAGGATTCGATCTGGACGCCGCGTTCGCGCATCAGTTCCTGATCGGCTGCCCGCTGGTGGAAGGGGTGGGTTTCGATCTGGTTGACCGCCGGGACGATTTCGTTGTGGTCGATGAGGTCAACCAG
>NZ_JABMCX010000598.1 GCF_013179505.1 Paenarthrobacter sp. CM16 | reverse complement strand
GGACGCCGGCCTTGTATCCACTGAGCCGACCACCAGCTCCGGCCGCCGCGCAACCAACGTAAGGCTGAACAGCAACGGTGCAGTCGCCGTCGGGATCGACTTTGGCCGCCGCCACCTGCGCGTGGTCCTGGCCTCCCTGGGCTACCACGTCATTGCCGAGGATTACATCGAATTACCGCTCGGCCACCAGGCCGAGGAAGGCATCGCAGCGGCGGTGCTGCTGCTGGAAAAACTGCTCCGGGAAAACGGAATCGACCGCACTGCGGTAGTGGGCGCGGGAGCGGGCATTCCCGGCCCCATCGACCGCCGCTCCGGCACCGTTGCCCAAGGTGCCATCCTCCCCGAATGGGTGGGCATCGATATCCTCCACCGGCTGGAGGAAGCGCTGAATTGCCCCGTATTTGTCGATAACGACGCCAACCTCGGCGCCTTGTCCGAAGTGACGTGGGGACCCCACAGCGGCGTCTCCAACCTGATGTTCCTCAAGATCGGCTCGGGCATTGGCGCAGGCCTGATCCTCAACGGTTTCCCCTACTACGGCAACGTGGGTATCACCGGCGAAATCGGCCATGCCACCATCCATGAACATGGACTGGTGTGCCGCTGCGGGAACAGGGGTTGCCTCGAAACGATAGCGTCCACCACCACCATGATCGAGCTGCTGG
>NZ_JABMCX010000597.1 GCF_013179505.1 Paenarthrobacter sp. CM16 | reverse complement strand
GGTCAAGCCCAACGGCGGTAACAACGCCGGGCACACCGTGGTTGTTGGCGGTGAGAAGTATGAGCTGAAGCTCCTTCCCGCGGGCATCCTGAGCCCCAACGCCATTCCCATTATCGGCAACGGTTGCGTGGTGAACCTTGAGGCCCTGTTCCAGGAAATCGACGGCCTTGAAGCCCGTGGCGCGGACACTTCCCGCCTGCGTGTTTCGGCCAACGCCCACCTGGTTGCTCCGTACCACCAGGTGCTGGACAAGGTGACCGAGCGCTTCCTTGGCAGCCGCGCCATCGGCACCACGGGCCGCGGCATCGGCCCCGCGTACATGGACAAGGTGGCCCGCCTGGGTATCCGGGTCCAGGACGTCTTTGACGAGTCCATCCTCCGCCAGAAGGTGGAGGGCTCGTTGCGCCAGAAGAACGAGCTCCTGGTCAAGGTCTACAACCGCCGGGACATCATTGCCGACGAAATTGTGGAGTATTTCCTCTCCTTCGCCGAGAGGCTGCGCCCGCTGGTCATCGACAGCACACTTGTCCTCAACAACGCTTTGGACGAGGGCAAGGTTGTGCTCATGGAAGGTGGCCAGGCCACGTTCCTGGACGTCGACCACGGCACCTACCCGTTCGTCACCTCCTCCAACCCGACCGCCGGCGGCGCGTCGGTTGGCTCGGGCATCGGCCCCA
>NZ_JABMCX010000596.1 GCF_013179505.1 Paenarthrobacter sp. CM16 | reverse complement strand
CGAACCAGACGCCCCAGGAATCGGGTGCTGTACCGATGATCAGCTTGTTCTCGACATCAGTCATGACGGCGTTGTCTTCCTTTGCGGCGGTGGGGACGGATTTAGTTGGAGGGGAAGTTGTAGGAGGCGCCGGAGGCGTGGGTGGGTTCAGGCCAGCGCGAGGTGATGACTTTTCCGCGGGTGTAGAAGGACACGCCCTCGGGACCGTAGATGTGCTTGTCCCCGAAGAGGGAGTTCTTCCAGCCTCCGAAGGAGTGGTACGCCACCGGGACGGGCAGAGGTACATTGATGCCGACCATGCCCACGGTCACCGAACGCTGGAACTTCCGGGCGTTCGCACCCGAAGAGGTGAAGATCGCGGTCCCGTTGCCGTAGGGGTTGGAATTGATCAGCGCGATGCCTTCTTCAAGGTCGGCAACACGTACCACCACCAGGACGGGGCCGAAGATTTCCTCGGTGTAGGCGGTCATTTCCGTTTTCACGTGGTCGATCACCGTGGGACCCACCCAGAAGCCGTCTTCGTGGCCGGGGACCACGAGGTCGCGGCCGTCAACTACCATGGCGGCACCGGCGGTTTCGGCTTCGGTGACGATCTTGACGATCCGTTCCTTGGAGGCCGGGGTAATGACCGGACCCATTTCGGCGTCGGGTTCGGTACCGTTCTTGACCTTCACGGCCAAGGCGCGTTCTTCGACCTTCTTCAC
>NZ_JABMCX010000595.1 GCF_013179505.1 Paenarthrobacter sp. CM16 | reverse complement strand
GTGGAGTGATCGTCGGTGTACTCCAGGTCCACCTCGTTGTCCTTGATGATGGTGGAGTTCTCGATGTTCGTGTACTCCACGTCGCCGACTTCCAGTTCGGTCTCGTTGTTGTAGGAGTCTTTGTTGAACGAATCGTTGTTGGTGGTGTTGTTGGTGGTCTGCGAATTGTCCACCGAGTTGTCCTCGTTGAACGAGTCATTGAACTCCGCGTCGATGTCCACGTCCACATCGGTGTTGTAGGAGTCCTTGGTCACCGAGTTGTCCGAGTAGTCGTTGCCAATGGAGATGTCGTTATTGCCCCTGGCGTCCACAGTGACCGAGTTATCGGTCGAGTGATCGTCCGTGTTGGTGGTGGTGGTGGTCGTGTTGCCGGCGTTGCTGACGTCCTCGCCTGCCGCAATGGCGCCGTCACCTGAGGCAACCACGGCGTCCTGGTTGAAGAGTTGCGTGACATCCCCGTCAGCCCAGATGTTCTGGTTGACTGATTGATCGGTGATGGTGTCGCGGTCGTCGATGGTGGTGGTGTAGGAGTAGTTGTTCACTACATGGACCAGCTGCTGAACGGCGTGGGCGTGGTCATCATGGTCGTCGTGGCCACCGCCACCGCCGCCACCACCGTGGCCGTGGCCGTCATCGTCATCATGGCCATCCCAGCCACCGCCACCACCGTGGCCGTGGTCGTCGTCGTCGTCGTGACCATCCCAG
>NZ_JABMCX010000594.1 GCF_013179505.1 Paenarthrobacter sp. CM16 | reverse complement strand
TTATGCGGAGTTTGTTGCAGCGTGCCGGCGCGAGGTCGGTGGGTGTGCCGATGGTGACGACCACTGATTATGTGAACACGATCCCGGTGGACCAGGAAGCAGAGTTTCCGGGGAACGAGGAGTTCGAACGCCGGTACCGGGCGTATATGCGGTGGAACGCCGCGGTGATGGTCCACCGTGCGCAGCGCTCCGATATTGGTGTTGGCGGGCATATCTCCACCTATGCCGGTGCCGCGACCCTGTACGAGGTGGGGTTCAACCACTTCTTCCGCGGCAAGGACCACCCCGGTGGCGGGGACCAGGTGTTTTTCCAGGGCCACGCTTCCCCTGGCATGTACGCCCGCGCGTTCATGGAAGGCCGTCTGACCGAGGAGGATTTGGACGGGTTCCGTCAGGAAAAGTCCAAGGCCGGCCATGCCCTGTCCTCGTACCCGCACCCGCGGTTGATGCCTGATTTCTGGGAGTTCCCGACCGTGTCGATGGGTATCGGCCCGATGAACGCGATCTACCAGGCCCAGTCCAACCGGTACCTGCAGAACCGTGGCATCAAAGACACCTCGGACCAGCAGGTCTGGGCGTTCCTTGGTGACGGGGAAATGGACGAGCCCGAGTCCCGTGGTTTGTTGCAGCTCGCCGCGAACGAGAACCTGGACAACCTGAACTTCGTGATCAACTGCAACCTCCAGCGCCTGGACGGACCGGTCCGCGGCA
>NZ_JABMCX010000593.1 GCF_013179505.1 Paenarthrobacter sp. CM16 | reverse complement strand
GGAACGCCTTCGGTGATGACAACAACCAGGCCGATGCCGGCTTCGATTGCTTCAACCACGGCGTCCTTGGTGAATGCCGGCGGAACGAAGACGATGGAGACGTCTGCGCCGGTTTCAGCGATGGCTTCCTTGACGGTGCCGAAGACGTTGATTTCCTTGTCGCCGTGCAGGACCGTGGTGCCGGCCTTGCGGGCGTTGACGCCACCAACAATGTTGGTGCCGGCCTTGAGCATCAGGGCGGTGTGCTTGGTGCCCTCGCCGCCGGTGATGCCCTGAACGATGACCTTGGAGTCCTTGTTGAGGTAGATAGACATTCTCGCGTCCCTTTACTTAGCTGCGTTGGCGAGCTCGGCAGCCTTGTCGGCGCCCTCGTCCATGGTGGCGGCCAGGGTAACCAGCGGGTGGTTGGCCTCGGTCAGGATGCGGCGGCCTTCCTCAACGTTGTTGCCGTCGAGGCGGACTACCAGCGGCTTGTTCGCGGAGGAACCAAGCTCAGCAAGCGCACCCACGATGCCCTTTGCCACGGCGTCACAAGCGGTGATGCCACCGAAGACGTTCACGAACACGCTCTTGACCTGGGAATCGCCAAGGATGACGTCCAGACCGTTGGCCATGACCTCGGCGGAAGCTCCACCTCCGATGTCCAGGAAGTTCGCGGGCTTGACGTTGCCGTGGTTCTCGCCGGCGTAAGCAACGACGTCGAGGGTGGACATGACAAGAC
>NZ_JABMCX010000592.1 GCF_013179505.1 Paenarthrobacter sp. CM16 | reverse complement strand
GTTGTTGGGCCGGTGCCAGTCGAAGGGTTTGGGCATCAGCGAGATCATGTTCATTAATGAGCGTGCGTCCCGGTCCGAGGAGGAGATCCGGGAGGGTTTGCTGCATATCTGGTCCGTGATGGAGGCCTGTGTGGAAACCAGTTTGAAGCGTGAGGGTGTGCTTCCTGGCGGGTTGCGGGTTCGTCGTCGTGCGCCGGATTGGTTGGAGCGGCTCCTGAAGGAGGATAAGGACCGGAATGATCCGAAGTATTGGCAGGAGTGGGTGAACCTGATCGCGTTGGCGGTCAATGAGGAGAACGCCTCGGGCGGGCGTGTGGTGACGGCGCCGACCAATGGGGCTGCGGGGATCATTCCGGCGGTGTTGTATTACGCGTTGAATTATGCGCCGGGGATGGATAAGGCTTCCCAGCAGGATCGGGATGATGTGGTGGTGAAGTTCCTTCTGACTGCCGGTGCTGTGGGGGTTTTGTATAAGGAGCAGGCGTCCATTTCGGGTGCTGAGGTGGGGTGTCAGGGTGAGGTGGGGTCGGCGTCGTCGATGGCTGCTGCTGGTTTGGCTGAGGTGATGGGTGGTACGCCGGGGCAGGTGGAGAATGCTGCGGAGATCGCGATGGAACATAACCTGGGGTTGACGTGTGATCCGATCGGGGGGTTGGTGCAGATTCCGTGTATTGAGCGGAACGCGATTGCTGCGGCGAAGGCGATCAACGCGGCGAAGATGGCGT
>NZ_JABMCX010000591.1 GCF_013179505.1 Paenarthrobacter sp. CM16 | reverse complement strand
CCGGTCACACAGATCGGCAACAACACCGAAGTTGTGGGTCACCAGGATCACGCCGATGTTCAGGCGTTGCTGCAACTCGCGGAGCAGATCCAGCACATCGGCCTGGACGGTGACGTCCAGCGCGGTGGTGGGTTCGTCAGCGATCACCAGGTCCGGTTCGCAACTGATGGCACCGGCGATCAGCACACGCTGGGCCATACCGCCGGAAACCTCATGCGGGTAGGCGTTGAAGGTGCGCTCCGGATTGTTAATGCCGACGTCGGTGAGCAGCTTGAGTGCACGCTGACGGGCTTCTGCCTTGGAGATTCCCAGGACGCGGACCATGGGCGTGACCAGTTGGTAGCCGATGGTGAAGGCCGGGTCCAGGTTGCTCATGGGTTCCTGCGGGATGTAGGAGATCCGTTTGCCGCGCAGTTTGGACAGCCGCTCCTGACTGACACGGTCCTCGCCGGGAGCCACGGTGTAGTTGCCATCAAACTGGATGGAACCAGCCACGATCCGGGCGTTGTCCGGCAGCAGTCCCAGGATGGAGAACGCGGTCTGGGACTTGCCCGAACCCGATTCGCCCACGATCCCGAGGATCTCGCCTCGGTCCACATGGAAGGAAACGTCGTCCACTACCTTCTTGACGGAACCATCTGCCTGCGGGTATCCGACGCCGAGGTTGGTCACCTTGACCAGGTGGTGTTCGGTTCCGGCGTCGACGGCGGCCACGGACTTACGTGACT
>NZ_JABMCX010000590.1 GCF_013179505.1 Paenarthrobacter sp. CM16 | reverse complement strand
AGGCGGAGGAGGGCAGTGGGGTTCAGTGAGCCGGACACAAGACCAGTATTCCAAACTGGCTATGGATTACAAGGCCAGTTCTCTTGGAGGATGGACATCATGATGACCCGAAGAATCACACAACTCCTGATCGGCCTGGCGATGTATGGCATCTCCTTGGCCATTTTCATCCGGGCGGGCCTGGGCTTGGATCCTTGGGATGTGTTCCATCAAGGCCTGTCCCAGAAGACCGGTTTCAGCATGGGAGTTGTGGTCATCGCGGTCAGCTTCCTGGTTCTGCTCCTCTGGATTCCGTTGCGGCAGATGCCGGGGATCGGAACCATCGCCAACGCGGTGCTCGTAGGACTCTTCGCCGATCTGGGACTGTGGCTCATTCCTGAGGTCACCCACCTTGGCGGCCAGATCGCCATGCTTGCAGGGGCCGTGGTACTCAACGGCATCGCCTCTGCCTGCTACATCGGGGCCAGGCTTGGCCCCGGTGCCCGCGACGGCCTGATGACGGGCCTGGTCCGCCGTACAGGATGGTCCGTCAGGTTGGTGCGCACCGGCATCGAAGTGGTGGTCCTGGCCGTGGGGTTCCTGTTGGGAGGCTCAGTAGGGGTGGGCACCGTTGTCTATGCCGTGGCTATCGGCCCGATCGTGCAAGTGTTGCTGCCCAAATTCATGGTGCCGGAGCGGGTACCGGCAGCTGCGGGCACAGCCCCTGCAGAGAACGCGGAACCTGTGGAAGC
>NZ_JABMCX010000059.1 GCF_013179505.1 Paenarthrobacter sp. CM16 | reverse complement strand
CCCACGCTGACGACGAATCGCCAGCTCTGCACGGTCTTCAATACCGAAGATGGGAACGCCTACGAGGTCCGCGAGTTCCATCATGGTGCCTACGGCCGCACCGCGGCTGCCGGCCTCAGCTGCGAGTACCGTCTGCTCCGAGACATTCGCACGAGCCGCCAGTTCCTTTGCGGTCCATTTTCGTTCTGTTCGTCCTTGGCGGATGAGTTGCCCCCACACGGTTAGGGCGTCCTGAATATGAGGACGAAGGGGGACGCTACGCTTCGCCATAACCAGCCTTCTTAAAACGTCGCTTATAGCCCTTTAGGCATGTTTTATTGTAGCAGTACCGCCACCTTCAAGACGATGCCTGTCTGGAACGGAGGGAGTTGTCTGGAGATTGTCCAGATCCGGGGCATAGTGTGAAGTCATGAGTGAGAAGACCAGCGAAGTCGAAGAACACAGCACCCGCGGGGCGTACGTCACCGGCAGTGAGTTCACCCGGGACACCAATTACATCGAGGACAGGATCACCCGCGACGGTGCCGCAGGACCCAACGGCGAGCCTGGCTGGCCCGTGGAGGCGGGGCGCTACCGGTTGATTGCAGCGCGGGCGTGCCCCTGGGCCAACCGTGCGGTCATTGTGCGCAGGCTGTTGGGGCTTGAGGATGTCATCAGCCTGGGCCAGCCCGGCCCCACCCACGACGCCCGCTCCTGGACCTTTGACCTGGACCCCGATGGCAAAGATCCTGTGCTCGGCATTGAACGCCTGCAGGAAGCGTTCTTCCGGCGTTTCCCGGACTACCCGCGGGGCATCACGGTTCCGGCCATCGTTGACATTCCCAGCGGCCAGGTGGTGACCAACAACTTCCCGCAAATCACCCTCGATTTCTCCTCGGAGTGGACTGAGTTCCACCGTCCGGGCGCACCGCAGCTGTACCCGGAGCACCTGCGCGAGGAAATCGACACCGTCAACAAACGCGTCTTCACCGAGGTCAACAATGGCGTCTACAGGTGCGGATTCGCCGGGTCCCAGGAAGCGTACGACGCCGCCTATACCCGGCTGTGGACCGCTTTGGACTGGCTCGAGGAGCGGCTGACCCGGCAGAGGTACCTGGTGGGTGATTCGATCACCGAGGCCGACGTGCGGCTTTTCACCACCTTGGCACGCTTCGACGCCGTCTATCACGGCCATTTCAAGTGCAACCGGAACAAGCTCAGCGAGATGCCGGCACTGTGGGCCTACGCCCGGGACCTGTTTCAGACACCGGGGTTCGGGGACACCATCGACTTCGTGCAGATCAAACAGCACTACTACATAGTTCACGAGGACATTAATCCCACGCAGATCGTCCCCGCCGGACCCGATCTATCCGGCTGGCTCACCGCGCACGGACGCGAGGCCCTGGGCGGAAGCCCGTTCGGTGAGGGCACCCCGCCGGGACCGGTGAAGGCCGGGGAGGAAGTAGCTGCGGGGCACGGGGCGGGCTAAAGATCCTGGGCTCAGACTGCCCTTTGCCCGTGTTTATGCCTCGTTTATTCCGGGCCGTGATTGAGCTCGGCGCGTGTGGGCGGGTTCGCGCCTGCCCGTGAGACCGTAACTGCGGCCGCCCGCGTGGCGTGATCCATGATGGCTTCCAAGATTTCTGCAGGCATCGCCCGGAGCTCTGCGCGGTTCTGCGCGCCATCCAGCCCGTGGTCCACAATCGCGGACAACAGTCCAGCCATGAACGAATCGCCAGCGCCCACGGTGTCCACCACGTTCACGGACGGCGCGGCAACCTGCGCTTCCCCTGCCCCGGTAACGCCCCAAGGACCCAGTGATCCCCGCGTCACCACTACCAAAGCCGGGCCTTCCGCGCCGCCCAAGGTCAGCCAGCGGCGTGCGGATTCCAACGGATCAACACCGGGATAAAGCCACTCAAGATCCTCATCGGAGGCTTTCACGACGTCGGACAGCACCACGAAACGCTCGGCTTGCGTCCGGGCATACTCAACGTCCGTGATGATGCTGGGACGGCAGTTGGGGTCGAAGCTGATGGTGCTGCTCGGATGGGCATACTCGACGGCGGCAATCACCTCCGCAGCGCCTGGCTCCAGGAAGGTGGCAATGGACCCGGTGTGGAGCAGCGTGGAACCCTGCAGCATGAGGGGCAACCGTCCGGCGAGCCCGGGCAGCTCCCATGCGAGGTCGAAAGCGTAGGTGGCGGCGCCGTCGTCGTCGATCTGCGCGGTGGCCACGCTGGTTGGCTTCTGGTCGGGCGGAAGCGGCACCATGACCGAACTCGAACGCAAGTGTGCAGCAATGGAATCGCCATAAGCGTCCCGGCCATAGCGGCCGATGAACTGCACCGGATGATCCAGCCGGGCCAGGCCGACGGCAACGTTGAGCGGGCTTCCTCCAACGTGCGCCTCGATTCCGGAGGAGCGTTGAACGACGTCTACCAGGGCCTCACCAATGACTGTCAGCATGGCACCACTCTGCCAGAGGACGGCAGCCACGGACCACCAGTTACGAGAGCAGCCGTTGCACCAATTCGCGGCACTTCTTGTACGCCACGGCCTTGGGATCGATCAGGTCGAAGTGGTCGCCGGGGACGCGCAACAACTGGGCAGCGCTACCTGCAGCAGTTGCCGCAGCGACATATGCCTCGGATTGGCTGGCTGGAACATCCTCATCATCCGTGGCGTGAACGGCATATATGGGCACGTCCAAGGGCAGCGAACTCATGGGATCCGCATACTTATGCCGTTTGGGGTATCTAGCGGAATCGCCGCCCATCAGGTTGCATACGGCGCCGTTGCTGAGGTTCAGCTTCTCCGCTGCGGCCAGATTAAGGAGGCCGGACTGGCTAACGACGCCTGTCAGGTGCACGGCGTTGTCCTCGGGGCTTCGCTGGAGCTGGCGATCGGCGTCTGGCGTGCCTATGCCTGAAAGCCGCTGCCGGCCCGCAGCCCACACGGCCAGATGGCCGCCTGCCGAGTGTCCCAGGGCTACCACCTTGCCGAGCTGGAGGTTGTGATCGCCGGCGATGGTGGACAGGTGGTCGATGCCGGCCAGGATGTCCTCGAACGTATGCGGCCAACCACCGCCGTTGCCGGCCCGCCGATACTCGAGGTTCCATGCGGTGATGCCATGCGCTGCGAGGTCCCGCGCAAGAGGCTCACCGAGCTCCGCGCCGTACTGTGAGCGCCAGTAACCGCCATGGATCACCACGGCGATTCCTCCGGCAACCGCAGACGCGCCGCGATGGTTTCCGTTGGACGGTTCAGGTATGAAGAGTTCGCCCCATTGGCTGGGGTGTTCGCCGTAGCTGTACTTGTGCCGCAACATTGCGCCCTCCTTTGTACTGAGCCTATCGTGACGGTTCACTAGTTTGGCTAGAGGCACCCCGACGGCAGGTGGCTCAGTTGAGTGTCGGACCCGCCCCGTAAGCTGGGGGCATGGCAAGCAATTGGGACAGCCTGGACCAGGCACAGCGCGATGCAGTGGATGCGAACGTAGCGCTCTATGAACGCGTTCGCCCCGCCCTGAAGCGGGTCACGCGCGATGTTCTGCTCACTTTGCGGGACATGCTGAACGACGCTGAAGTCACTCCGTTGTTTGTCACGGGACGGACCAAAACGGTGGAGTCGTTCCGGGAAAAGATTTCCCGCACCGACGATCCGTTGGAGCCGGGCGGACCTCGGTTGTTGAAGTTCCCGGATCCTTTCCGCACGTTGAATGACATGGTGGGCATCCGCGTCATCACCAAGCTTCCGGCCGAGAATGCCGCCGTGGCCAACATCATCAAGCGGCAGCGCCAGCTCTTTGACTGCCGCGGCGACCGTGAGAAGGACATCGGCTCCATCGAGTCGGGAACCTACGGATACTCCAGTCGGCACCTCATTTTGCGCACCATCCAGAACGAGGCCGTCAAGGAATACCAGCAGGTCTTCAACCCGGACATGCCTGCCAATGGCAGCTACTTCTTCGAATGCCAGATCCGTACCGTCTTTGCCCACGCGTGGAGCGAGATCGAACACGACATCCGCTTCAAGGCCGAAGACCCGCGTGCTTGGACACCCCATTTTGACCGTCAATTCACGGCAACAGCTGCCATGTTGGAAACAGTGGAGAGCGCCTTCGCCGATCTTCACGAGCGGTACGAGGAAGTCCGCGGCTACTGGGACCTTGAAGGCGATGGCGGCATGCCCCTGACGCCCAACCGGGTCCGTGACGTCTGGCGTACGCTGCTGCCGCACGTTGACCGTAAAGTTGATGACGACTGGGGATGGGCTGCCGAACTGCTCGCCGCCCACGGCCTCACCAAGACCGTGGAGCTGGCCGGGTTGCTCAGTGCCAACCGCATCACCGAGGTCCGCAAGGCCTTGGACCACCGCTACTCCCCCGGTCCCGACCGCCTCCTGGATGACCTCCTGCTGTGGCAGTACGGAACCGAACACATCGATCTCACCGCTGAGGCGCCCGACGTCGTCCCGCACCCGCGGCGCGACAGCCTCCAGCGGCGTCTGAAGCAGATTGAGCGCTACCGCCAGACTGCGCTCTAGGACAGCTACCTATGTTCTAGGGCAATTGGACCGTAAGGACCCATGACTCCCGAGCAACTCATGTCACTGCGGGCGACCTTCCGCTCGCCCCGCCGTCTGCTGACGGAATCCCTTGCCGGGCTCGTAGTGGCTTTGGCTTTGATACCCGAGGCCATTGCGTTCTCGGTGATTGCGGGCGTTGATCCACGCATTGGGTTGTTCGCATCCTTCACCATGGGCGTGGTTACTGCCATAGTTGGCGGGCGTCCTGCCATGATCTCCGCGGCCACCGGTGCCGTGGCCTTGGTGATCGCGCCGGTAATGAAGGAACACGGGCTCGACTACCTCATTGCAACGATCATTCTGGCTGGCGTTTTCCAGATCATCCTGGCGGTCCTGGGTGTCACCAAATTGATGCGCTTCATCCCCAGATCCGTGATGATCGGGTTCGTCAACGCCCTGGCAATCCTGGTGTTCATGTCCCAGATGCCCGAGCTCTTCAACGTGCCGTGGATGGTCTATCCGATTGTCATCGTGGGCTTGGTGATCGTCTTCGGACTACCCCGCATCACTACCGCCATTCCTGCGCCGCTGGTGGCGATCGTGGCCATCACGCTGGTGACCGTGCTGGGTGGCATCGACGTTCCCACCGTCAGCGACAAAGGTGAACTCCCGGACAGCCTGCCCGGGTTCTTCCTGCCCAACGTTCCCCTGAACCTGGAAACCTTCCAGATCATCGCGCCCTTCGCCCTGTCCATGGCGCTGGTGGGCCTGCTGGAATCGCTGATGACCGCCAAGCTGGTGGACGACATCACGGACACGCGCTCCAACAAGACGCGGGTGTCTTGGGGACAAGGTGCTGCAAACATTGTGACCGGTTTCCTCGGCGGCCTGGGCGGATGCGCGGTGATCGGTCAGACCATGATCAACGTCAAGGGCTCAGGGGCTCGAAGCCGCCTCTCGACCTTCCTGGCCGGAGTGTTCCTGCTGGTGCTGATGGTTGTCCTGGGCGATGTTGTAGGCATGATCCCCATGGCCGCCCTGGTGGCTGTGATGATTTTCGTTTCGCTGATTACGTTCGACTGGCATTCCATCCGACCCTCAACCCTGAAGCGTCTCCCGAAGTCCGAAACCGCGGTCATGCTCGTCACCGTTGCCGCCGTGGTGGCGACGCACAATCTCGCGGTGGGTGTCGGCGTCGGCGTCCTGACCGCCATGGTGCTGTTCGCACGGCGGGTGGCCCACTTCGCGACGGTGGAGCGGACCGAACTGGAGCTCAACGGTGAGAATGTTGCGACATACACCGTGGACGGGGAACTGTTCTTTGCTTCGTCCAACGATCTCTACACGCAGTTCGACTATGCAAAGGATTCCTCAGAAGGCATAGATCGGGTGATCATCGATCTCCATGGTTCCCACATCTGGGATGCCTCCACGGTGGCGGTGCTTGATTCGGTGACTGAGAAGTACCGGAACCACGGGCGCGACGTGGAGTTCATCGGGCTCAACGAGGCCAGTGTTCGGATGCGCGAGCGCCTGGCGGGGAAGCTCAACTCCTGACCCAACTGAGTCGAAGTTGTGCGCGTTACGAGCACTCAAAACGCGCACAGCTGCGACTCAGTTGGGTGGGAAACGGCGGTCATCTGACATATACGCTCCGCCGAATGTCACGAAGTGGCCGGGTTCGCGGGGTGAATGTGAGCATGGATGAATGCTTGAGGCAACCAATTCACCATCAGAAACAGAAGAATCCGCGGCCCCCGTTAACGCCGCGCTTGCTGCGGAAGCCAAGATTGCGCGTATTGCCGTCACGGTGTTCCCGCTTTTGGTGGTGGTTGCCGGCATCCTTGGATTCCTGATTCCGGACCTCTTCAAACCGATGGGCGTGGCCGTTCCGTATCTGCTGGGCGTCATCATGTTCTGCATGGGCCTCACGCTGACGCCGCCTGACTTCGCCTCGGTGGCCCGGCGTCCTTGGGCTGTAGCCCTGGGCATCGTTGCCCACTACGTGATCATGCCCGGTGCCGGTTGGCTCATTGCAGTACTCCTGCAACTACCTCCGGAACTGGCCGTCGGCCTGATCCTGGTTGGCTGCGCTCCGTCCGGCACCGCCTCCAACGTCATGGCCTTCCTGGCAAAGGGCGATGTTGCCCTGTCCGTAGCCGTCGCCTCGGTTTCCACGCTGATCGCACCCATCGTTACCCCTGCACTGACTCTCTTCCTTGCCGGGTCCTTCCTGCACATCGATGCCGGGGCCATGGTGATGGACATCGTGAAAACCGTACTGTTGCCGGTGATCGGCGGCCTGCTCGCCCGGCTCTTCCTTTCGAAGCTCGTCGCAAAGGTTCTTCCGGCACTTCCGTGGGCCTCCGCCGTCGTGATTTCACTGATCGTTGCGATCGTCGTGGCCGGGAGTGCCAGCAAGATCGTGGCTGCGGGTGCAATCGTTTTCCTGGCAGTTGTCCTCCACAACGGATTCGGCCTGGGCCTCGGCTACCTTGCCGGCAAGCTCGGCCGACTGGACGATAAAGCACGCCGGGCCCTGGCATTCGAGGTTGGCATGCAGAACTCCGGACTGGCCGCGACCTTGGCCACCGCACACTTCAGCCCGCTGGCCGCCCTGCCCTCCGCCGTCTTCTCGCTTTGGCACAACATCTCGGGCGCAATCGTGGCCGCCTGGCTGGCACGACGGCCGCTGAAGGACTGACTAGCCCTGTGTAGTGCCGCGGCGGTGCAACTTCCATGGCGACGCCACCCGAATGCCCTCGGCCGGCGTGTTTTCCGCCAACCGGTCCAGCAGCATCCGGACAACCTGTTCGAAGATCGGGTCCGGGCCAACAGTAGTCAGCGCCGGATCGTATTCCTGGCCCTCGGTGGAGTTTCCCACCCCAATGATCTGGATGTCCTCCGGGACCCGGAGACCCAAACGATAGGCGGCACGGATCGTCTGCAGCGCCTCCATGTCGTCAGTGCAGAAAATGGCCGTGGGGCGATCCGTCAGCTGGAGCAGCTCGAGGGCTGACTGATAGGCAGCCGCCGGACGGTGATGGGAGGTCCTGACCAAAGACTCGTCCAAGAGAATGCCGGCCTTCTCCAGCCCGGCAGCATACGCGGCAAAGCGACTCTTGGGCCGGCCGCTTGGGTCTGCCCTCCGGATGCAGCCGATTCTGCGGTGGGACGCGGTGAGGAAATCCATGCATTCTGCGAGCCCGGCATCGGTCTCAGGGGCAAGGACGTCGAAACCGGCAGGCTTCATGGTCCCGGAGATGACCACTTGGGCCACGCCACGGCGGGCCAGTTCGGTGACTGTTTCATCCTCCGTTTTTGCTTCGGGGAAGTACCCGATGATCACACCATCGGCGCCTCCGGACATTGCGAACTTCCGCCAGTCGTCGCCCAGCAGAATCACCGGCTGGAATCCGTGCTGCGGCAGGATGGTGGCTGCAGCAGTGGCGAGGGCCCGGTCCCACGGCCATTCAAGGTTCCCTATGGCCACGGCAATCACGTCTGTCTTGCCGCGACGCATCCCCCGGGCTGCCTGGTTGGGCACATACCCCAGCTCCTTGACCGCCGCCAGAACCCTGTCCTGTGTGGGCTGGCTGATCCGGGTTGTGCCACCATGGCGGCCCGAGAGCACATAGGAGACGGTGGTCAGCGATACGTCAGCCGCCATGGCCACATCCCGAATGGTGGGCTTGGATCCCTTGCTCACGTTGTGACTCCTGGTAGACGGCCAATCCCTTGAACTCTATCCGCAACCGGCGTGGACTCCCCTTGACGCAATTAGTTGAGAACGTTAACAATTGCGGGAGTCTACAAATACAAGCGGGAGATCTTTCGATGAAGAACTGGGCAGGAAATCTTGAGTACTCGTCTGCGGACGTCCAGCGGCCCACAACCGTGGAGCAACTGCGCGGGCTCGTAGCTGAGGCGACGCAGATCAAGGCCCTGGGATCCCGGCACTCCTTCAACACCGTTGCCGACACCACCGGCACGCACCTCCTCCTCGATGGGCTCCCCCAGGAAGTGGTTCTGGACACCGAAAAGGGCACCGTCAAGGTCAGTGGCGGCATCAGCTACGGAGCTCTGGGCCGCGCGCTTGAGGAACAGGGCTACGCCATCCACAACCTCGCTTCCCTCCCGCACATCTCTGTGGCCGGCGCCATCCAAACCGGCACGCACGGCAGTGGAGTCAACAACCCCTCCTTGGCTGCCGCCGTCGTCAGTGTTGATGTGGTGCGCGCCTCCGGCGAGCTGGTGACCCTCACGGCCGACGACGACGAATTCCTCGCCAGCGTGGTGGGACTGGGTGCACTTGGCATTGTCACAGGGCTGGAACTCGCGGTCCGGCCGAGCTTTGACGTACGGCAGCGAGTGCTCACCAACCTCTCTTGGGAGGGTGCCTTGGCCAACTTCCAGGCCATCGCTTCCAGTGCTTACAGCGTCAGCTTCTTCACCGATTACACCGGCGAAACCATCCCCCAGGTCTGGCTTAAAGCACTGGACACTGAAGCTCCGTTGCCTGATCTGTTCGGGGCAACCGCGGCGACGGCAGCCATGCATCCCTTACCTGATATGTCCGCCGAGAACTGCACGGAACAGCTTGATGTGGCGGGCAAGTGGCTCGACCGGTTGCCGCACTTCCGCCACGAATTCACGCCCAGCAACGGTGAGGAACTGCAAAGCGAGTTCCTTCTGCCTTTGGAACACGCACCGGCCGCGCTGCAGGCCGTCCGCGGGCTCGCCGAAAAGCTCGCACCGCTCCTGTTCGTCTCTGAAATCCGCACCGTGGCCGCTGATGAGTTCTGGCTCAGCCCGTTCTACCAGCAGCAAAGTGTGGCACTCCACTTCACCTGGAAACCGCTGCAGGCTGAGGTGGAAGCGGTGCTCCCCGAGCTTGAGGAAGCCCTCCGCCCGTTCGGCGCCCGGCCTCATTGGGGCAAACTGTTCACGCCCGGCGAGTATGACTTCGCCGCACTGTACCCGCGGTTCGAGGACTTTCGGGCTTTGGTTCAGGCCAACGACCCAACGGGGAAGTTCCGCAACGGCTTGCTGGAGAGCGTGCTGGGCATCGCGGCGGCGACGCACGCCTAGTCACGCTTGCCCGGCCGCTGCGCCGGTGCGCCGTTGCGCCGTTGCCGCCCCGCTCCTGCACCGCCGCCCGGCGCTACTCGATGTGCGCGAGGACCGCGCCGGCTGTGACAACTCCGCCGGGTGCCGACAACACCTCGGACAGAGTACCTGTCCGGTGGGCCGGGACCTGGGTTTCCATTTTCATGGCCTCCAGGACTACCAAGGGATCGCCGGCGGATACTTCGTCGCCGGGTTCTGCGAGCCACTTGACCACCGTGCCGGCCATGCTGGAGACAAGTGCCGATTCGGCGGGGGAATCGCTGCTGACGGAACCCGGCGTATCGGCCGGCGCAGTAAAGGCGGGAATGCCCTGACCGGAGCGGGCCCAGCCGTCCAGCAGGTCCGCGGGAAGCCCAACAGCCAGCCGTTTGCCGTCGACGTCAATGGTGATGGTGCGCCGCTCCCCTTCCCGGGCCACCACGTTGTACTCAGGATCCACGGGAATCCGGTCTGCGAAGTCGGTTTCGATCCAACGGGTGTGAACCCGCATTCCGGCTACCGACGTGAAGTCCTCGGATTCCAGGACCGCGCGGTGGAACGGCAGCACGGTTGCAAGGCCTGAGATCTTGAATTCAGCCAGGGCACGCCGTGCGCGACGAAGAGCCTGCTGCCGGTCAGCTCCGGTGACGATCAATTTGGCTAGCAGGGAGTCGAATTGCGGCGCCACGAAGGAACCCGAACGTACCCCGGTGTCCACGCGGATTCCCGGACCTGTAGGTGCTTCAAACAAGGCCACTGTTCCCGGGCAGGGCAAGAACCCGCGGCCCACGTCTTCGGCGTTGATACGGAACTCAAAGGAGTGGCCCCGCGCCACGGGATCTTCCGTGATGCTCAGCGGCAAGCCGGCGGCAATACGGAACTGTTCTTGGACGAGGTCGATCCCGGCGGTTTCCTCCGTGATGGGGTGCTCCACCTGGAGGCGTGTGTTGACCTCAAGGAAGGCCACGGCTCCGTCTGCGGAGACGAGGAACTCAACGGTCCCGGCACCGTAGTAGCCGGCTTCGCGGACAATCGCCTTGGCGCCGTCGTAAATTTGCCGGCGTTGCAGGTCACTCAGGAAAGGTGCGGGGGCTTCTTCCACGAGTTTCTGGTGGCGGCGTTGTAGCGAGCAATCACGGGTGCCCACCACCACGATGTTGCCGAGTTTGTCCGCGATGACCTGCGCCTCGACGTGCCGGGGGCGGTCAAGGTACTGCTCCACGAAGCATTCACCACGGCCGAAGGCAGCCACTGCTTCACGGACTGCGGAATCGAACGCTTCTTCCACTTCCGCCAACTCCCGGACCACCTTCAGACCGCGGCCGCCTCCACCAAACGCGGCTTTGATGGCCAGAGGGAGTCCATGTTCCTCCGCGAAGGCACGGGCTTCCGCGGCGGTGGAAACGGGACCGTCGCTGCCGGCAACCAAAGGTGCTCCGGCTCGGACGGCGATGTCACGTGCCGTGATCTTATTGCCCAACTGGCGTATCGACTCGGGTGAGGGACCGATCCACTCCAGGCCGGCGTCGAGCACTGCTTGTGCAAAATCGGCGTTCTCGGAAAGGAACCCGTAGCCGGGGTGAACGGCGTCTGCGCCTGACTCCGCTGCAATGGCGAGCAGTTTCCCGATGTTCAAATAGGTGTCAGCCGGTGAGTTGCCGCCCAAACTGAAGGCTTCGTCGGCTGCGCCAACGTGCATGGCGTCGGCATCGATGTCTGCGTAAACGGCAACGGACGGGATGCCGGCGTCGTCACAGGCTCGGGCGACGCGGACAGCGATTTCGCCGCGGTTCGCAATCAGGACCTTGCGCATCAAATACTCACTTCTCTGGGTTCTTCGTAAAAGTCGTGGTGGTGTCCGGGGCCAGCCGGAAACGGATCTTTCCGCCAATGGGGACTTGAGCAGCCAGATCAAGATGTTCGTCGCGCACCACCCCGATCACCGGATATCCGCCCGTGATGGGGTGGTCCGCCAGGAAGAGGACCGGCAATCCGGCCGGCGGGATCTGGAGGGCTCCGGCCATGGTTCCTTCACTGGGAAGTTCGCCTTCCCGCGTGCGCTCCAGCGGGGTGCCATCCAGTCGCATGCCCACTCGATTGGATTGCGGAGTGACCAGCCATTCCTGGCTGCACAGGGAATCCAGCGCGTCCTGGTCAAACCAGTCGGCCCGTGGCCCGGGCACGACATCGAGCACCGTGACACCGTCACCCGGGAAGTCAGGCTGCAGTTCGGGGCTGCCAACCGCTGTGGATGCCGTAGCGTCACCCACGCCAAGAACCTGCTTGCTGACCAGTGGCCCCGGCCCGATCCCGGACATCGTGTCCGTTGAGCGGCTGCCTAGAACCTCAGGAACGTCCACTCCACCCCGGACCGCAACATAGTTCCGGAAGCCCGACTCCGGGGCACCCAAGGTGAGTACTTCGCCGTCGAGCAACGCGAAAGGAGCGGCCATGGGCACGGTCCGCCGGGCACCTGCTTGGACGTCGCCGGACTCAAACCACGACGACGGCCCTACTGTCAGCGTGGTGGGCGCCCCTGTCACGGCAACCACCTGGTCACCCACAGCTTCCACTGTGAGGCCGCCATTGACGGACTCGATGGCTGCAGCCGAAGCAGCGTTTCCCACCAGCCGGTTGGCCCGCCGCAACGAGGCCCTGTCCAACGCACCCGCAGCCGATACGCCGAGCGGACCATAGCCACGACGTCCGAGGTCCTGGATCAGGCTCTGCGCACCCGGGGTAAGAATCCGAAGACCGGACTCCGGGCGGTGCTCCTTTTCGGGTTCGCGTGCCGGGGATTCTGTGGCCGTGACAACCTCGCGGACGGCCCGGTACTGAACCCGGTCGCCTGGACGAACAAGCGCCGGTTGGGCCCTGTCCAGGTCCCACATCCTTGCACCAGTGCGGCCAATCAACTGCCAACCGCCCGGGGAACGCCGAGGGTACACGGCCGAATACCGGCCACCCAGAGCCACCGATCCAGCAGGCACGGCTGTGCGGGGAGAAGACCGTCGAGGAACCGTGAGGGCCTCGTTTTCGCCCACCATATAGCCGAAGCCCGGCGCGAAACCAGCGAAAGCAACGGTCCAGACTTGGCCCGTATGTGCGGCAATCACGCCGTCCACACTCAGTCCGGTGAGTTCCGCGACATCGGCGAGGTCGTCGCCGTCGTACACAGTATCGATGACCACCAAACCGGAGTCAGCCACTTCCGGCGCCGTTAGTTCCAACTCCATGAGCCGTGCACTGATGGCTCGGGTTGCGGCCGCGGACTCGCCCACCACCATCACCGTTTCCGCCGCGGCCAGAACATCCACTTGCCCCGGAAGCGGCGATTTGTAGAGCATGTCCTGCAGGGCGAGGACGTCCTGCAGCCCGTCCAGTTCGGCCAGGACGGCACGCGTGCCGACGGGCCGGACAGAGCGAACCCTTTTGGCGGTGGTGGTTTGCATCACGGTTCCCATTGTTCGTTACGACGCCGGCTGAGCGTGTGTTCCCTGCACGAGCCGGACATCTTCTTCCGGCTTGGGGTCGCGGCCGAGGAGCATGCCGACGATCGTGACAATGGCAGCCAGAAGGATGTAGCCGGCAATGAAGTACCAGCCGCCGGATCCGCCACCATAGAGGAGGGTGAAGATCACCGGGGCAAATCCGCCGCCGATCACACCGGCCAAGGTGTAGGCCAAGGAACTTCCGGCGTAGCGAAGACGGGCCGGGAACTGCTCGGTGATGAACGCGGCCTGCGGACCGTACATGAAGGCGTGGAGTGCCAAGCCGATGACGGTGCCTACGATCAGCATCGCCACGGACTTTCCTTGGATCATCAGGAAGAAGACCGGAATGTAGGCTGCTGTTGCAGCGGCCGCGAGTCCATAAACCCAGCGGCGGTTGAAGCGGTCCGTCAGGGCGCCGGCCAGCGGGATCAGGAAGAGCTGGAAGGCTGAGCCGATCAGGATGGCTGACAGGACGTTGCCCGTGGTCATTCCCAGTTCCTTGGTGGCGTAAACGGCCACGAACACCGTAAACAGCGAGTAGAGGATGTCAGGGCAGATTCGCGAAAGCGAAGCGGCAATCAATGCCTTCGGCTGAGTAGTGAAGACTTCCTTGATGGGAGCCTTGGGACGGTCTCCCTTGGCTTGAATGGCCTTGAAAACCGGCGTTTCCTCCAGCTTGAGGCGGATGAGCAAGCCGAACACCACCAACAGGGCAGAAGCAAGGAAGGCCACGCGCCAACCCCAGGAGAGGAAGGCTTGTTCGCTCAGCGAAGCAGCCAGGATAGCGAGAACGCCGTTGGCCATGAGGTTACCGGCGGGCGGACCGATCTGGGCTGCAGAGGACCAGAAGCCGCGCTTGTTGGGGTCACCGAATTCACTGGACAGCAGCACCGCGCCACCCCACTCCCCGCCAACACCGATGCCTTGCGCCAAGCGCAGCAACACAAGGATGATCGGGGCCGCAATGCCAATGACGGAGTAGTCGGGCAGCGCACCGATGAGTACGGTGGCAAGGCCGATAAGCATCAACGTGAAGACCAGGACGTATTTGCGGCCGATCTTGTCACCGAGACGGCCAAAGACAATGCCGCCGATCGGACGGGCAAAGTAACCTACGGCGAACGTTGAGAAGGACAGGATGAGCGCCACGAAATCGTCGTTGCCCGGGAAGAAGATCTTCGGGAACACCAAGGCCGAGGCCACGGAATAGATAGCGAAGTCGTAGTACTCGAGCGATGTGCCGGTAAGGCTGGCCACATACGCCTTGATGGCGCCGGGCGGTGGCTTCCTTGTCACTGCCTTGGCTGCATGGTTGGTGCTGGTCATGATGTTCTCCCGGGGGATGGGGGATGGTTCGGAGCGCCCGGACGGGCTAGAGGAACGAGCCGGTACCTACGCCGGCGTCGCTCAGGGCGGACTTCACAGCGGTGGCCATCGCGACGGCTCCGGGTGAGTCACCGTGCACGCAGATGCTCTCTGCGCGGATCTTCAGGATGGAACCGTCAATGGTCCTGACGGATTGTTCAGTGGCCATTCGCAGGACGTGCTCCGCCACTTCGGCGGGATCATTCAGCACGGCCCCAGCTTGGGATCGCGGGACGAGCGTTCCGTCCGGGTTGTAGGCGCGGTCCGCGAAGGCCTCGGAAACGGCACGAAGACCGGCGTTGTCAGCCAGCCGAAGTACTTCAGAGCCGGGCAGTCCAAGAATCGGAAGGTTGGGGTCAACAGATTTCACGGCGTCCACCACAGCGCTGGCCTGGGCGGTGTGCTTGACGATCGCGTTGTAGAGGCCCCCGTGAGGCTTGACGTACTGGACGCGTGAACCGGCAGCGGCTGCCAGCGCCTGCAGGGCCCCGATCTGATAAACGACGTCGTCCGCCAGTTCCATGGGATCGATGTCCATGAAGCGGCGCCCGAACCCGGCGAGATCGCGGTAGCCAACATGGGCGCCGATAACGACGCCGGCCTTGACCGCCTTTTCGCAGGTGCTGCGGATGACGCTGGGGTCACCAGCATGGAATCCACAGGCAACATTCGCACTGGAGACCGACTCGAACATGGCTGCGTCATCACCAAGCGTCCAGCGCCCGAAGGACTCGCCGACGTCGCTGTTCAGATCGATGATTGCCATAGTGTGATCCCTGCCTCGTGATGTGCGTTACATCCAGCATGCATCAATCTGCTGGATTGTTCAACAATCCAGCGATCCCTATTTTCAGCAATCGTGTAATTTTAGTGTCATGGCCGGTGAAGATCAGGAAAAAAGTCAACAGACCGGCATGGACAGTGCGCGGGCGAGGGTCCGTATGAGGGTCCCCTCCGTGGCGGAGAGAGTCGCAGAAGAACTGCGCTACCAACTGGCTGAGGGCTTCCTGGTGCCGGGGGCCAAGCTGACCGAAGCCACTATCGCCGAGGATTTGGGCGTCTCCCGCAACACTGTCCGCGAAGCTTTCGCCGAGCTGGCCGCTGAGCGGCTTCTTCTTCGCCAGCCCAACAAGGGCGTTTTTGTAGCAACCCTTGAAGCCGGCGACATCCACGATGTTTATACGGTTCGTCGCGCCATCGAGGTCAGCTCAATCCGGGCCGGCGGCTCTCCGGAGCGCATCGCCGCCGTCAGGGCCGCCGTCGA
This sequence comes from Paenarthrobacter sp. CM16, assembly GCF_013179505.1. Classification (GTDB taxonomy): domain Bacteria; phylum Actinomycetota; class Actinomycetes; order Actinomycetales; family Micrococcaceae; genus Arthrobacter. The sequence goes on along the minus strand of NZ_JABMCX010000059.1, from coordinate 3,595 downwards.
GGAAGGCCAGCGCGCGGCCTCGGCCAACGACAACGAAGGCCTGGGCAGCGCCAACCAGCATTTTCACGGCGCCATAGTCGCCCTCGCTGAGAGCAACAGGCTGAACACGATCATGGCGCAGATCCTGGCCGAGATGCGCCTCTACTTTCACAAGGCCACCATGAATGCCCACTTCTACAGTGACTGGCTGAAGGAAAATGAGCAGATCTGCTCCGCATTGGAAGCGGGCGAGCTTGAGCGCGCCGGGGACCTTCTCCTTGCCTACCTCAACCGTTCAGAACAGCAGCAAACCGCCATCCACGGCGAGTAGTCAGCGCTCCTCCCCAGTTGGTCACCCCAAATGCGCCAAATTCCCGCTACTTGGGCGCAGAAACGCATCAATTTCCCCACCAACCGGGCAGGAGCGTCACGGCGGAGTGATCTAACCGGGCAGGAGCGTCAGCGTTTGCCCTTTTTGCGTGAGCCCTTGCCACGGCCTTTGTCCGGGTTCGGTGCGTAGCGCTGCGCGACCGCGGGCTTCTTGGGGCCCCCACCGCGCCGGTCAGGCTTGGGCTCCTTCTTGGGTTTCTCCTGCTGCGCTGACGGCTGGCGCGAGCTCTGCGCTGTCCGCCCACGCACGATCCCGATGAATTCTTCGATCACCGGGCTGTCAGTTCCAACCAGCCAAGCCAAGCCAATTTGCGTGCCGGGCGCACCCGTCAGGCGCCGCATGACCGTGTCTTTTACGTTCAGGTGCCGCGCAACGGACATGGGCAGGATCGCCAGTCCGGCCCCGGAGGCGACCACCTGGAGGGCCATGTCCGGCCCGCCCATCTCATCAATATCCAGGAAATTCTCCTCGGCGAGGTCGTCCAGTGCGACTTCCTCAAACACCGAGATCTCATGCCCCTTCGGAGCCACAACCACAGGCTGCTCTTCATACAAAGGGATGACGTTCAAACCTTCGCGGTCCACGGGCAACCGAACGAAGCTGAGGTCTGCGGAACCGTCACGCAAAACCGAAACCTGGGCGGCGTCGTCGGACATGAATGAGTGCAACGGGAAGTTGGGCATCCGTTCTTCCCACCGCCGGATCCATTTCCCAGGAGTCACACCGGCAACATAGGCGAAGCGGAGACCGGCTAGGGGTTCGGTTGTTTCAGCGGATTCTTCAGCGTCTGGCACACACTCACAGTACCGGCCAGATACCCTTGAAGCATGACGTCCTCGAACTCCCAGTCCATGAAGCCGGCAACAGTTGCCAAGAAACTCGGTATCTACCTGCCCGCGACACCCCAGGAGTTCCAGGATTCGTCCATCTCCCGCGAAGAATACGCCGAACTCCAGGCCAACCCGCCGGAGTGGCTCGTCGAACTGCGCCGCAACGGCCCGCACCCGCGCCCGGTAGTGGCCCAGAAGCTCAACATCTCCATCAGCGGCCTCGCCCGCGGTGGTGTCGAGGATGCGCTCACGACGGCGGAAATCACCGAGCTGCTGCAGGCTCCGCCGCAGTGGCTGGTCACCGAGCGCGCCACGCACGCGGCTGTCCGGTCCGAGGCGCAGCGCGTCAAGGACGAGGCCGCCAAGAAGGCAGCCACCAAGGAAGCCCGGGACAATGCTGCTGCAAAACGCGATGCCCCGAAGACTTCCAAGCGCGATCACGCGTAAGTCTTAGCAGGTTGTGGCCAGGATCAACGGGTCCCGGCCACAACTGTTTAAGCTCAGTCCTGGTGAAGCTGAATGAAGTTTCCGCAACCGTCGTCGAAGACTGCGCTGACGCCTGAGGGATCCTCGGAGGGTTCGCCTTGGAAGGTCACACCGGCGGCAACCAAGCGCTCGTACTCAGCCTGGACGTCGGGCACGCCGAAGGTGATCGCGGCCAAACCGGACTCATGCAGGGCGTTCATGTAGTTGGATGCGATGGGGTTGTCGCTGGGTTCCAGCAGCAAACCCGGTGAACTGCCGTTGTCCGCACCCGGATCCTTGATGATGAACAAGTTGTACTCGGGCATGGCCATCAGGGTCTCGAAGCCCAGGGTCTCCGTGTAGAAAACGTGGGCCGCTGCGGGGTCCTTGACGTGGATGCTGCACATTTTCAGTCTCATGCTGCCTAGGCTACGCCCCGGGCCTGACAACCTGACCGCGCCGCCCCTGCGACGACGGCCGCGGACAAGCCCCCGCGACCGTCGCCAACCCATTAGGGTTTCAGGTGCCAGAACGAGCGGACTATCTCCCACGCAAGGCGTGAAAGATTGACCAGCAAGTTCAGGCGGCCCCAAGGCTCGGGACGATTACGCCGTCGAGACATGGTGCACCCCCTCACTGAGGAAGGGTGCGACCGCGGGCGTAGTGCTTGCACGCCGTCCGCGAAGGGGCATACTCTAGAGGCGTGAGCATCAAGGAGTAAGCCCTTGAATCGCACCAAAGAGCGCATCGCGCTGAACAAAGACCCGATTGCAGTCGGGTCTTTTGTTTGTTAACGATGCGGCAGGCTCTTGCCCACTGCCACAGAGTCTACCGAGAGTTGACTATCTGAATAGCAGGCCACTCCGAGCCACCCCTCGCGCCCACGCATCCACTGCCGCATACTGAATTCAAAGCAGCGAATTCGCCTGGAGGTGGTCCGATGCCCGCCATGATGCTCCTGTGGGGTGTTGCTCTGGTTCTTGCAACCGCAGCAACCACATATGTCCTGCACAGGAAACTGACCCACGGCCGCGGCCCGGAGCCGGACGGCATCTTCTGGGACGTGTTCGGAGGGCTGGTGGTCATTACGCCCGCCATCCTCGTCCCTGCCGTGCATTGGTCGCCGGCCGGGCTGATCATGATTTTCGTCGGCATCGCTACTGCGGCCGGAACCCTGCTGAGCAGCCGCAAAGTGGAGCGCCTCCATGCAACTGAGCCCCGCCGTCGTGCTGGTTTCCCGGACGACGCAGCCCGCCACGAAAACATTCTGGAGCAGTGGCGCCAATATGAGCTGGATCCTGCGCGGACCATCGATTTCCCGGCAATGACGGACGTCAGGACTGCCGAAACAGCGGCATTGACGAGGGCCATACACGAGGCCGAGTACTGCAAGGTGACAGCCGGGACTGACTACCGTGCCGCCGTCGAGCGTCTTGCCCAAGCCCTGGCCGCGGCCGAGCGGGCTGCCGGCGTCCCAACGGCCGCCCTCCCCTCGCCGAGGTGACGCAGCCCTACAGGACCTTGCCTTTGAAGAACTCCGGACGCAGCCGGTACATCACCAGCATGACCGCCACGCCGAGCAGGATCACGCCCATTCCCAGTACGAACACCAGGCCCACACCACCAACGGAGGAGCCGGAACCGTACTCCGGGTCCATCGAGTCCATGGCCGTCTTCACGAACATGACCAGCAGGATCACTCCGCCCAGCAGGGGCGCCAGGAACTTGAAGAAGAACGGACGGACGCCGCTGAATGCCGACGCCCGGAAGAACCAGACGCAGGCCAGCGCCGTGATGCCGTAGTAGAAGCAGATCATCATGCCCAGGGCGGTGATGGTGTCCCACAGCGCATTCTCGGACACGGTCCTGGTGATCACGTAGAAGCCGGCGGCTGCGATCGCAGCGGCGATGGTTGCGAAGCTCGGCGACT
>NZ_JABMCX010000589.1 GCF_013179505.1 Paenarthrobacter sp. CM16 | reverse complement strand
GATGCCCATTCCGCCGTAACGGCTGGACGTCGGGAACAGTGCCGGCAGTGCAGAGGCCAGGTTGGCGATGTAGAACGTCACCGGGAAGGCAATCAGGGCAAGGCCGGCCAGCGTGGACCAGATATCGCCAATGCCGATCAGCATGAACGCCGGTATGGAGAAGACGATGGTGCTGCCTGCGCCGACCCACAGCACGGGGCGGCGGCCGATCCGGTCCGAAAGCTTACCGGTCAGCGGGATGCACACGGCCATGATCACCAGGACCGGGATGGTCAGCAAGGTGCCGTGGACGGGGTCGTAACCCTTGGAATCAGTGAGGTACGTGGGCATGTACGAGGTCAGTGCGTAACCAACGGTGTTGGCTGCAGCTGCCAGGATCATGGCCAGCACGATCTGGCGCCAGTAGGCCTTGATGATGCCTATGGGTCCCTTGGCCACGGCCGCATCCTGTGAGGCTGCGTCCTTGGCCGAGGCTTCCTGAGCGTCCAGTGTTGCCTGGAACTGGGGGGATTCCTCGATCTTGCTGCGGAAGTACACGGCAATGAGGCCCAGCGGACCGGCGATCAGGAACGGAATCCTCCAACCCCATTCCTCCATGGCTGCCTGCCCCAGCGTGAGCTGCAGGACCGAAACCAGGGCGGCGCCGAGGGCGAAGCCGATGTAGCTGCCCATATCAAGGAAGCTGGCAAAGTAGCCGCGGCGCTTGTCCGGGGCGTACTCGCTGACAAAAGTGG
>NZ_JABMCX010000588.1 GCF_013179505.1 Paenarthrobacter sp. CM16 | reverse complement strand
CTTTCATGTAGTCCGAGACTGCGATGACTGGTCCGGTGGTGTTTGCGAGTTGTTCGGTGATGAACGGGGTGCGGGCGGGTTGGCCGGGGTTCAGGAAGGCGTGTTCTTCGGCGGCGAGTCCGTCGCGGCGGAGTTCGTTCCAGGAGGTCACGGACCAGACCTCGGCGGTGACTCCCCAGTCTTCGGCGAGGATCCGGGCGGCTTCCAGGGCCCAGGGTACGGAGACGCCGGAGGCGAGGATGTTCGCGGTGGGGCGGTTCCCTGCGTTGGTGCCGTCCGCGGTGGGGGCTTCGGCGAGGCGGTAGATGCCTTTGAGGAGCCCGTTGATGTCCAGGTTTTCCGGTTCCGCGGGTTGGGTGATGGGTTCGTTGTAGACGGTGAGGTAGTACATCACGTTCCGGTCTTCACCGGTGCCGTCAGTGTCGGGGCCGTACATTTCTTCGAGGCCGTGGCGGATGATGTGGCCGATTTCGTAGCCGTAGGCGGGGTCGTAGGTTTTCACGGCGGGGTTGGTGGAGGCCAGGATGGGGGAGTGTCCGTCGGCGTGTTGGAGTCCTTCGCCGGTGAGGGTGGTCCGTCCTGCGGTGGCGCCGATGATGAAGCCGCGGGTCATTTGGTCTGCTGCGGCCCAGAAGGAATCGCCGGTGCGTTGGAAGCCGAACATGGAGTAGAACACGTAGATCGGGACCAGGGGTTCGCCGTGGGTGGCGTAGGCGGTGCCGGCGGCGGTGAAGGCTGC
>NZ_JABMCX010000587.1 GCF_013179505.1 Paenarthrobacter sp. CM16 | reverse complement strand
CAGCCTGACGAAGGAAAGAAGGAACACATGTCCCTCAGCGTCGAGGAAATCAACAAAACACTTCCCCTGGCCAACACGCTCCCGGGCGAAGCTGTCCCCTACTACATGGCCTCCGGCGAAGGCGCCCGCTACGAGATCAACGGCCAACTCATCACCGTGATCGCCCGGGCGGCAGACACGGGCGGCATCTTCAGTGCCGCCTACGTTTCCGGTGGCCTGGGTGCTGAGTCGCCCTTTGTCAGCCACGCGATCGAACATAAAACGCTGTACGTCTTCGACGGCATCCTGCACGTGTGGCTGCCGGGCGAAAGCCGCATCCTGACACCCGGAGATTCAGTAGTCATTCCGCCGGGGACTCCCCACGCCTACCGCATGGCCAGCCACTACACCCGCTTCCTCAACTGGATGACACCCGGCGGGGCAGAGGCCTACTACGAGCGTGTGGGCACTCCCATCGACTCACACGTTCCGCCCGCCCGTGCCGGCCACACGCTGACCAGCCGGGAACAAGCGGAGGTCGGTGCCGAATTCGGCATCACTTTCCCGGATGTGGAACGCGTCCAGCCGGGACTGCAGCAAAACGCCGGCCTGCCCGCAACGCTGAGCCCTTACTTCCTCAGCGCGGGCGAAGGCGAGCGCCTGGTCAGCTACCAGACCATGTTCTCCTACCTTTCAAGGCCGCAGAATACCGGGGATAACTATTTTGCCGTCCACACCAAGGGCGCCAAATCTCCCTATA
>NZ_JABMCX010000586.1 GCF_013179505.1 Paenarthrobacter sp. CM16 | reverse complement strand
AGCCTTGTCACAGGTCGTCGCCGACAAGCTGTTTACTCTGCAGAACAACGACGAACTTCACTATGAAACAGGCAGGACGAAACTGCCGGAGCCCAAACGGGCGTAGCTTCCGGGCTGCTGGCTTTCTTCTCCGCGCTGGTACTGGCGCCGGAAAGCCTGCCTAAGTTCCAGGCGACGAACTAAGGAGTGATCATCGGAAACTTTCGACTCATGCGGCGGATCTACGTCGAGTGGCCCCAGCCAGCCAAAGCACTGATGCTCTGTTTTCCTGCGTTCTTCATTCTGTCGTTCATCCTGACGGCCTTGAAGTTGCCGTTCTGGGCCGTTTTGATCCCCATCAGCTTGGCCGGAGTGTCAGTGTTTTCTCTGGGATTCTGCATTTTCAGGGACATCAGGAACACCGCCACAACGTGGTCCCGTCTTTATAGGGAAAGCAAGAACATCGCCCCGGACGGTTTCACGATTGCTGACCTACCGACCATCAAAGGCATGGGATTCATCTACATGCTGATGGGAGCCATGTTCGTTGCCGGCTCGCTCTGGACCGTCTTCACAACAGCACGATGAAGGCCCGTATTGACCCCTCTGGCAGTGTTCCACCTGTGCGCTTGTGCCGATAACCCTCGATCAGCAACCGCATCAATCGCTGACGCTCACAGACGAGAAGCGTCTCCCCGTCCCCGCATTCGTGGTGGCGGCCAGCCGAAGTCAACCTGCACCGGCCTCTTGCCCATCTTTGGCTCAGGAACACCACGTTCCTCCCGCCGCGCCCGGGCAGCCCAGTCCT
>NZ_JABMCX010000585.1 GCF_013179505.1 Paenarthrobacter sp. CM16 | reverse complement strand
GCTTTGAGCCTGGAGACCGAGGACCGCACACCCGGAGCATCGTAGCCGAGGGAGCCCAGCATGGAGATCAGCGCAGAGACCGGCAAGGCGTCTCCCGCGTTCCGGCCGTAGAGGCCGAAGATCGTAACAAGCAGCTGCTGGTGGCGCACCGGGGGTGCCGGGACGGCGAACATCGAAAGAGCCTCATTTCCGCGCCCCCAATCAGGCGCCAGTCCAGTTCATCATAGGTTCGCTGCTAGCCCCCGCCGAGTTGGCAGCACACCCCCATGCGCCGGCACAACATGGGGGTTAACTGGAGTCTCGCAAGGCGTTCGGGATCAACCCAAGGAAAGAAGCAGGAAGAGAACGGCCAGGACCAACGCCACCGGGGTCATGACAAAGCGCTCAGGCTTGCTCCGGGAGATCGCGTTCATGAACACGCCCACGGTGAAGTAGGCAGTAAGTACCCACATAAAGACGTCGGTGAAGCCTTCGCTGATGAGCGCAGGTACCAGCTCCGCCTTGGCCAACGCCGTTTAGCCGAAGAGGGCGTAGAGCACTACCGAGACCACGCTGCCTACCCTGAGCTTCTGCGGCAGGACATCGTGCTGCCCACCCCAGGCGAACCGCCCAAGGGGCGCGCCAGCCACCAGGGCCACCTGAAAAACGGCCAAACAACCAAGAATTATGCACGCAGAAATCGCGTAGAGCTGCTCCACCCGCCAAGCGTAACCGTGGGTGCCACCGTATCGGCGAACCTGACATGAACGTCAACGGAACCATCGCCCAAACCCCAAAGACCCGCTCCAGC
>NZ_JABMCX010000584.1 GCF_013179505.1 Paenarthrobacter sp. CM16 | reverse complement strand
TGACGAAGAAGATCCATTCCCAACCAAGGCTGTCCACCAGGACTCCGCCCAGGATAGGGCCAACAAGGACGGCCATGCCCGCGGTAGCGCCCCACAGTCCCATGGCGGCACCGCGGCGGTCCGGAGGGAAGATGCGGGTGATGACGGCCATGGTCTGGGGCGTCATCATGGCTGCACCCAGGCCTTGGAGGACACGTGCGGCGATCAACATGGTGACGTCACCGGACAGGCCGCACCACAACGACGCAAGGGTGAAGACCACCAAGCCGATCAGGTACAGGTTCTTCGGTCCGAACCGGTCCCCCAACCTTCCGGTAATGAGCAGGGGCACGGCGTAGGCCAGCAAATAGGCGCTGGTGACCCAGATGACGGCGTTGATATCGGTATTGAGGCCCTCCATGATCCGCGGGTTCGCCACGGACACAATGGTGGTGTCGATAAGGATCATGAAGAACCCCACCACCAGTGACCAGAGCGCCGGCCACGGCTTAGCTACGTTTTCCAAGGGCTTCCTTTGGCTTGTGTGAAAGTTCGGCGGGAGTTGGCCGGGGTTCATCCCAGGGCAGTCGCCCGGAGCCCAACTCCTCCAGGAGGCCGCGGATCCACGCGATCTCCGTTCGGCGCATTGCTTGTTGATACGTGATGTCTATCCAGTACTTGCGGTCCAAACCCTTTGCCGTCACAACGGTTTCGGCGCTGAGCAGGAAGTCAAGGTCGGCGGTCAGCGCCACAACCCGTTCCTCGAGGAGTTCCATCACCACGCCCGCAGGCAGGTGATGCGCCTCCGCAATGGC
>NZ_JABMCX010000583.1 GCF_013179505.1 Paenarthrobacter sp. CM16 | reverse complement strand
CCGTCGCCTGATATGGGGGTGACCGGCGGTGTGGCGGAAGTGTCGCCCAGCATCGCATCCACCGCGGAGACCGTCAGTTTCAGCTGCGACATGGTGGTGGACTGGGTGGCCGTGGTTGAAGACTCCAGGTCAGAGCCGAGAACCTGCAGTTGCTGCTTCAGGTCCGACATCGTCGCGGCAAGGGCCTTGGAGTTGTCCCGCAGTTCACCGGCTGTTTTCGCGCCCAGGGTCTGCGAGGTTGCCTGGAGGTTCCGACGGACATCGGTGATGGTGGATCCCGCTTTCGCCAGGACGGTGTTGACATCAGAGACCAGCGAAATGGTGCGGCGCTGCAACTCCATCTCCGAGCCTGTTCCGGAGGAGAAGGCGCTGGCAAGGACACCGTTGGCACTGAGGTCTGTATTGAGGCCCGGCTGGACGGCGACATCGAATTCGGGGACCTGGAAGTCCTTCACGTCGACGGCGAGACGCAGCGTGGTGCTGGCGCCGGAACGCGGGGGAGCCAGGACGGTGGCCCACTGGACTACGGTGGCACCGTCTTCAGTACTGCTCAGGACTCCGTTGGTACCCGTGGTGCCGTCGCCCGAGCCGGGTGTTACGTCGTCCGCCCGGATGCCGGGAAGCTTGGTAGACGCGGCGATTGTCAGCGGGGCGCCCACCAGGGCCGTGTCAGAACGGGCCTGGCCGGCGGCATCGTACTGGATGGTCTGTGGTTTGACCGTGAGGTTCTCAAGCGTCAGGTTGATCTCCACCGGGCCGGTGTGGCCTTTCAAATCGGCGAGGTCGGAACCCGATTTTTCGCCGG
>NZ_JABMCX010000582.1 GCF_013179505.1 Paenarthrobacter sp. CM16 | reverse complement strand
CTCCCACCGGGCCCTCGGCCCACGGCAATGCAGCTCCCGGTAAGCCGGCAAAAAACCTTGCCACTCCCGCCACCAATCCAGCGCAGGTCCCCGCAACAGCGATGGGCACCACCGCGAGCCAGGGCAGAGCTGTGGTCAGAGGCACGGCGATCGTCCCCAAAATAGTCACCGGAGCCACCAAAGGACCCGCCGCCACGTTGGCGATAAGCGCGAACGTCGTGAACTGTGGCTGAAGCGCCACGATCACCGGACCACACAGCAGCTGCGCAGACAACGGCACGGCAACCCCGGCAGCCACCCACCTTGGTAGCCAGGCAGGGATCCATGACGCAACGCGCGCCGCAAGCAGCACAATTCCAAGCGTCGCCAGAACCGAGAGGAGAAACCCCATGTTGGCCGCCATGGCCGGGTCCAACAGCAGCAGGATGGTTGTGGCAAGGCAGAGGAAGGACAAGGACCGTCCACGCAGCCCACCCGTCAGGGCAGCCAGCCCCACTGTCCCCATGACTGCCGCCCGTAAGACGCTTGGGTCCGGCCCTACCATGATGACAAACGCCAACAGGCCGCAGGCAGCAAATGCCCCAGCTGCCGGGCGCGCCCACCGGAAGCACCGTGCCAACAAAATGAAGCCACCCAGGATAAGGGAGCAGTTGGCCCCCGAGACGGCGGTTAGGTGTGTCATTCCCGTGGTCTTCATGGCCGTTTCCAGGCTTTCCGGCAAGGCACTGGTGTCGCCTGTCACCATCCCGGGAAGCAAGCCCGCCGCATCTGGAGGCAACCAGTCAGCTGCGGAGACAAACCGTTTCCTGACGTCGGCC
>NZ_JABMCX010000581.1 GCF_013179505.1 Paenarthrobacter sp. CM16 | reverse complement strand
TCATGGCAGCTCCACTGTTCGTCATGGAAATGGCGGCCCCGTACTTCGCAGAACGGAACATCCGAACCCCGTGGCATGCGCATCACATCGCGGAAAGGTACGGACTCCTGGCCATCATTGCCTTGGGTGAATGCTTGATTGGCGCCATTGAAACCCTGCGTGCCATTGTGGCCACGCACCAATGGTCCATGGATGCAGCCTTGGTTGGATTGAGCGGGACAGGGCTGGCCTTCGCCATGTGGTGGATCTACTTCATCCTGCCCTCAGGCCCGGCACTGCACGTCCAACGGCACCGTTCATGGGTGTTCGGCTACGGGCACATGCCGGTCTTCGCAGCCATTGCCGCCACAGGTGCCGGACTGCATGTTGCCGCCTATTTCATTGATCACGAAACCCATATTCCCGCAGCCGCCGCGGTGGCCTCCATCGCCATCCCCATCATTCTGTTCAAAGTCTCGCTCAGCACGTTGTACGGGATCCTGCTCGGCATGGACCGGGAACACCTGTGGAGCTCCACACTGGTGGTGCTGGGTTTGGCGTCCAGTATTGCCCTGGCCGCAGCCGGGGCATCCGTGCCCATCTGCATGCTGGTCATGATGGTGGTTCTGGGCCTGTCCATTGCCTACGACGAACGACGCGGGCACAAGGGCCGGGCGGCGGCACTCCGACGCTTGGAAACCGCCGCGGGCTAGGCCACAACCCACCAACCCTCACGTTGTGGGGCCCGCAAAACGCCCCAAAACCCACACCAAGCACGCAAAACAGGCCCCACAACCCACCAACCCTCACGTTGCGGGGCCCGCAAAACACCCCAAAACCCACACCAAGCACGCAAAACAGGCCCCACAAC
>NZ_JABMCX010000580.1 GCF_013179505.1 Paenarthrobacter sp. CM16 | reverse complement strand
CTCCGTGTTTGTCATGGAGAACGTGAAGGGCCTTCTTTCGTCCACCCACGGTGGGCAGCCGATGTTCGTGCGCATCCTTGAAGACCTCCGCAATGCTGGAGGAGACGCTGAGTATGAAATCTATTCGTTGACGAAGGAAGGGTCTCCTGAAAAGCTGCAACCGAGTGACTTTGTTATTCGGGCGGAAGACTTTGGCGTGCCGCAACAACGGCATCGGGTGATTCTTCTGGGGGTGCGAAAAGACATCGGCCTAGAGCCAGACATTCTTGAGCGGGCTCAGACGCAAGTAACAGTTCGCGACGCCATCCACGATATGCCGTCTATCAGATCTCGCATCTCCAAGGACGTCGATTCACCAGAGAATTGGGCGGCTGTTCGTGCCGCAGCTAACGAGTCTTTGACTGACGACGACATATCCCCGCTTGCGTACCTTGGTGACCCAGGCCCGCTGAGCAGGGGCTTCATTTATGCAAATCCTCGTGTACAAAGGGTCAGTGACTCAGCGGCCACTTACCGAGAGTGGATCGAGGACCCGCTGTTGGGTGGTTTCGCAGGGCATGTATCTAGAGGGCACATGACTTCCGATCTGCAGCGCTATTTCTTCGCTTCCTCGTTCGCCCTAAAGTACGGACGTTCGCCGGTTTTGAGCGATTTTTCTAACGCCTTAACCCCGAATCATCGGAGTGCCCGGAGTGAAAAGAAGTCCTTCGCTGACCGGTTTAAAGTGCAGGTTTGGGAACGGCCTTCATCCACAGTAGTTTCGCACATCGCTAAGGATGGCCACTACTACATTCATCCAGACCCTACTCAAATGCGAAGCCTATCAATTCGAGAAGCGGCCAGACTTCAATCG